>JAFDWT010000076.1:9649-44844 GCA_018268335.1 Armatimonadota bacterium | reverse complement strand
CCCTTGCCACCGCGCTTTTGCTGGCGGTAGCTGTCCAGACTGATGCGCTTGATGTAGCCGTCGCGGCTGACGCTGACAATGGCTTCCTCTTCGGGGATCAAGTCCTCTTCGGTGAACTCGCCGACTTCCCTGCCGATGATCTTGGTCCGACGCTCGTCGCCGTGCTTGTCGCGCAATGCGCTGATCTCGTCGCGCATGACGTTGGTCAGGCGGACCGGATCAGTGAGGATGTCCATCAAGTCCTGCATCCGGCGCAGGGCCTCTTTGTAGTCGGCCTCCAGCTTGGACTGCTCCAGCTGGGTCAGGCGGCGGAGCGGCATGTTCAGCACCGCGTTGGCCTGGTAGGGCGACATGTCGAACTGGCGCACCAACTGGACGCGAGCCTGGTCCGGGTCGGAAGCTTGGCGGATGACCCGAATGACCTCGTCCAGGAAGCGTCGCGCGATTTGGAAGCCTTCTAGGCGGTGGACTTCTTCGAGGATCCGGTACAGCTCGTAGCGGGTCCGGCGCTCGATGACGTCGCGACGGTGCTTAATGTACTCGTCGAGCAGGGTCAGGAGCGGCGACACGCGCGGCGAGTTGCCGATCAGCGACAGCATGATGCAGCCGAACGAGGTGCGCAGCGACGTGTGCTTGAGCAAGTAGTTCAGTGCTCGGTTGGGGTTCACGTCGCGGCGGATGTCGACCTCTATACGCATGCCGCGCTTGTCCGAGTAATCGTTGACACCGACGATGCCGTCAAACTTCTTGAGCTTGGCGATCTGCGCGATGTTTTCGACCAGGCTCTTCTTGTTGACCTGATAGGGCAATTCGGTGACGACAATGACGCTCTTACCGGCGTCGCCTGGCTCGATCATCGTCTTGGCTTGCATGATGACGCTGCCACGACCGGTGGCGTAAGCGTCCTTCATGCCCTTGGTGCCCATGATCAGGCCATAGGTCGGGAAGTCGGGCCCCGGCAGGTGGTTCATAACCGCCTCAAGCTCGCACTCCGGTTCGTCGATGCGGTGCAAGATGGCGTTGCAGACCTCAGTCAGGTTATGCGGCGGCATCGAGGTGGCCATGCCGACGGCGATGCCCTGGCTGCCATTGCACAAGAGGTTTGGAAACTTGCCTGGGAAGCAGACGGGCTCTTGCCTGGTGTTGGAGTAGTTGTCCATCCAGTCGACCGTCTCGCGGTCGAGGTCCTCCATCAGCTCCATAGCGATGGGGGCTAGGCGGCACTCGGTGTACCGCATAGCGGCGGGCGGGTCGCCGTCGATGCTGCCGAAGTTGCCCTGCCCCGTAATCAACGGATAACGGAGCGAGAAGTTCTGGACCATTCGGGCCAGCGTCGGGTAGACGATGGCTTCGCCGTGGGGGTGGTAGTCACCGCTCGTCTGTCCGCAGACCTTGGCGCACTTTTGCGTGGAGTTGTCAGGCGTCAGGTTCAGGTCGCGCATCGCGAACAGGATGCGGCGCTGGACAGGCTTCATACCGTCGCGCACGTCGGGCAGAGCGCGGGCGATGATGACCGACATCGCGTAGTTCACATAACTGCGCGACATCTCGTCTTCGATCGGGACGATGGAGATTCTCGGGTCTTGGTCGGGCACTGCTTCTCCTGGCAACTGGTGTCAGTCGGCCCGGGCATTTTGAACCTGGGCCGACTGTGATTGTACCTGTTTTGGCGTTGCGAACCCTGGTCCTACGAATGCCACCCGCTGACGGGTGGCACTGTATAGAGCGAAGCGGTTCCAGTGCCTTCGGCGTCAGAGCCCAGGCTTAGCAAGCCTGGGCTTCGTCGGACCGCTCGATGCGAGCCTGCAGCCGAGCCGTTGGTGGAGGCTCGGTCGGATTGCCCTTCAGGACTTGGATGGCCTTGGCAAGTTGGTTGTCCTTGGCGGGGTCGCCGATCATCGTGTCGGGCTTGTAGTCCAGCTCGACCGGATAGTCGGGAACGATGCCGCCCTTCAAGAACGCGCCGTCGTCGTCCACCTTGCGGGAATAGTCTTCCCCACTCGGAACGAAGTAGCGGGCGATCGTCACCTTCAGGCTCGCCATGTCCTGCGGAATCGTGTGCACGGTCTGCACCGACATCTTGCCGTAGGTGTGCTCGCCGACCAGCTTGGCCTTCACCCAATGGCGCATGTCGCTGGCGAAGATCTCGCTGGCGCTCGCCGACTCCTCGTTGATCAGGATGACGACCGGCCCTTTGACCGGCCAGACCGAACCTGCCGGAGACTTCTCTTCAACGACATGGCCGCCACGCAGCTTCATGGTCACCACCTGTTTGCTCTCAGCGAACCGGCCGAGCATCGCGCTCGCCGCGTTCAAGAGCCCACCGGGGTTGCTCCGCAGGTCGATGACCAGGCCCTCTGTCTTCTTGTTCATCAGTTCTTGCAGAGCGTCGTCGAACTGGCCGGGCGTGTTTTCGGCGAAGGTCGCGACCGAGATGTAGCCGATGTTGCCATCGAGCACCTTGGCTTCGGCGGTCGGGATGAAGACTTGGGCGCGGGTCGCCTGGAGCTTGAGCAGCCCCGCGACGCCGGGCCGCTGGATGGTCAAGTGGACGACGGTGCCCGCCTCGCCCTTGACGTGCTTGACGATCTTGTCGGTGTCCCATCCGGCCACCTTGTTGTCGTCGACTTGCACGATCACGTCGTTGACCTTCAGGCCGGCCCGAGATGCCGGACTGTTCTTAAAGACCACCGCCACCTTGGCGCCCTGGGGGTCGTCGCTCAGCCGGGCGCCGACGCCGACGAAGTCACCGTGGGTCTCCATGGCAAAGCGGTCGGCGACCACCGGCTCCAAAAAGGACGTGTGGGGGTCACCCAGACTCGACACCGCGCCTTGCATCGCTGCATAGCGCAGATTCGTCGGGTCGACCGACCGCGCGTACTTACGGATGATCGTGTCGTAATTCCTTTGGAAGACCTCGGTCGGCGTCGGCTTGTTGCCATTCGTGGCAAAGGCAGCTAGAGCCGCGCCGCTCGGCGCGCGCCCAGCGCTGACGTCACGCAGGAAGAAACCAATTCCAAAGCCGCCGGCGCAGCCAAGCAGGACAACGGGGACTTTCCACCACTTCACTTGGACACCTCTTTGCCCTTCGGCACAAACTCACCGATCGCCAGCGTATAGCCGCTGCCGTCTGGAAGCGAATGCTCTTCGATCCACTTCATGTCGTTATACGGCTTGCCAACAAACGTCGCATATCCGGCAGCGACCAACGAATGGGCAAAAACCGCCGCCGCGCCAGCCGTCGAGTCGTCGACCAAAAGCTCGACATGCTTCGCCCTGAGGCCCGGCCCGTGGGAGACCACGTCTGTCTTGCGGTTCCCTTCCGAAGCGACGACGCCGACCGTCTGCGCTGGCAAAAGGGTGTCCAAGCACTTCTGCATCACAGCAAAATCGCCTTGGGTCGATTCCCGCAAGTCCAGTGTCACCGGCTGGGTCCAGTCCAACTTGGCCAGGGCCTTGTCAGCACCCTCAATGAACCTCAGCTTCACCGGGCCTTCAGCCGTGGCCTTCAGAGCCTCGACGGTGTAGCGCTTTTTGGTGAGCTTGACTTGGACGTCGCTGCCGTCGCGGTTCAATCCAAGGGCGACCTCGCCGCTGTCGCCCAGCGTCAGCTGGTCGCGGACCTTGGCCGGGGTGATGTTAGCCTTGACCTTCTTTTCCAGTTCTTTGCGCAGGGCCTCCAGCTTCAGGGGGTCTTCCTTCTTCTCATTGACCGCCGTCTGCATCTGGCGCAGCTGCTTGATGTCGTTGGCCGTGATCACAAACTTCTCGCCCACCGTCCGGATCTCATCGCCGACCTGGACGCCTGCCGACTCTGCGGAGCCACCAGGCAGAACCGCGGCCACGACGATCTTGGGAAGCAACAAGAGCGGGTCGAAACCTTTGGACCCCGACTGCGCCTTAGCCATGATCTCCGGATCAAAAACGTAGCGGATTTCGACCCCGACACCTTCCACTTCGCCCTGGCGAACATGGTGGAACTGGGTGAAGGCAGCCGGCGACATATAGGTCGAGTCCGGGTCCAGCAGGCTATTGACCATGCCCTTGACCGCTCCAGAAGCCATCTTGGCGTCGACTTCGAACGGATCGACGTACTCGCGGTGGAGCAGGTCGGTCACGAGATAGAAGTATTCGCCTTCCGTCAAATGGTCTTGGTTGGTGTTGCTGGCCAGCAGGCCCGGGCGCTGGATGAACTTGGACGCGTTGTCGCTGGCGACGCTGCGGCCCATGTCCACGCGCGTCCTGGCGAAGTGTCCAGCAGCCACGCAACCGACCACGGCAAGCACGCCGACGGTCGACCCGAGGACTCGAAATGTCTGTTTCATATGGCGATCAGAATCTCTAGTGTATCAACAATTCAGCGGACTATCGAGTTTCTTGACGCGCAGTGCATGTCTTTCTGACGGGTCCTCTGGCGTCTTGAGGAAAGTCTCGGTGATTTCTTTCGCCAGGTCGCCGGTCAAGATACGGGCTCCCAGACAAAGGACGTTGGCCCGGTTGTGCTGGCGGGCGAGCTCAGCCATCTCGACGCTGGTGCACAGCGCCGCCCGGACGTGCATGTACCGGTTCGCCCGGATGCTGACGCCGATACCGCTGCCGCAGACCAAGATCCCAAACTCCGCCTGGTTGCCCAAGAGTGATGCGGCAACAAGGTCTGAGGCGTCCGGGTAGTCGTATCGCTCCGTGCTGTTGGCGCCGACCTGTTCGACTTGGTGGCCCAGGGTCACCAAGTGGGCCGCCAGTTCGCTAGCTAGTTCAAAACCTGCGTGATCGGCTCCAATGACCAGCTTCACTGCGACCCACCGCCAAGGGCCTTGGCGGCAGCTGCCACCCACGGCACTGGACTGGCTTTGAGCTTCGCCACGACGTCAGCCGGCAGGGCGACCTTCTTTTGAGTGGCCAGCGCGATCAGGCCACTTTGGACCATCGGGTCGTCGTCGGACAAGCAGTTCTGAAATTCAGCGACCTGCACCGGCTCGGGCATCGACACCAGGGCCATAAGCGCCGAGAAGCGGACCATCGGCCGCGGATCAACAACCGCCTGAAGCACAGCCGGACGGTTGGCAGGCTTGGGTTTTTCGGCCATGTGCGCCAGCACCGCGACGGCCACTGACTGCGACTCGTTTCGCACTGCCTTGGCCGCTTCGACCCGGACTCCTTCCACCTTGGAGTCGACCAGCTTGATAAACGCCGACTGGCGGACCAATT
This sequence comes from Armatimonadota bacterium, assembly GCA_018268335.1. Classification (GTDB taxonomy): domain Bacteria; phylum Armatimonadota; class Fimbriimonadia; order Fimbriimonadales; family Fimbriimonadaceae; genus JAHBTB01. The sequence goes on along the minus strand of JAFDWT010000076.1, from coordinate 39,636 downwards.
GGCTGGGATCGTTGACCGCGACATACAGCAGCCGCTTGGCGCTGAGTTCATCGTCGCCTTCGGCCGATTGGACGACCGCCAGTCGGACCCTGGGATCCTCGTCCTGGAGCATCGTGATGACTTGCACCGGCTTATTCGGCACCGTCATCTTCGCCAACGCCTCGACACCAGCCAATCGCCCAGCCCAAGTCCGCGCGACCAGCAGGTTCTGGATGTCCTTAAGCGCGAGTTTGTCGACATCCGAGCCGATCACGGCTAGGGCGAGACGGCGGTTCGTCTCGAACGGGCCGACGTCGAGAACGGTTTTTAGGGCTTCGAAAGACTCAGGGGTGCCTAGGTTTTTGATTGCCCGACAGGCGGCGTAGACCAGGCCCGTATTGGAGCTTTGCGCCTGGGCCAGCAAAGCCGGCAGGGCACCGGGTGCCTTGGCCCTCGAACAAACCCAGGCGGCTTGGGTCGCCGTGGTGACATTGGGGCTGGCCAGGTCGGCGACGATGCGTGCTGTTTGAGCTGAGTCCAACTCCGCCAGACCCCGCAAGTCTTCATAAGGGTCGGCCCAAGTCTTCGGCAAAACTGTCTTGTTCGCGTCGACCACCAAGCTCACGTCGGCGACCTCGATGGTCGTCGCGGCCGTGTCAAATCGGCCCGCGTCGGCAAGGGTCAAATGAACCTCGTACCGACCGGTCAAGTGGTCCATCAAGTCGTTCGCAGAAGTCTTCGGCAGGGGCAAAGACAGTTGCTCCCAGTTACCGTCGAAAACCAACTGCACTGCCTGCCCACCGCGGCCGAAACCGGTGTTCGCATCGGTCAACACATAGGTGTTCTCGCCCAAAATGACCCGCCAAGCTTCATGCGACTTGGTACGCACTCGAAGGCTCAGGCTGACATTGTCCTTGCCAATGGACTGGCTGACATCGACCGGCAAGGCGACCGTACCGACCGTGTAGTTGGCTTTGGGCAAGTCGATCACCGTCCGTTTGCCTTCTGCGTCCTCGACTGACCGGACTTTCAGGTCGCCCGTCTTGGGCAATTGCGGGTCGTAGGCGGCGGCGTTCGAGGTGCCCGGATCGGGGAGCCCTAGCAGTGTGGCGATGCTCGACGTCTTGTCGCCCGGGATCGGGAACACCCATTCGTCGCCCATGCGATACGGAGCCGATTTGCCAGCCAGACGTTCCTTCACCCAGTCTGCCACTGTCTCTTGCACAAGCAGTACCTCGGTGTCGTTGATCATGCCGCGGCGCACGCTTTCCGAGTGACCGCTGAACCCATGAGGCACGTCTGGACGCGACACGATGTCCTGGCCAAAGCCGGTGATCTGCGGCACCCACCGCTCGCCGCTGCCGATCTTGGCCAGGATCGCCGGAGCCAGCGGCCCAATGGCTTTGGCCGAGTGGTAGGCGACAATGCCGTCAAAGGTATACGCTTGCAGGGGCTTCCAAAGATCAATCCCAGAGTGGATCAAGACAGTTGCCGAAAACGGCCCCCAGTAGCTGTTGTCATCCGTCGCAAAGGGATCGGTGTTGACAATCGGACGGAGGGCCGAACCGTTCAGCACAGGGTCGCCCGCCGTGTCCTTGCCGGTCTCCAAAAACTGAAATGTGGGGACGTTCTCCATCGAGACAGAAAACTCCACTTTGACCTTGCCTCCGCCAGCGACTTCCAGCAAAGCCTTCACCTGGGCCAGGGCTTTATCAATGTCGGCCAGCTCGGCGTTGGTCATGCCAGTCCGGCTGGCCAGCAGCCCTTTGCCGTCCCTGGCGGCAAACGCCGACGTGGCGACGACCACCTTGATATGCAACGGCTTGGCACCCGAGAAGTCCAGTTTCGGCCAGGCGGTCAGTTCCGACCAGCCGCCGTTCACGCGGAACGGCTCGCTGAGCATGCCGTTGATCCAAGCCAGCTTGCGACCGTCCGGCAGGTTCAGGGTCTTGGAGTTTTCGTAAATGCCCTTGGATGTCGGCGCAACCAGGTCGACCTTGCGTCCGGCGACGTCCACCTGCCCGAGCACCGTCGGCTCCGATTGGGCCAGGGCCAATGAAGCCGCCAGGAGGGCGCAACCTAGGGTCAAAAACTTCACAGTACTTCTACAGACGGCGGACATCACTCAAAAACACGAATGTCCAGGTCCGAAGCCGCGTGACCGTCGCCACGCGTGTACTTCAGCGCCTCGCGGGCGCCTAGTGCGTCGAGGTCTTTGGGCATCCGCTTGATCAAGTCCAGAACGACCCCTCGGATCTTCTCGCTGTTGCTTTTGAAGACCTCCAGCACGTCGTGGGCGGTGACCGCGGTCGTGTCGGCGACCACGCCACTGTCGAAGTCGGTGACCAGCGAAATGTTGACCACGCTCATGCCCATCTCTCGGCAGAGGTACGCCTCGGGGTACTGGGTCATGTTGATGATCTGCCAGCCGTTGTTGGTGAACCAGGCGCTTTCGGCCTTGGTGCTGAAACGGGGGCCCTGGATGACGACCACGGTGCCGCCATCGTGGGCGACGATGCCGTGCTCGCGGATGACCTCGACAGCCAACTGGCGCAGGACGGGGTCATAGGTTTCGGCTGGCGAGACGTGCGTGACGATCGGTCCGTCGAAGAACGTGTCGTCGCGGCCCTTGGTACGGTCGACGAACTGGTCGGCGACCAGGAAGCTACCCGGCTCGATGTGGCGCTGGAGCGAGCCGACGGCGCAGGGCGAAATGATCGCCTTGACGCCCAGCTTGTGCATCGCCCACACGTTCGCCCGGTAAGGGACTTTGTGGGGCGGCAGGGTGTGCTCGCGACCGTGGCGCGGAAGGAAGGCGACCTTGCGACCACCGACCTCGGCGAGCATGATGCGGTCGCTGGGTGGGCCGTAGGGGGTGTCGACCTTGATCTCCTGGACGTTCTCCAGCAAGCTGTAAAAGCCCGAGCCACCAAAGATGCCGATTTCGGCGTGGCTCACTGCCCCACCGCCGCCGGCTTGCTCGACTTGGCCACGTCGTGGTCGTCGGCTGCCCGCCTCAACTCAGCGCCAAAGGCGGCGATCAAGGTGTCGACGCGCGATCCGACCCGGAGCAGGACGTCCGCCTTGACCGGCAATACCCGCTTCTCTTTGACCACTCGCAGATTGGCCAAACGCGGATCCTTACTGATCGCGTCGTAACTGTCATCAGGGCAGAAAATGATGTCAGGGTCGCCATTGATGACCTCCTCGATGTTGATCGGAACAAACTTGTCGCCCTTTGGGCCGATCAAGTGTCCGCCAGACTCCTTGACCAGGTCGCCCAACATGGACTCGGTGCCGACAGCCATGTGGTCGCCGCCCTTGCCTCCCATGAGGACCATTGCCTTCACATCGCGGCCCTTGACGCCGCTGAGAGCGATCTCGCGCGCCCCATACACTTTGTCGATGTACTCGCTGGCGTTGGTCTCACCACCCACCAGAACGCAAAGCTTTCTGATGTAGGCCTCGTACTCTTCCAAGTTCTTCGCCGTAAAGGGCATCATCTCGGCGCCGGTCTGCTTGATCTTCTCGACCTCAGCATCGGAATACAGGGCCGGGTCATAGATGACGAGGTCCGGCTTGATGCCGTTCAGCATCTCGTAGTCGATCTTGGTGTTGTGGACGACGATGGGGATCTTAGCGGCCGTCACCGGAAAGTCACAGGCGTCCGTTCGACCTTTGAGCGGAACAGAGTACGTCGCCGCATACGCCAGCTCGGTCGTACTCGGGCTCAGGCTGACGACCGCGAATTTGGTCTCTTCCTTTGTCCTAGGCTTTCCGCCAAACGGCAGGGTCTGTTGGCATCCGATAAGCGCAAGGGCCGACAGGACTGCCAGCGCGAGGACGGGCGAACGCATAAGGGCCATTTTGCCTCATCGACAGGCCAATGGTCAGGACGACGGGGTCACTTGGGGGCGGACATCGGAGTCTCGTTCGACGGGGTGCCTGCTATCCGGCGCAGGTCGACCGAAAACACGGTCACGAACAACACCAAGATCAGCAAAACGCCGACATTGGTGACAAGGCCCTGCACCGCAGGGCTCAGCCGCTTGCCGCGCCGGAACATCTCCACTAAGGCAATCGCCATCTGCCCGCCGTCCAGCGGGACGATGGGCAGCAGGTTCATCAGACCAAGTGAGATGCTCAGCATTCCGGCCATTTGGACCACCGGCCACAGGCCCTCGCGCGCCGAGTCGGTCGCGGCGACAGCCACAGTCCCAATGCCACCGACGTTGTCGCTGGCCTCGCGCGCCGACCTGATCTTGGCCAAGTTGATCACTGCACCGATGGGCTGCAACATCGCCAACTCAAGGGCTTCGCCGGGAGCCACTGGCACCATCGTTGGCTTGAACATCACGCCCATACGGGCATATGGCTTGTGGTCCACCACCTTCTTGCCGTCGTCGTCGTAGACGTCTTCAGCCGGCCCGATCTTGGGTGTGATCGAAACGGTTTGTGTGGCTGTCCCTCTCAGATAGGTGACTTCGACCGGAACGGCGACTAGCCCGTCTTTCGACTCAGCATAAGAAAACCGGACGAGCTTCGTCGCATCGAGCCCCTTGTTGACCTTTTGGCCATTGACGGCGACGATCGTGTCCCCGTCTTTCAAACCGGCCTTTGCCGCCGGCGATCCAGCCTGGACCTTCAACGCGACATTGGTCGGCGGGCCTTGCTTGCCTTGCCCCAAAAGCGAAACCCACACCAACAACACGCCGAGCACCAGGCTGAAAATCGGCCCAGCTGCGAAAACAACGAACCGGGCAAACGGACCCTTACTGAACTGCCCACCTTCGATATTGACTTCGCTGCCGTCATCTTGCGGCTGGGCGCCGTGGATCTTGACAAAGCCGCCGAGCGGCATGACGTTGACCGCCAGCTCGACGCCGCTTTTTGTCATCTTGTGCCAAAGCGGGCGGAACCGGACGGCCACAGGCTGGCCTTCGACTAGAACGGCGCCGTGCCCCATCTCCTCATCGGCGGAGGGGTCTCCCGTGGGCGGGCCCGACCGCAGCATCAGGGGAGCATAATAGGCGGCCAGCAGGCCGATCCACGCGCCCATCGTCGCTGCGCAACCGATCACGACCAGGTTGCCCCGGCTAAAGCCCGAAGTCAGAGTGACGGCGACGCCGCCGATCAGCGCGCCGATCACCACACGGCGGATCCCTGCCAGTTCGGGCAGGTGGTACAGCTGTTCGAGCCGCAAGGCGATCCATGCCGGAACGGCAAACCCCAGCACCGCCAAGCCGAGCAAGGCGACCGTCACGTTTGTCGTCCCTGTGCCAAAAGCAAACAAGGCCGCGCCCAGGCCAGCCGTGGCCCAGATCGGATATTTTGGGCCAAGAGGCCGGAGCAGGTGGCCCCGCAAGTCGGTCTTGCGCACGCCGCCCAGAAAGACGGCAAAGGCGTCGACCTTCATACCGTACATCCTCGCGGCCAAAAAGTGGCCCAGTTCGTGGACGGCGACCAACACGGTAAGGACGAGGACGAACGCGACCCCTCCCCTCAACGCGTTGAACAGCTGCTCAAACGGCGTCATGCTTCCTTATCCTAACCCTAATTGTCGGCGGACAGTTGCACGGGCCCAGCCATCGACCGCCTCGATGTTGTCGAGCGTCACCTCTTGCGGCTCGTGGCTCGACAGAGCATGCTCGACTAGGTCGGCGATTTCCAGGAACCCGCACTTGCCGTCGAGAAACGCGGCGACCGCCGCTTCGTTGGCCGCGTTCATCGCGCTGGGCGCGGTGCCGCCCGTCTCGGCACTCAGTCTTGCCAACGCCAGGCACCGGAAGGTGTCCAAAACGGGCTTCTCAAAAGTCAACGTTGGCGTACTGGCCGGATCCCATGGTTTAAGACCGCTTTCTACGCGCTCGGGATAGAGGAGGGCGTACTGGATCGGCAACCGCATGTCGGGCCAGCCCATCTGCGCCAGCGAGCTGCCGTCTTTGAAGAACGCAAAGCTGTGGACGATGCTCTGCGGGTGGACGACGACTTCGACTTGGTCCAGGCTCAGGTCAAACAGCCACTTGGCCTCGATGACCTCGAGTCCCTTGTTCATCAGGGTGGCGCTGTCCACCGTGATCTTGCCTCCCATATTCCAAGTCGGATGGGCGAGCGTCTGCTTGACTGTGACTCCCGCGAGTTCGGCCCGAGACTTCCCTCGGAACGGCCCGCCGCTGGCGGTCAGGACGACCTTCTGCACCTGGTCGGGTGTGTATCCCTGCAGGCACTGGAAGACCGCACTGTGCTCACTGTCAATGGGGGTCAGCAGGGTTTTGTGTTTCTTCAGTAGGGGGGCGAACAGTTCGCCGGCAGCGACCAAAACTTCTTTGCTGGCCAAGGCCACCTGCTTCCCCGCCTCCACCGCTGCCAGCGTCGGCCGCAGCCCGATGACACCAGCGACGGCGACTACGACCAGGTCAGCCTCAGGCAAGGTGGCCAGATCGGTCACCGCCTGCAAGCCACCGACCTGCATCAGGGCCACGTTTTTGACACCGAACTCATCGGCCTGTGCCTGCAGAAGCTCATCGGATGTTCTGGCGGCCAGGCCGACGACCTCCAGGCGGTCTGGAAGCCGCCGGCAGACGTCAAGCGTCTGCCGGCCGATGCTGCCGGTCGAGCCCAGAACGACGATCCGCTTGCGGCTGCTCATCCGCCGGTTGCCGAGCGGAGCACTTTGGGCCGGTTCGCGTCGTTCCCCAGCCGGAAGCCGAGGCCGTAGACGGTGCGCGCGACTTTCGCCATCTTCTCAAAGTCAATCTTGCTGACTTCGTCGCCCGGTCGGTGGTAGTCCTCGTGGACCCCGTCGAACCAGAAGATGATGGGAATCCCCTTCACCGCATAGTTGTAGTGGTCGCTGCGGGTGAAGATCGACTCGGGGTCGTTCGGCTCGTCGTAGTGGTAGTTGTATTGCAACTTGTACAGGTCGTTGTTCGCCGCGACGCTGGCGTTGTACAGATCGTCGCTCATCCGCTTGCTGCCGACGACGTAGATTTCGTTCGGGCCCGTCAGCATCTTGTTCGCCGCGTTGGTGTCACCCGGCTTGCGACTCCGGCCGATCATGTCGATGTTGAGTTGCGCGACAATCTTGTCGATTGGCACCGTCGGGTTGTTGGTGAAGTAGCTACTGCCCCACAAGCCCTTCTCCTCGCCGCAGTGCCAGACGAACAGCATCGAGCGCTTAGGCTTCGGCCCAGTGGCAAAGGCATGGCAGATCTCCAAGATCGAGACCGTGCCCGAGCCGTCGTCGTCCGCGCCGTTGAAGATCTTGTCCGGCCCGTTACCGCCCATGCCGACGTGGTCCATGTGGGCACCAAAAGCGACGTATTCGGCCTTCAGCGTCGGATCGGAGCCGGGAATGATCGCAACCACGTTTTCGGTCCGCACTGCGACCGGCTTCATGACGACATTGTAGGAGACGTCCGCATCAATCGCGGCACTGGGCGGTGTCGGTGAGTTGTTGGCGATGATAGCGTTGGCCTGCGAGGTCAATGCCTTTTGCATCGCCTCGGGTTTGACGATGACCAGTGGCACGTCTGCAACTTTAGCGCTGGGGCCCGAGGCTCGTGGCGGAGTCTTGCCGCTCAGCCTGTCCCATCCGGCCAAGTCCACATCGCTGGCCACTCGCACGATGCCCTTCGCACCATACAACTTCACCGCACTTTCGGGCGACAGGAAGTCGACCCCCTCCTTACCAGCCCGCATGATGCGGCGGAAACCGGTAGGCTGGCCTCCAGCAACAAGGAGAAGCTTGCCTTTGACATCGACACCTTTGTAGGGGTCGATACCTTTTTCCTTGATCATCCAGCCCTGTCCGACGAACACCATCTTGCCGTTGGCCTGCCCCGTGGAGCCCTGGGCGACAAAGTCCTCGCCGAACTTCAGGTCTTGGCCGGCCAGCTTCATCGTGGTCTTTTCGGCGTCGGCGACCGCCGATCCTAGGTTAATGAACTGGAAATACGAGCCATTGTCGCCGCCCGGCTTGACGCCCCACAGCTTGAGCTGTGTCGAAATGTAAAGGGCGGTGGTGTCCAAACCGCGCGAGGGCGTGTCGCGGCCTTCCATCAGATCGTCAGCGACGAACTCCAAATGGGCCCGCAGGCGCGTCGGAGTGATCGGCGTCGGCTCGCCGTAAATCCCATCGCGGGCGCTCAAAGCAGAAGGAGCGCCAAGGGAGGCAAGAAACAGTAAGGCGGCTGGAGCACTCTGGAACATGGCTTGGAGCCAACTATACATGCCTGACGCCCCAACTTCCCCGCTTTTGTGGTGAAATGGTGGTGCACCGCCGGAGAGCACGCCCCCCCCTATGAACGACCCGAACCGCACCCAAATGGGAGCACCGCCCGTCGCCGACCCTAACCGGACCCAGATGGGATCGGTGCTCGACCCCAACAAGACCATGATGGGCACGGGGCCGAGTCTGAACGCGACGCAAACGATCAAGCCGGTGCAATGCCCTGTCTGCAAGACCTTTAACCCCCCAGGCATGATGTGGTGCGTCGACTGCGGGCTGATTTTCGAGAAGGCGTTGGACGGCGACGCCTTTGGCGCCCCGGCCGTGCAGCTGCCGGTCCTCGTCGACAGCAACGGCCGCGAGCACATTCTGCGCCCCGGCGGCAACGTCGTCGGCCGCCAAGGCGACGTCTTGGTCGAAGACACTCGGGTCAGCCGGCAACACGCCAAGGCCACGCTCGATGGCATGACAGTCTTCATCGAAGACTTGGGCAGCACCAACGGGACGTCGGTCGGCGGCTCCAGGCTCGGCGCAGGCGAGCGGAAAGCGCTGGGCAACGGCGACAAAGTCTCGTTCGGCGGCTTTGAGATGACAGTCAGCCTGCCCGGAGAGGTGAACAAGACGCTGGCCGCCATCGGTGGCAAGACCACCGCGATCTCTTCGGCTCCGACGACGAGCACGGCGGTAGCCTGGCTAGTCATGCCGGACGGCGAGGTGGCGCTGGAACTGGGCACCCACACCTTTGGCCGCAAGAGCGACAATGAAATCGTCGTCAGCGACCCCTATGTCAGCGGTCGGCACGGCGAGATCGAGGTGACGGAAACCGGCGTCTGGCTCACCGACACCGGTTCGACCAACGGCACCCTGCTCAACGAAGCCAAGCTCAACGTCGGCCAAAAAGTCCAGCTGACCAAGGACGACGTCGTCAAACTCGGAGCCGTCGAGCTGCGAGTCAGGTTCAAGGACTGAAATGGAAGAGATCACGGCGGAATTTGAAGTCCAGGCCTTGGTCGCTCCAGTAGAGCTGCGGTTCCGACCGCTAGTGTCCGTGGGCGCCAAAACCGACATGGGGCGTGTCCGCGAGAACAACGAGGACAAGCACGAGTTCTTCATCCCCGAGACCGAGCAAGAACTGGCCGGCAAAGGCTTGCTTTTCGTCGTCTGCGACGGCATGGGCGGACACGAAGCCGGCCAGATCGCCAGCGAGTTGGCGACCAAGACCTTCATCGACGTCTATCGCAACCACACGTCTGAAACCGAGGGCGCCCTCCGCGGCGCTGTTGCCGCCGCCAACCGGTTTGTCCACGACGTCGGCCGCTCTGTGCAGGCCCGGCGAGGCATGGGCTCGACGTTGTCGTCGCTCATCTTGCTACAAGACCAAGGCTTCATCGCCCAGGTCGGCGACTCGCGGGTCTACCGCCTGCGCGAGGGTGAACTGCAACAGCTGACCATCGACCACACGTGGGTCGAGGAAACCGTGCGGGCTGGCATGATGTCCCGCGAAGCGGCGGAAGCCAGCCCTTACCGCCACATGATCACCCGCGCCATCGGCCCCGAGGCGGACGTGATCCCCGACATCTTTCAGATGACCTTGATGCCCGGTGATGTTTTCATGCTCTGCTCCGACGGAGTGACCAACCACGTTGAGGACCCCGACATCCACCAGATCCTGGCCAACCACGGCCCCAGCGAAGCAGCCTGGAAACTCGTCGGCGCCGCCCTGGTCGGCGGAGGCTCGGACAACGCGACAGTCGTCGTCGTCCGAATCGACGACGTGGTGGACGTAGTGGGTGGCACTGGATAGAGCGAAGCGGTTCCAGTGCCAAGCACCTAGCGCTCCCATCCACCACCCGTCATCCCGGGCTTGACTCGGGCTCCATCCGGATTCGAAGAACCGCAACCAAAACGGCAGAGTTTCAAATCAACCCCGGACATACCGAGCCAACCCGTCGCGACACAGCGCCTCCACCTGCGCCACCGCCAAATCTCGGTCGTCGGTCCGGGGCCCGTTGAGCCGCAAATAGATCTCCCGATAGGTGAAGTCATATTCATGCGGGATGATCCCGGCGATCAAGCACAGCGTCTCCGCTGCGTGGTACGCGTTGACGCTCGGCTCGCGCACCTGCTTCCACACCGCCGCCACCACCGCCTGGCTCGGGTGCTCCATGCTGCACCTCTTCGCCAACGTGAGGCCCGAGTACGGCTCGACGTGCGGCCAGGCGTAGGTCAAGACGGCGTCCCACTCTGCCTGGGTCGGCGGCGGCCCATAGTCGTGGGCGCGTAGGCGGGTCTCGGGGTTCTTGTGCTTGCGCGTCTTCAGGATCGCGTCGACCGCCCGAGGCGTCCCCAACCGGTCCAGCGCCTCCAAGTCGCGCCAGTCCTGAGCGGCCCGAGGCACCAGCAGTTTCTCCGCCTCCCGGCGGTCACGGTCGTCAAAAGCGTCGATCGCCTCCAGGTCGTAGCCGACGCCGTCGTGCCACTTCTCGTAGTCGATGTCCATGCTCTGCCGAAACCGCTGCAGCGCGCCACCAGACATGGGCCACCTCATGCGACGCCGTAAATCTGGGCGTAGTAGTCCCAAGCCGGGTCTGTCGCCAATCGCACATAGGCGACTTGACCGGCGTGGTAGTAGTCCTCGCTCGCTAAGTAAGGCACGGCGTTGATCAACTTCTGGTCGTCGCCCCACAAGGTGTTGGGCGCGTCGAGAGGTGCGTCTTGGTAGGTCACCGCAATGTAATCCACAAGGGCTCGGTGAGATTCTTCGAGGAGTCCCACCATAGTCGGCAGCGAAGAATCCTCGACTTCGATGCCCATACTGGTCGGCATCTGGCCCGTCTCCATCGTGTCCAGCGCCGCACGGTCGACCCATAAGAGGTGCGTCAGTGTTTCCCGGACGGCCTTGCACTCAGCGTAGGGTTTCCAGTCGTATTGCTCGTCAGTCAGCCCCTCTAGGTGCTTGAGGAAGTGTGCCCGAGAGCGGCGGACACCCTCCAAAAGATCATCGACAGTCGCGGCCATGTGTGATCTGTTTCTACCAGGTCGCGCCCCTGGGAGTCGCCTCAGTATGCTGGCGGCGTGCTGATCGTCTTGGTGAATGGAATCTCGGCTACGGGCAAGACCACCCTGGCCCGGGAGCTGGCCCCGCTCCTGGGACTCCCGCTCTTCACCAAGGACGACGTCAAGGAGCGGCTCTTCGACGACCTCGGCGTCCGCGACCGCGAGTGGGCGCACCACCTGAGCGGCACCACCCACGCGGTGATGAACTACGTCCTCGAAACTCTCTTGCGAGCCGGAGTGGGGTTTGTGATGGAAGCCAATTTCAACCCGCAATTCGATACCGCCAAGTACAGAGACTGGGCCGAATCCTATGGCGCAAAGATCGTCCAAGTTCTGTGCGTCGCCGATGGCGAGGTGGTCTTTGAGCGCTTCAAAGCGCGCGTCGCCGACGGCTCACGCCACCCCGGCCACTGCGACGGCGACAACATCGAGCGCTGGCGGGACTACCTGATGAACGGTCGCTGCGAGCCCCTCGACCTAGGCGGCCGGGTCATTGAAGTGGACACAACACACCCTGAACCCGACCGAGCGCGACGGCTCGCTGACGAGTTGCATGGTCACGACCAATCGTGAAACTCCAAGCCGCCCGGCAAGCCACCGGTGATGTACTCGATGTGCAGCACCCGCCGATGGCTGGGGCTCGTCGCGGCTGAGGAGGCGTGCAGCGTCAGCGGCTTCATCAACACAACTCCGCCAGCCGACAAATTGCAGGAGACCTCGCTCGCCACTCCAGTCCCTTTCGGCAGCAAACCGTGCAAGTGCGACCCTGGCACGACGCGGAGCGGGCCGTTGTCCGGGCCGCAATCGTCCAGGCTCAGGCGGACGGCGACCATCCGCTCGAGCACCTCGGCAGGGGCCAAGGCGTGGACGACGCCGTCCTTGACCGACCATCCCACAAACCCCTCGACATCTCTTTTCTCGCGCAAGGCCAGAGCGCGGTCTTGGTGGTAGCCCAGCTTCCAATTCGCACCGGGGACTTTGTCGAAGAGGATCCCTCTCACAGGGCGCACAGGCCCACTAAGGCAAGCCGTCGCCAGCCTGGCCAACCGAGGGTCTGCTGCCAGTCGCGACACCCACGGCCAGGCCAAGGCGTTCCGGTCTCCTGCCCCATCGCACATCGACCGTTCAGCCTCAGCCAGCAAGCCAAGCACCTCCGACAAAGGCACGACATTCTTGACGACAGCGTAGCCGTCCCGCCGGACGCTCTCGGCGATGCCTACGAGTTCGCTTTCCACAGTCCGATGACGTTACCGCCCGGGTCGGCGATCCAGGCGAAGGTGCCGATCGGAATCGGCACCGGGCCGACGATCAGCTTGCCACCCAGCTCCTGCACCTTCGCGATACTCGCCGCGACATCGTCGACGGCGACATAGAACGTCACGTACTGGTGCGGCTCATGCCCCAAAGAGTTGATCTGCCCGCCGATCCCCTCTCCCGTGTCGATCATCGCCCCCGTCGGCCCCGGATCCATCTTCCAGTCAAAGAGGCCGGCATAAAAGGCTTGGGTCGCAGGGGCGTCGGCGCAACCGATTTCGAAGAAACAGACCGGGTTGGGCATGTCGCGATGCTACCCAGCTGAGACCGCAATTTCACCGAGTCGTACCAACTGCTGCCGCCTCTCTCAATCGCACAATACGTCAAGAGAAACAGGGCTAAGATGCTTCCCCGGAGAAGTCAAAGACCGGTACTCTGAACCAAGATGCGAAAAGACACCTTCCTTCTCGCACTTATCCTCCTTGGTGCCGGATGCCGATCTATCGGTACCAAAACAGACAAGGCAATGGGCACAAAACGAGTTCAAGAACGATTAGGTGTCGCCCAATTTGTCATCCCTGTCGACTGGACAGCCTTTCCCTCAGTCGACGATTCCAGCATCCAATACTATCCAGAGGACGCAGATGTCGTTCTGCGGGCCAGCGCGCTTGTCTTCGAAATCAAAGATAAGACAAAGCGGATCGATCTTGAATCCTATCTAGACAACATTCCGTCCCTTGTCAACGCTGAAAAGGGGAAAACACGGGCGGGAAGCGCTTGGCGAAAAATCACTACTACCGATAAGGAAGGCAAGCACACATCATGGCAAGTGGCTGAGATTCAAGGCACTCGTCTCGTCCTTCTCGTCTTCACCTACTCCGATTTCTTGCCAAAGGGTGACCCACGTGTTCCCACCTTACTGGAGTGCGCAGAATCGGCTGTTGATTCGACCCAGTTCTTGAACACCAAAAATATCGTCGGCTCGGCCTGGTCCACTAAGGGCCACAACTAACCCGATATGCGGAACCGATGTGCCTCAGATATCCAGCCGGCCAGTTCGCCATCGACCTGGTCGCCAGCCGCCAAGTCCACTTCGTTGTGAAACCTCCGCTTCGAAACCGCCTCGCTCCTGGCTACGCGAGGGCCCTCCAAAGTTCGGTCCAGCACGATGTTCAGCCGCACACCGTTCTTGCGCGGGTGCACACCCAGAAAGGCCCCGCCTCCGGCGCAGACATGCAGGCACGACTTCTTTTCCTCGACGCTCACGCCTTCTAATTCGGCGATCACCCTCCACACCGCGGCCCAAGCATTTTCTGCCTGCTCATTGGCCGAAAGGGAAACAGGCACTGCATCTATCATAGTAGACGATATTCTACAACAAGATTGCGAGAGCGCGCCTAGAATCCCACGGCGCAGCCGTCTTTGCGGTGGTCTGAGCCAGTTTCGTAGAAGCCGTCGCGCTTGAGGGCCAGCTGCGCGCCTCCGAAGGATTGGTTGGCGTTCCCCTCCTCGACCGTCACCCGGTGGCCGAAGGCGCGGAGGGCGGCGATCTTCTCTGCCCCTACAGCCGCCTCGACAGCCAGTGTCCCGTCGTCCATCACCTGCCACCGTGGCGCGTCGCTAGCCGATTGCGGTGACTGACCATGCATCAAAACCCGCAGAGCGAGTTGCAGATGCCCCTGCGCCTGCATAGGCCCGCCCATCATGCCGAACGCCATCACCGGCTCCCCGCCCTTCGTGGCGAAGGCGGGAATGATCGTGTGGAACGGCCTCTTGCGCGGACCGACGGAGTTCGGGTGTCCCGGCGCCGTCCGGAAGCCGCAGCCCCGGTTTTGCAGGCTGATGCCCGTCCCCGGCACGACGACCCCCGAGCCGAAGCCCATGTAGTTCGATTGGATAAAGCTGACCATCATCCCGTCCGCGTCGGCGGCCGTCAGGAGGACCGTTCCTCCCGGGCCCGGCGTGCCGTACTCAAAGTTCCCTGCACGCCCACGGTCGATCAGCCCCGCGCGCTGCCGCAAGTAATCTCGGTCGAGCAACTGCGCAGGAGTCACCTGCATGTGGTCGATATCCGCCACGTGATGGTGCAAGTCGGCAAACGCGACCTTCATCGCCTCGACCTGCAGGTGCAGGCTGGCGGGATCGTCCGGGTCGATGTCCTTCAAGTCGCCCAATGTGTCCAGCATCCCCAGCGCCATCAGCGCCGAGATGCCCTGGCCGTTCGGCGGGATCTCATGGACCTCATGGCCGCAGAAGGTTCCGCTGACCGTCCCCACCCAGTCCGCTTGGTGCGAGGCCAAATCCTCCCGCGACATCACGCCGCCACACTGGTCGGAGAAGGCGACGATCTTCTCTGCCAAGTCTCCGCGATAGAACGCCTCTCCGCCAGTCTCGGCGATCCGCTCCAGGGTGTCGGCCATCGCCGGAGCCCGGAACACCTGCCCAATCCCGGGCACCGGCATGAAGGCCTCGGCGAACCCCGGCTGGTCGTGCAGCACCTCGGCCGCCCGTGCCCAGCTGGTGCCGATGATCGGCGTGACGGGATACCCGTCGCGCGCATACGAGACAGCTGGCTCGAACAGCTTCGCAAACGGCAGCCGACCGAACCGGCGCGAGACCTCGACCCAAGCCGACACGGCCCCCGGTACCGTCACCGCGTCCCACCCGCGTCGCGGCATCTCGGTCAAGTGGGCGTACCGATCAGCCGTCCAACCGGCGGGAGAACGTCCCGAGGCGTTGAGGCCATGCAGGGCCTGTCCGTCCCACAGGATCGCGAACGCGTCGCTTCCGATGCCGTTGGACGTGGGCTCCACCACCGTCAGCGCGATCGCCGTCGCCACTGCCGCGTCCGCCGCGTTGCCGCCCTGCAGGAGCATTCTGAGCCCGGCCTGTGAGGCCAGCGGCTGCGACGTCGCCACGACGTTGCGGGCATAGACCGGTCGGCGATAGGCAGGGTACTCACGAGTCACCCGCACAGTTTGCCACCGGTCTAGAATCTGTGTGCCATGGTCCGCCTGCGCGCCCTCGAACTGGCCGACCTGGAACAGGTCGTCGCCATCCACAACGCCGACCCGGTCCTCTACAAGGTCTCGGTCGAGCAGTTCGTCGACGACTTCGCGACCCTGCCGCCACATCTGGCCCACCGCTTCACCGTGGCAGAGTCAGAGGGTGAAGTGGTGGGTTGGGTCGATCTGCAGAACGACGCCGGAGCCTATCACCCGCAGAAGTTCATGCTCCACCTTAGCGTGCCAGCGTCCCACCGCCGCCGAGGGATCGGTGGCGCGCTCTTTCAGGCTGCCCTCGACCAAGCACGCGCTTTGGACGGTCTCAGTATGCGGGTCCAGGTGCGGGAAGACGACGCTGGGTCACTTGCTTTCGCCCGGACCAGAGGCTTTGAGGTGACCAAGACCGACTTCGCCTCGACGCTCGATCTAGCCTCGTTCTCCTGGCCAGAAGTCGCCTTGCCACGTGGTGTCCGCATCGGCATGCTGGCCGAGGTCGATTCACCCGAAGTGCGCCGGGCCATGCACGACGCCTTCTCGGTCATCCGCCTGGACACCCCGCGCTCCGAGCCGCCGACGCCGATCTCTTTCGAGTTCTTCGACGAGCACATCGCCGGCAACAAAGACTTGCTGCCGTTGGCGACCCCTTTGGCTCTGGTGGGCGACACCGTGGTCGGATTCACCGGGTGCTTCCGGACCGAAGACACCGGAGTAGCCGAGCAGTGGCTGACCGGCGTCCGCCGCGAGCACCGAGGCCAGGGCCTGGCATTGGCCCTGAAGGTCGCGTGCATTAGTGCTCTGAAAGGTCAGGGCTACTCCAAGTTGATGACCGACAACGACACCCGCAACGCGCCCATGTTGGCGGTCAACACCAAGCTGGGCTTTGTCCGCGGCCAGGCGGTGCATAGCATGGCGCTGCAGCTAGAGGCTGGAGGCTAGGGGCTGGAGGCAGGGTTGCGTGGGGCGGGCCAGGTTCTGACTTTGCCGAAGGGATAGTACTCGTCTGGAAACGGGGCCTTGTACAGCCCGGCACCATCCAGCCCCAAACCGAAGGCGAGCACCCACATTTGACCGGCCTTGTAGACCACGTTCTGCCCCATGTGGAACAGATACGACCTCCGCAGACGTGTCTCGCCGTCCCAGCAAGGGAGCTCCTCATCCAATTGACTAGGCTGCAAACTCCGGATCAAACTGCGCCAAGCCATAGCCTCCTCTTCCAGCACGGCAATCATCCTCAGGCGGTCTTCGGGAAGGTTTGGCACGGGCTGGTGTTGGCTCCAGTCGGGGACGGTCATTTGCTGGCGGTCGCACCACAGCCAGGCGAAGGTGTGCTCGACCGTCTCGCGCGGTGTCGGCGTCTCGTCGACGAAGCTCCAGTTCCACTTGTCGTCGGGCACCAGCCGCGCCGCCCGCAAGATGCTGCCGACATAGCCGGGGATCATGAGTTCGAAGACTTCGAGTTCGTTCCGCAGATGATCAAAATCGGGCAGGGCGTCTGACATGCCTGTCATTTTGTCCGAGGCACCCTCCTTTCGACACTGGAGTGTCTCGCTTGACCCGGTGGTCAACGAGACATGAGACTTCGAACTTGCGCGTCATACCCGCGCCGGACAAAGCGGTGTCGGAGCCACCGCGCTCCACACGGCACTGGAACCGCTTCGCTCTATCCAATGCCTCCCGTTTAGCTGAACAGCCGCGCCGAGCGCAGGGCCGTCGCCATGACGGTCAGCACCGGGTTAAAGCCGCCGTTGGTGACGTGGACGCTGGCGTCGCAGACGAGGAGGTTGTCGTGCCCCCAGACGCGGCCTTGGTGGTCGACTACCCCGTCTTCGGGGCGCGCCGCCATGCGGCAGGTCCCCGCCTGGTGCTGGCCGGCGCTCATTCCCAGCCCGACTGGGCGCGGATGGACCTCGCGCGCGCCGGTGGCCTGGAGCCACTCCACCGCCCGGTCGCGCATGAAGAGGGCGGTGCGGACGGTCTCCGGGTGAGTCGTCCCTTGCAATTGGGCGACCGGCAGACCGATGCTGTCTCGCACCGTGGCCGAGAGGGTGACGCGGCACTCGGGGTTCGGGATGTCCTGAGTCGGGCCAAAGATATGGAACGACCGCCGGTAGTTCTCTCGCATCCACTCTTTGAGTCCGGCACCAAAGCGCGGCACTTGCGCCGGAGCGTCGCGGGCAAAGGCGGCGGGGAGCGAAATGAAGTCGTCGGCCAGCATGCCGCCGCCGACGATCCCATGGTTGCCGTGGTTGAACTCGGTGATGGCGACGGTCGGACCGGGGCCGACCAGGTCGGCGACCAGGTTGTCGAAGACGCCGAGCGCACCGGGATAGAAGTGCCCCTGCAGGTTGCGCCCGACCCAGTCGCCGTTGTTGCCAATGCCATGTGGCTCCCGAGCCGTTTGTGTCTGGAGCAGGAGGCGCGGCGTCTCGATCGCGCCAAGGGCAAAGACGACGACGTCGGCCATCACTTCCTGCATTTGACCGTCGCGGATGACTTGCACACCCGTCACGCGGCCGCCACTGTCGGTCAGCAGTCGGGTCACTCGAGTCTCAGCCCACAGGTCGCAGCCGGGGTGGGCGAGCATCTTGGGGAGGACCGTGTTCTGCGTTCCGGCCTTGGCTTCCATCACGCAGCCAAAGCCGACGCACGTCTGCCCGCCGATGCAGGCTCCTCGCCCGCCATAGCGGCGAGAATTGATGAGGAGTGGCACCCGCTGGTGGGCCCAGCCCTTCTCTGTCGCCGCCTTGGAGAGCGGGCCAGTGCGGTAGGTCGCGGGGAGCGGCTCCATCGGGTAGTCGCGCCTCACGGGCATATTCGAAGCTGGTGGGCTGCCGCTCACGCCCATTTCCCATTCGATCTCCTCGTAGTACGGCGCGAGCTCGGCGTAATCGAACGGCCAGTCGGCCAGGGAGCTGCCTTCTGGAACGCCGTATGTCGTCGCCATCTGGAAGTCCAAGGGGTGGAAGCGCCAGGCCTGGGCGCCATATACCCGCGTGCCGCCGCCGACGGCCATCGCGTTGTTCTGGTAGCCGCCGTCGTGGGGCTTGACCACAGTCTCAGTCCCGTCGGGCGCGACGAAGACGCGCGGATTGCCCTCAATTTCGGGTCCGGTGTTGTGGCCGTAGCGGCTGAAGCGGTGGTTGCGGAGCAGGTCGCGGCCGACCCAACCTGGCGGGTAATCCTTGCCGCGGTCGACGACCAGCACGCGCTTCCCTTGCTCGGCAAAGGCCCAGGCGGCCACGCCGCCTCCGGCCCCGCTGCCGATGACGACGACGTCGAAGTCACTCACGGGTCGGTCACCTTGAACCCGATGTCCGACCAGGCCCCACTGCCGGGAAGGCTGTAATAGACGTCGCGGACAAGCTCGATAAAACACTGGGCAAAGGCATTGTCCTGGTCTGAAAGGTGCCCTTCTTCCAGGCTTTCCAGATTGGCAGCAAAGTCGTCCTCCCGACCCTGCTCGGTCACTATGGCCAGCACCTCTTGCACGCATGCGTCCGTCCCAGCCCCTGACGAGTCGTCCGAGGGCACCACCCAGTCCATGGCAAGAGCTAGTTTTCGTCGGTCCACCATTGGTTCAACCAGCCGAACCATCATTATGCTGGCAAGCAGCAGGTTGATACCGTAGCCGTGACGTCGTGTGACTAGGCGGTCTCCTCCAGTGGGCCCACTTGTAGATGGAAAAATGTTGCCAAGTCGAAGGCTCCGGGCTGGGCGGACGCAGCCAGCGACTTGACAGCGCTGACCGCAACGAGAAAACATGGGTGGACCAATGGACAATGCTTCGATATCTGCTCACCCGCCGGTAGCAACCCGCGAAGAGTGGCTGGCCGCCCGGCGTGAACTGTTGGCAGCGGAAAAGGCCCACACCAAAGAGTACGACAGGATCAACGCCATGCGCCGACGATTGCCGATGGTCAAAGTGGACAAAGACTATGTCTTCCACGACGCGACTGGCGCGCATACCCTGTTTCAACTTTTCGATGGAAAGACACAACTGATCGTCCAGCACTTCATGTTTGAGCCTGAGTGGGAAAAGGGCTGTCCCGGATGCACGAGTTTTGTGGACGCACTGGCTGATTTGTCGTCACTCGAATCACGTGACGTGAGGTTTGTCATTGTCTCGATCGCTCCCTTCGAAAAGCTTGCAGCCTATCGGGATTTGAGAGGCTGGAACTGGCCATGGTACTCCTCCCAAGGCTGCGACTTCAATTTTGACTTTGGCGTCACTTTCGACCCTGCTCGTGGTTCCAAGGAATACAACTACAAGAGCACCGCAGAGTCACCATGGTTGTCGAAGGTGGAGAAGCCTACGGAGCTTCCTGGTGTCAGTGCTTTCTTGCGGATGGGCGAGGAGGTCTATCACACCTATTCGACCTTTCAACGAGGAACAGAGAACTTGGTCCATTCCAGTGCCCTGCTGGACATCACGCCTTACGGACGGCAAGAAGACTTTGAAGACTCGCCTCCCGGCTGGCCGCAAAGGCCGACCTACGGTTAGGTCTCCAGTATGAAAAAGCTGTTAAGGATCAGCGCAAGGATCGCAATTGCTGAGATGAGAAGTTAATATCTCCTTGTGAGACTGGCTGAACTGACGCCAAGGGCTTTGGCGGTCGTCTACGTGGTCTACGCTGCCTTGGCCGCCGCGATCACTATCTGGAAGACGCCGCCCTTCATGGGGCCCGACGAGCCTAATCACTTCAAACGGGCGAACTTGACCTTGTTCGGCGAATGGGTGGGACACAAAGTCGACGTCAACGGCGTTCTCGTCGCAGGTGGGACGTGTGAACCGACGGTCTCGCAAGCAGCCCAGCTGTTCGCCCATATCCCCAGCCACGTGGAAGCCAAGGTCGACAGCGCCATGATGGCCCAGGCCGAGTCGGTGGCCTGGGGCACGGCGACCGACCAAGAGCCTTTCCCCAACTCCGCCGTTTATCCGCCCACCCTCTATCTGCCGCAGACATTGGCGGTGGCGGCGGGCAAGGCGGCTGGAGCTTCGGTCATCAAGACTCTAGCCATGGCCCGTCTGGCGAACGCGGTCGTGTGCGTCGCCATCGGTGCGGTGGCTTTGGGCATCGCAGGTCGAGCGGCGCCTTACCTGTTCACGTTTCTCTTGATGCCCAAGCCTGTCTTCCTGACGGCTACCGTGACGCAAGACGGGATGATTGTCGCCCTGACGGCTTTGGTCGCCGCGGTCTTGGGGCGGTGTTCGCAGGAAGGCCGTGGTTGGAGTCGGGCGGAGGCCGTCGTCACCAGCATCGCCTTGCTCCTTGTCGCCATGGCCAAAGCGCCATATGCCCTGTTCGCCCTTGGTCTGTTTTTCGCACCGGTCACCAAGCTCAAGGTCAAGTTGACTGTGGTCAGCCTCTTGCTAATGGCGGCGTTTGTTTGGCACGGAGCGATGGCGGTGACTGTCCAGACGCCGCTGGTGCGGTCCGACGTGGTCTTGGACCCCTCGGCACAAGCCGCCATTGTCGCCCACCACCCGGCGATCTTTGTGACCGCCATGGCCAGGACGCTGGCGACACAGGGCAAGGGCCTGGTGATCGAGCTGGTCGGGTCGCTCGGTTCGATGGACACTCCCATGCCGGGTTGGTTCTTCCCTTTCGCGCTGGTCGTCCTTGCTGCCACCGCTGGCTGGATTGCGGTCTTCTCGGCACCTCCTGATTGGCGAAGGCTGGTGGGCTATTTCGGGTTGGCTTCGGTCATTGCCTTTTTGATCGGGGTGGGCCTGTATTTGGTATGGACGCCCATTGGAGCCAACACTGTCGAAGGCCTGCAGGGCCGGTACTTCTTGCCGATCCTGATGTTGCTGCCGCTCGCCTTTGCTGGAAAAGGAACGTGGGAACCTGACCGCCGCCTCCAGGCGGCCTTCCACACGATCGTCGTCCTGGCACCCGTTGTCAGCTTGTTCGTTCTGGAGCAGACGCTGCAACTGCGATACTTCGGATGACGGTGTCAGGCCCGGCGGGAAATCCAGCTGGTGTCGATCCCCTTGGCCATCAGAAGCTCGGACAACTGGCCGACGTGTCCTTGGATGTGCCGGATGCTGAGAACCTCGTGCTCCAACTTGTTGATGTTCTTGTACCACGGAAAACCGGGATCTTCGGTGTCCAGGTCGAGCCCGTCGACGGTGGAGTTGATTGACGCCATGACCTCGTCGATGTATTCCAAAACTTCTTCTTGAGCCAATGGCTTGGCAGGTGATTCGTGTTCTTTATGGAGGTCATGTGCGGCATCTTCATGCAACCGGAAAGGTTTGAACACATCCACTCCCTGCCCCATATACAGGTGGCCGTAGAACACCGCGTGATAGGCGATCTTCCAGAACTCGCGCGGCGGCTGGCCCGACAGCCACATCTCGGGCGGGCAGACGGTAACACATTCGCGAAGCATGCGGAACGCAGCGAGGTACTGACCTTTCAGGGCGTCCTTGATGTCCATGGCTGCCAGTATAGTTTTGTCTACATGACAAATTCCAGTCCCTTTGCATCGTGCGCCCTGTAAAATGCCACCCATGACCTGCGACGATGTGATGGCCCGCTTGCAAGGGATGCGCAACGAGATGATCTACAAGCACAACGCCAAGAACGGTGCTGGCGACAATCAGTTCGGTGCCAAGAGCGGCGACATCCGCGCGCTGGCCAAGGAGATCAAGGCGAACCCTGAACTGGCTAAAGAGCTGTGGGCGACCGGCAACCTGGACGCCCGACTCTTGGCGACGCTGCTGATGAAACCCCGCCAACTCTCCTTGGCCGATCTGGACGAGTTGGTCGGCTCTGTCACCGTCGCCCATGTCGCAGACTGGCTCAGCAACGTCGTCAAACAGCACCCCGACAAGGAGTCACGCCGCGAAGCCTGGATGGCCTCAAAGCACGATTTCACCGTTCGAATGGGCTGGAGTCTGACAACAGAGAAGGTCCTCAAAGACCCGGCAAGCCTCGACCTAGCTGCCCTCTTAGACCGGGTCGAGAAAGAGATGCCGTCGGCCTCGCCTGTCGCGCAGTGGACGATGAACTATTGCTTGGCCGAGATCGGGATCCACCACGCGGAACACCGGCGTCGAGCCCTGGCTATCGGCGAAAAGATCGGAGCGTTCAAGGACTATCCGGTCTCGAAAGGCTGCACGTCACCCTATGCGCCGATCTGGATCGCCGAGATGGTGAAGCGCCAAGGGTAAACGTCGCCCGAGTATGATGACGGCCTCTGCTTAAAAGGAGAAAGCCAAGACATGAGCAACGTCGCCAAAGCTAACGTCTACATCCACTTCAAAGACAACTGCCTCCAGGCCATGGAGTTCTACAAGACCTGCTTCGGCGGCGAACTGATGGTCATGAACGTCGCCGACACCCCCATGGCCGAGCAGATGCCCGGCATGGAAAACCTCGTTATGCACGCCCAGCTCGACGCCCCGGGCGTGACCGTCATGGCATCAGACTGGTGCGCTCCAAGCGAATACAAGCCGGGCAACAACTTCAGCGTCTACCTGGAGTGCACGAGCGTCGCCGAACAGGACGCCCTTTACAACAAGCTCCTGGAAGGCGGCGCGGTCAACATGCCGCTCTCCGACACTTTCTGGGGCTCGCGATTTGGCATGGTCAAAGACCAGTTCGGTGTCGACTGGATGCTCAGCGTCCCCCTTTCGTAAGGCGGCCAAACGATTCTCTCCGCATCGCTCGTGCTCGCTTCGGTCACCTTGGCTCCCGCAGACAAGGTGACCGTCGCCTGCTACTACTTTGGCAACTACCACCCGGGCGACGCCCGCAATACCAAGCTGAAGGGCAAAGACTGGTCGGAATGGGAACTGGTCAAAGCCGCCAAACCGCGCTTCCCCGGCCACCACCAACCCAACGTGCCGCTCTGGGGATACACCGACGAATCTGACCCAAAGGCCATGGCCCG
The DNA here is from genome assembly GCA_018268335.1 of Armatimonadota bacterium. Lineage (GTDB taxonomy): Bacteria > Armatimonadota > Fimbriimonadia > Fimbriimonadales > Fimbriimonadaceae > JAHBTB01. The sequence goes on along the minus strand of JAFDWT010000076.1, from coordinate 16,209 downwards.
GAAGATCGACGCGGCCGCGGACCACGGGATCGACGCCTTCATCTTCGACTGGTACTCCTACGACGACGGCCCGTTCCTGGAGCGGCCGATCGACAACGGCTACCTCAAAGCCAAGAACAACAAGCGCGTCCAGTTCGCCCTCATGTGGGCCAACCACGACTGGATCGACATCCACCCCTACCGCAAGGGCGCGCCACAGAAACTTCTCTACCCTGGCCGCGTCAAGCCGGAGACCTTCGAAAAGATCGGCGACCACATCGTCCGCGATTACTTTCGGAAACCGAACTATTGGAAGGTCGACGGCAAGCCTTACTTCTCCATCTATGAGCTGGAGAAGCTGGTGCAGAGCTTTGGCTCCGTCGCCGCCACTCGCCAAGCTCTTGACCAACTCCGGGCTAAGGCTCGCAAGGCTGGTCTCCCCGGCGTCCACCTGAACGCCGTCGTCTGGGGTCAGCCCATCCTGCCCGGTGAAAGCCAACCGACCGACATGCCCAAGCTCATCAAAGACCTGGGATTTGATTCGGTGACCTCATATGTTTGGATCCACCACGTCGGCCTGCCCCAGCAGCAAACGGACTACAACTACGTCCGGGACCGGTACTTCGCCTTTTGGGATTCGGCTGCCCAACAATACGCCGTCCCCTACTTTCCCAACGTGACGATGGGCTGGGACTCCAGCCCCCGCGCCGACCAGCGGGACGCCTTCGAAAATGTCGGTTACCCGTTCATGAACACCATGTCCGGCAACACCCCCGAGCGGTTTCGCGAAGCCCTCCAACTCACCAAAGACCGCCTCCTGAAGCAGCCCCACGGCCCCCGTGTGCTCAACATCAACTGCTGGAACGAGTGGACCGAAGGCAGCTACCTCGAGCCCGACACGGTGAGTAAGTTCGGATATCTAGACGCCGTCAAGGTTGTGCTCCACCCCAGACCGGATAAGCTCGGCACGAAGTAGTGCTACCGGTCGAGTCCGCCAGTCAGAGCTGGCAAACTGCCGAGTTGAAGGCCTTGGACTCCAGGGCCCAGAGTCTCAAGATTCCCTCCTGACGATGCGATCTCGGAGGTGATGTTGAGGATCATCTCGTCTACAGCTTGCACACGATTGCACAACATGAAGTAGAATGTCTGCAATCGTGTGCATGGCGTCGGGGAGCCACATAAACTGATGGTGCGACTGGAGGACATTGCACGTCAGGCAGGCGTCTCCCACTCGACAGTGTCTCGCGCACTCGCTGGGAGCCCATTGATCAGTGTGGAAACCAGGGATCGAATTCAAAAGCTGGCTGCGGAATCGGGCTACCAAGTCAACCAAGTCGCCCGTAACCTCAAAGTCCGCTCAACTAGCACAATCGGCCTCATCGTCCCCGAAGTCTCTAACCCGTACTACCCGAAGTTGGTGCAGCATGTCGCCGACGCTGTCAAGGCCGCTGGCTTTAGCTTGCAGTTGCACCTAAGTGGATCCGAGCAGGATGCAGAGGCCCAGTGTGTCGCATCGCTCCGCGAGCATCGTGCCGACGGAATCCTCTTGGTAACAGGCGAAAGGGGAATCGTCGCCCGCGAGCAGGTCCTTGCCATGTCGGCCTCCAAGACTCCGGTCGTCCTTATGGGATGGGTTGACGGGGCCGAAGAATTCAACCTCGTGACTGGGGACGACGCCAAAGGCGGCTATGCCTTGGGACGGCACTTGGTGGAGCTCGGCCATCGTCGCATCGCCTTGCTGGGGAAACCACCACATCGCGGACCGTATGACCGGTTGGTCGGATTTCGAAGGGCCCTCGAAGAAGGCGGCGTACCTCTGAGCGAAACGTTGGCTCTAGAAGCCGCATCCGATGAAGAGGTTTATGTTGGAGTCACGAAGCTATTGGCTCTTGATGATCCTCCGACAGCCATATTTGCCTACCAAGATTCCCTGGCCGCACTCACCTACAAGCACCTCGGGGACGCAGGAGTCTCGATCCCACAGGACATGACGGTCGTAGGCTTCGACGATTTGGATTTGGCGACTTATTTGACGCCTCGGCTGACGACTGTAGGCGGGCACATCGAGCCACTCTCGGCCGCCTTTGTCGACCTGCTGCTCGTCTTGGTCCGTGGTCAGGCGGAGGAGTCTTTGCCTCGACAGATAGTGCTGACACCTCAATTGATCGTGCGCTCTTCGTGCACGGCACCACGGCAAAGACCTTTGACATCGAGTCTATCTCGCCCCATTTTGGACAAAAGAACATGAAGCACCGCGCTCATCTTGCAACTAAGGAGTCAAACCACCTCCTTTGCCTCGCTTCGGCTTGCCTCTTGCTTCCACTGACTCAGTCACCACCTGTTGCCAAGGCAGACATGCTTCTAAACGGAAGCTTTGCGAAAGATCTGAAACCATGGGTCTTAGAGGAATCTGGCGCCAAGGGCGAGGTGATGGTCGCTCACGACAGACCAGACCGGGGTTCTTCCGTGAAAATCAGAGTCGTATCCGTTGGAGACAAGCCTTGGCGACTCCAGCTTTATCAAGGTGGCTTGACGATTCAAAAAGGGGCGAAGTACGAGCTCACCTACTGGGTAAAGGCGGCGAAAGCGGGAGTCATTACTGTGAACTGTATGCAGAACCATGAACCTTGGGAACACCATGGTGCCGCGAGTGAACTGCCTGTCACGACCAAATGGAAGGAACTGAAGTTTGCGTTCACCGGCCCTTGGGACGACACCAACGCTCGCATCACGTTCACGAATCTGGGGACAGTTCCTGGCCAAACCTATTGGTTCGCCCAATGCTCTCTCAAGCAGGTTTCGAGCAACTATTCCGAGCCTTCCAAGGAGATGTGGCGATGAGTGCGCGACTAGATGCCTTACTGTCTTGTTGGGCGTTGGCTTCAATTGGTTACGCCGCCCCAGCACGGCTACATGTCGTCGGCAATCACTTGGAAAACCCGAAAGGACAGCTGGTCAGGCTGCAGGGAGTCAACATTCCGAGTCTCGAGTGGGATCCGAAAGGCAACCATTTCATGCAGTCGTTGGATACCGCCTTGGGCGACTGGAAAGCTAAGTTGATCCGGGTGCCCTTGGCCCAAGACGTCTGGTTTGGCTACTACAAAGGTTCACGCGCCAAGGACAAAGGATTGGCGCATCGGAATCTTGTGGACTCTGTGGTGCGCCGCATCGCCGAGAAAGGGGGCTATGTCCTCTTGGATTTGCACTGGTCTGACGGCGGCAAGTGGGGACAGAACGTCGCACAGCACTGCATGCCGGACGACAATTCCATCACCTTCTGGAAGGACATTGCCAAACGGTATGCCAACAACTCAGCAGTGATGTTCGACCTTTACAACGAACCACACGACGTCAACTGGGACGTGTGGCAAAAGGGCGGGCTGGTCGACGAGCGAAACGGCGATCCGACACGTGGGCTTCATCTGCAATATCACACACCCGGAATGCAGGCCATGCTCGACGCCGTGCGTTCAACAGGTGCTCACAACGTGGTCGTCGCTGGCGGTCTGGACTGGGCATACGACTTACGGGGCATCGTTCAAGGACATTCACTGACAGACAAAATCGGGCAGGGCGTGATGTACGCCACCCACATCTATCCTTGGAAAAAGGATTGGGACACTCACGTTACCCCTGTCATTGCCAAGTTCCCGGTGTTTGTCGGCGAAGTCGGCACGAAGCCCTGGAAACCTGGTGACCCGCCACACGAAAATGTTTACACAGAGAATTGGGCGCCGGACGTGCTCGCCTACATCCAGCGTCATCAGCTGAGCTGGACCGCCTGGAGCTTCCACCCAAGTGCCTCACCGTGTTTGATCAGTGCCTGGGACTACAAGCCGACACCGTATTGGGGCAAGTACGTCAAAGAGGCTCTGGCTCAAACAAGCGGTGCTCTGCAATCTGGAGTTGCAAGGACGAACATGGTCTGGAATGGCGAGTCGTTTACTGCTGGGGCGGGGTGGGTCAATCCCACGACATCGGTCATCCAGAGACAATCAAAGGACGCCCACTCTGGCACGAGCGCGGTCGAGTTGACATTCGATGACAATGCACACTGGATCGGCGCCGGCTGGAATTGGCTTGCCTTCAAGACCAGCCCGATGTTTGGTACGGACATCACGCCGTCGACGCATTTCACGTTTTGGATGAAGGCCGAATCTCAGGCTGTTCCGCTACAAATCAACTTGCTATGTAACGGCGCTGTTCTAGACACTCCGGAGCACCACACGGACAAAGTGACCGTGACCAAGTACTGTGCGGACCTCTTTGATGGTAAGTGGCACAAGGTAACGATCCCGTTGGTCGATTTGAAGCAGCCCCATGGATTCGATCCACACCATGTTGTGGAACTCCAATTGGGATTTGTGGCCGACAAGCACGTGCAAGGCAGATTTCTCTTCGACGACATTGGGTTTGAGGCCTGGGCGGCAGACGCCATTGACTAACGACATGAAAAAAGCAAATATTCAAGGAAAGTGGGCGCTGGTCACGGGGGCCAGCCGCGGTATAGGCCGCCAGATCAGCATGGGGCTGGCCGACCTTGGGTGCAACGTCGTCCTGCACAGCAGGGACTCGGCGGGCACCAGAGACCTAGCTGAGGTCGTCGCCGGTAAGGGCGTCCAGACGATGCAAGTCGAGGCAGAGTTGGCCGACGCCGGCCAGGTCGACAGCATGCTAGCCAGCTTACTTGCCGAAGGGCCGCCGGTCGACATCGTCTACAACAACGCCGCCATCATGACGCCATACCGGAGCGACTGGGTGGATGTCCCAGCCGCCGATTTTCGAACTAGCTTTGAAGTCAACGTGACGGCCCTCATCCGAATCTGCCACGCGTTCATCCCGGGCATGGTCGAGCGGAAGTGGGGGCGCATTGTCAACGTGACATCGGGCATCGCCGACCAGCCAGAGCTGATCGCCTACGCCGTTTCCAAGGCTGCCGTCGACAAGTTTGTCCATGACACCGCCGGCAAGCTGCACGGCGACGGCGTCCTGATGAACCTTCTTGATCCGGGTTGGCTTCGCACCGACCTGGGCGGGCCTCATGCTCCGGGAGCTGTCGAGTCGGTCTTGCCAGGGGCACTCGTGCCCGTGCTTATAGACGATGGCACGTTCGGCCAGCTGTTCAGAGCGCAAGACTGGGCAGGCAAGCAAATCTAGTCTTCCCGATTGCAGACCTGCCTCGGGGACAGCTCAGCCGTTTTCCATGGGTAGGTAACCTGCAGGCCAGTGGATCCGTTGCTCTTTGCCGTCGCCGGCCAAGTGGTCTTCAAGGCCTCGACCGAGCCTCAGTCATACGAAGTGCAGGCGGTACCCGCCCAGCCTCTCTTTCTCGGTTACCCGCACGGCCCCAAGACCGCCGAATTCGTGCCGAACGGCCGCCAAACAAGGTCGCAACTGGCAACGTTCGACGGCCAGATTGAAGGCACAATCCAGACCAGCGCAGACGCCTGGACGATGAGTTCGACCTCCAAGGCTCTCGCCTCCACGTTCGGCGGAGCAGTCACCCCCGGCGACGACGCGGTCTACGACCGCGAAGGCGACTGGCTCCTGGTCTTCTCGGCGAAGGGCGTCAGCCTCCGCAAGGTGCCTGGCGGCTACCGGGTCGTCACGACGGGCGGCAAGGTCCAGGTCAAGCTCTACGAAAACTACTACCGCGACCACCTCGGCTACTTCCTGTGGGACAAGAAAAAGCCGCTCTGGACCAAGCCGGTCATGGGCTGGTGCTCGTGGATGGCCCACCTGCAGGACGTCACCGAGCAACATATGGCCGACGCCAGCGCCTTCTTCAGCAAGCACCTGAAGGCGTATGGCTACGACACCGTCCAGATGGACGACGGCTACCAGCGCGTGCCCCAGATGGACTCCACAGGCTACAAGACCACCGAGCCGGTGGCCGACTTGTGGACGAAAGCCAACTCCAAGTTTCCTTCGGGCCTCCAATCCCTGGCCCAAAAGATCAAAAACGACGGCATGACACCCGGCATCTGGGTGGGGCTCTATCTCCCCCTCTCACCATCTGTCCCGCGCTACGTCAACGGCCCCGACGGCCAGCCACTCCGCGGCCCCTGGGTCAACTACGCCGTCGACGGCATGGACGACCAAGCCCTCCAAGCCGGATACCTCGACACCTTCAAGACGCTCAAGCACCAGGGCTGGGACTACATCAAGGTCGACACCCTCCGCCACGTCCTCTACGATAACTATCGCAAAACGCCGGGTTACTTCCAAGCTAAGAACGAGAGCATGGAGACCGCCTACCGCCGCATGCTCAGCAAGATCAAAGACGTCTGGGGCAAGGACGTCTACCTTCTCGCATGCTGGGGCACGATCCCCGAGCTCGCCGGCATCCCCGACGGCTGCCGCATCGGCGAAGACGTCGGACCCGACGTCGCCAGCATGCGCCGGACGGCGAAGTACATCGCCCAGTTCCACTACTTGAACAACGTCGTCTGGCACAACGACCCCGACTACATGTGCCTCCGCGTCGGCGTCGACCAGGCCCGCGCCTGGGCTTCGCTGATCGCCCTGACCGGCTGCCAGACCATGGTCAGCGACCCGCTGGACACCTACACCGAGGAGAA
>JAFDWT010000076.1:0-9600 GCA_018268335.1 Armatimonadota bacterium | reverse complement strand
AGCCTAGCCCCCGACCCCGAGCTAGCTGTCTTCCACGGCACCCAGGGCGGCGACGACTGGACAGTCCTCGGCCGCTTCGCCTTCACAGGAGCAAACCCGGCGCGCGACGTTTCCATGCACGAGTTCGGGCTCGACTCCATCACTAAGTACTTGGCCTACGACTTCTGGAACGACAAGTTCTTCGGCGTCGTGGAAGGCTCAGTTCCCACCACGGCCCTCGCCGAAGGCGCCTGCCAAGTCATCGGCCTTCGCCCCCTCGCCAGCCACCCCCAAGTCCTCGGCACCGACCGCCACGTCCTCCAAGGAGCCGTCGACCTCAAGGACGTCAAGTGGGAAGGCAACACGCTCTCTGGCAAAATCCTCCTCGGCCCCGAGCGACAGTGGACGCTGAAAGTCCACGTCCCCAACGGCTATAAGCCCGTGCCGAAAACGGGAACAACACTTGATGGCGAAGTGCTCTCCATCCGATTCCCCATGGGTGAAGGATGGAAAGACTGGAGCATCAGCTTCAGCAAAGGCGACTAGAGCCCCGTGACCGTGACCGCCCGCTTCGTGCTGTTCATCTGGAGCGCGAAGCTCGTCGGCGCCGCACCATCGGCGGGATAAAACGTGTACTCGCCGGTGACCGTCTTCCCTGGCGGCACCTCACCCTGCCATGTGCCCGCCGAAGTCACTTTAAAGTCGGGATAGTAAGCGGTCTCAGTTCCCTGGGCACTCTTCACCGTGGCCTTCGCGTACTGCCAACCCCACTTGACCGCCAACGGCATCGGGTTGGACACATCGACCACTACCTTGTAACCCTTGTCCGCCGTCTTCTCGACGCCCTTGACGACAAACTCCAGCGCGTCCAAGTCGAACTTCTTGCCCTTGGACACAGTGGCTGTCCGAGCAAAGGTCAATGAGTCCCGCGCGAAGACGGACGCCGACTTGCCGACCTTGTCCGTCAAATCAAAATTCGGATCTGTACCAAACGACTTGCTGTAATAGGGCGACAAGCGCACCTTCGCAATCGGAGACGGAAACTCGAACACCAACACCACGTCCATCGACTCACCGTACTGGAGCTTGGGCTTCATCGGCCCCATGTCGGGTCGGACTGTCGTGTGGTAGGCAAAGTCGCCCTGCTTCATCCCCGACTCGAACATGCGGATCGAGAACGAGCGGGAATCGCCGGTCAAGATCGGAATCTTTTCAGCGTTCTTGATCGCTGCGTCGATCAAGAACAGCATGCGCCCTTCGCCGGCGACGTAGGTCTCCTTCTGCGTGCCGAACGCCAGCGCAGTCCGGACGCCCTTGATCGCCACAAGCCGCGAGCTGCCATTCTCGATCTTCTCACCCGTGCCCGGCATATGCCCGACCGTGCCGATCGGATAGAACTTCCCCAGTTCTCCTTTGTACTGCCTTGTCGGCGTCTGCAGGTTGCCTGCCAACAAGACCACTGCTGTCATCAACATCGCCAGTGAATACAGACGCGTTGCTTGGGCTCAGTGCGTCGCCACACGAAGCACTAAACCGCTTAGGAAAAAGGTCAGGTTGGCTTACTCGTCCCCGACAGGGCACTCAACCGACTTGCTGTAGATGCCCGACCGGTCGAAACAGCAAACCTTCTTTTTGCCTTTAGCCAACATGTCGCACATGCTGGCAATCCGCTTCACCCGCGTCTCGGCCTTCTTGGCCGAGTCCAGCCAGTACAGCCAGTCAGTGCGCGTCGCGGCGTTGATCTTGTTCCAAAGCTCCAGGGCTACCGGCGACTGGCCCAATGCCGCCACAACATCAGCAGGCACGTCAGGTTCTGGCCACTCTTTCGATTGCGCAAGCTCCACATCCATCTCACCTTGGAATCGCGGCGAGACCTTGATCCAATGCCCACCCTGTCCGTCCGGCCAAGCCACCGTCAGGAAGTCCTCCCCTTCCAGATGCCCCCCAACCGCAACCAAACCACGTGAGGACAAGCTGTCGCTGACTTCCTGTGGCAGCATCAAGACTCGGTAGTCACCATCGCTCGATGCGGCACGCGACCGAGCTTTAAAGCGGATGTAACCGGCAACAGAAGCCATTAGCCTTCTATTGTGCTCAACGCACAGCGAATCAGAAAGCAGACCGCCCAAGACCCAAGGTCATCGGGCGGTCACCAAAAGGTCACAGACAGTGATTGGACTCCAATCTAGTCGTGTACCAGCGGGTCAGCGACGAGGCGTCCTCCTCGGACCGTCGCCCCGATGACCAAGGCTGCCGATATCAAGACGGCGTTCTTGATGATGTACTGGCCCTCGAGAGTAGGGGCGAAGGGAGCCCAGGTGAAGGTCTCGCCCGGGAAGAACAGCATCGGCGTGATTGTGCCCGCCATCTGGGCGAGCATGAGAAGCAGAACAGCTCGCAAATGGCGACCGAACAGGAGCCCCAACCCGATGGCCGTCTCCATGCCTGCGAGCAGGAACACGGCCGCGCCTGGAGCGAGCAAGCCGAAGGACAACTTGCCGATCGTCCGCGCCGCCAAGTCTTGGGCGGGGCTCATGCCCGGAAAGAACTTGAGCACGCCGAACCACAGGTAGATCACCGCGACACTGACGCGGAGCAAGGTGACTCCGTGCCGGGCCAGCCAGCGGGTGAGACGGCGGTCGAAGGTGTCGAAGGCCCGCGTCATCGCGGCGCTGCTCACGCTGGGCCTCCCAGGACGGCGATGCCGTGCCGGGCGCACGCGGCCATGACCTCGGCGATCTCGGCTTCGCTCGGCGGACCGGCCGGCGGGGTCTCCGCTCGTCCGATGTCCCGGAAGAAGGCGGCCATCGGTTGTTCGACGACGACCAACATGTGTGCCGCTCCGGAGCCCGTGTTCGTATAGTTGTGCGGCACTTGGGAAGGGACAGTCACGACCGTGCCGGACTCGGCGGGAAGCATCTGTGGTGGCCCGTCCTCAAAGAGACCGAACGTGATCTCACCGTCCAGCACGCGGAATATTTCGGGAGACTCGTGGATGTGAGGAGGAGTGCCCGATCCAGGCGGGACTTCGACCTCGAGGACAGAGAGCTCAGTGCCGGCGAGATCACCCATGAAGCGCACGCGGTCGCGCACGACCCAAAGGGCATCTGCTTCGGCAGGACGAGTGATGTTGATGGTGGAAGGCATGTTGGTTTCCTTTAGTCAGTGGTGTTCGGAGAATCGTCTGCGGAAGCACCCGATGGTGCCTGGCGGACGGAGTCGATGAGAATCGAGAGGGCCCAAGCCGCCGCGTCGCCGGCCTCAGCGCCAGAGACGCCAGCGTAATCGCGCATGGCTTCCCAGGCGGCGGCGCTGTAGAGGGCGTGGGCGACAGCCTCGAGCCGTCGGAAGTCGGCGGCGCTGGCTCCTGACGTCGCCTGGAGAAGCGCATCGCGAAAGGCCTCGCGCCTCGCTGCGACCGTGCCCAACCGCATGGCTCGGCCTGTCCGCGAGTGCAGGCTGGCCCGAATGAGGCCGTCCGATTCGTCGAACTTGGGGAACACCGTGCGGGGCCCCTCGACCAATTCGTCGACCGACCGCGGCAAGGTATTGGGCAAGATGCGCTGGTTGATCCAACCCCAGAACGCCTCGAGAAGGACTTCCTTGGTTTCGAAGTGGCGGAAGACAGTGCGCCGCTCGACGCCCGCCTCGCGGGCGATGTCGTCGTAGGTGAATTCCGCGTGGGCGTCGTCCCGCATCCAGGAATCGACCGCCGCCAGGATGCGCTCACGGGTCTCCTTGGCCTGAGACTCCCGCAGCGGACTGGAGTACTTGCGCGGCTCTACTGATTTCATGTCACTTATAATGACAAGAATTCTTAGTGACGATAGGTCCATGGGCAGAAAAGCCAATTTTTCGCCTCACCTGCAGACTCTGTGCATGCAAGACCGACCGCTACAATGGCGTTGTGGACTTCCGCACGGCACTCAAGAACCAGACCCACGCCGCTCTGAAAATGCTGGCCGAATGCATAGAAGGCTGCCCACTGGAGCTATGGCTGTCAGGCAAACATCCGCGCTTGTACTGGAAAGTCGCTTACCACGCGACCATGTACGCCGACTGCTTCCTCTCGCCCAGCTTCGACGCTTGGGAGAGGTGGCCGCTCCACCGACGCGAAGCGGGCTGGACGATGAGCGACGATGGCACGGAGATTCCAATCATCGAACCCTACGCGCCAGACCAAGTCCTTTCGTATTTGAGCCAGGTCCAGGGTCGAGTCGATGAGAGGATCGACGCCCTGGACCTTGTTGCGGACGACTGCGGTTTTCCTTGGTACGCCGACATGGCCCGTGCCGAGTTGCTCTTGCTCAACCTGCGTCACATCAGCGAGCACACCGGCCAGTTGCACGAACTCCGGATCGCCGCTGGCCTAGACGTAGAATGGCAAGGCTCACGAGATTACTAAGAAAGGAAATTGCGTTCCCTAGCGCCTGGTCACTCGATGACCACTAAGGTAGCGCTGGTTCGACTTCGGACTACTTCGCGTAACCGTGCATCCGAAGCCAAGACGCAAACGCCTCGAACCAGCCGGTGCTGGTCGTTTCCTTTGGATACATTCCGAACCCATGCCCGCCCTGTTCGTAGAGGTGAAATTCCACCGGGCGCTTGACGGCCTTCCAACTGTCCACGATGCCAAATGAGGAGTTACCAAAGATAGGGTCGTCAGCGGCAAGCGCGATAAAGAGCGGCGGAGCGTTGCTGGGAGCTTTGACCGGATTAAGTGGGCCATAAATTGACCCGATGAACGCTGGATTGACGTCCTTGCCGTACAAAGTGGTCGACAAGGTGAGCATCGCCCCAGCGGAGAAGCCGACCATCCCGACTTTCGATGGGTCGACATTCCACTCTTTGGCGCGGGCCCGGACAAGGCCAAACGCGGCGACAGCGTCGGCGATCTGTGGTGCCAGAGCCACTGCTGGGTCTTGTGACACCGGTGGTCGCCTGGCGGCGCCCGAGAACATCTGTCGCATGGACTCTTCAAAACCGGCCATGTCCGCCGGCGTCTGGTTCAGGCGATATTTCAAGACGAACGCGGCCACACCTCTTTTAACCAGCGCCTGAGCTACGTTCCAACCCTCGTTCTCCATCGATAAAGTCCGAAAGCCGCCGCCCGGAGCAACAATCACTGCAGCACCGGTGGCCTTGGACTTTGGAGGCAGGAACGGCGTCAAAGTGGCGACCGTCACATTGCGGGCGAACATGCTGCCGTATTGCGAGTGCCAAGCCTCGTCGGCAGTTGCCCCGGGAAGTCTTCCTGTCCCAAGGGCGATTGCATCCGGTTGCTTGGGAGTTTGGATGGGCGTCATCTTGTCGTTCTGCCCAAATGCAGCCTGCGACATCGCCAGAGCGAACATTGAGACGCCGATCACGAGTGCGGGCTGCATGGACATAGGTGAACTCATCCTCGAATCCGAGGCACTTTGACTTAATATACCGTTAAATCATGTGTTCAGGGCATTCCCAAACGGCAAGTCGTCAATCTCACATTGGAACACAATAGCCGTCATGGATTTTGTTGAACTGTCCAAGCAGCGCGCCGTCAGCGGCATGGAGTTCTTCCTCCGCAACTTCAAGCACGTTCCCGACGACAAGCTGACCTGGTCACCGACGCCGACCTCCAAGTCGGCGCTTCGCGTCGCCGCCCACACGGCTCTCTACGCCGGACGCTTTGCCGCCATGCTCCGCGACCGGGCTCTGCCCCAGCCGGACAACATCGACGCCTGGGTGGCCAAGAACGTCGCCGAGGAAAACGCCATCTCCAGCCGTGAGGAGATGGAGCAGGTCTTTAGGAAAGGCACCGACGAGGTCGTCGCCGCGCTGGACACTCTGACACCCGAAGAAGTCGAGATGACCATCACGTCAGGCGAACAATTCTCCATGCCGATGAAGCAACTCATGGGCCTCCCCGGCTGGCACGCCACTCTGCATGCCGGCCAGATCGACTACCTCCAGACCTGTTGGGACGACCAAGAGGTTTATCTCAGCTAGCCTTCGCGCTTGAACTCGAATCGCCTCGAACTGCCGCCCTTCAGAAAACCGATGGTGGCCGTCAGTCCTCCGCTTGCCGAGACCTCGTACACGATGCGCTTGGGATAGTCGTGGCGAGGATTGTCAAAGACGGCCCTCTTCCCGCTGAGTTCCGTCAGGACAAACTCGGTCGGTGCCGCCCCGTTGGGCTGGGCGACGTAAACCAGCCCGCCGTCACGCTCGACAATGCGCAAATATTCAAACGCAGCCAACTTGTCCCTTGTCACCGTGCGTGAGACAGCCATCATCGAGCCCCCCTTGGCCGGGCTCCATCGCTCCTCGATCGACGTGATGCCGCCTGTGCCGCGGGTCCCCGTCCAGGCGCCGACCAACCAGGCCAGGTCGCCGATCACCGCCTTAGCGGGCGTCGGCAAGGCAATGTCTTGCGGATGCTTGTAAAGCCCGACCGAGGGTGCGTAGTCCCCCGTCGTCACGCTCACCAGCAGTCCGTCCTTGGTCATCCGCAGTTCCTTCTTGATCAACCCTGCCGGCGCCGCTCCGGCCGAGCGGACAAACTCGGTCTCATAGGACAGCACACCGTCCTTCCACGAGCTGCGGTAGCGCGCCAAGGCACCGGCAGTCGAGCCCGGCACCTCGGTGCCCGCACCACCAAAGGCGACCCGCACGTCCCGGTGTCCTGAGCCATGGCCGCTGACCAAGATGACCGCTCCCTCTTCGGTCCGCAGAGAGAACTTCGAGCTCATCGGCGGCCCAAGCTGTTCAAGCGTCTTGCCCTCGCTACGGTCTTCGACATACACCCACTCGCCGTCGAACGCCCGAAGGTCATCAGCTCTCGGGAACACACCCGGCGCGAGCCGGGCCAAACCAACGGAGGAGAGCGAGAGCGCAGCCAGAAAGGCCGAGATGTCGCTTAAGTGACGTCGTAACATGTTTTTCCTGGGCTGGCACCGATACAGGCGCAATTTGTCAACAATTTCAGAACCGGAAATGGTGCGTTGACACAATACTATGTATTACGAACATACTTGCACAATGTTCGCCCACTTCTTGCTGGCGGCTTTGCTGCAGGACGGCCTCGTCGCCAACGGTACGTTCGACAAAAGCGCCGACGGTTGGGCGATGGCGACGAGGGGAGCAAGCTACCGGGCGACAGAGGGCCGCACTGGCGGGGCTGTCCACCTCTCCTCCCAACGCAGCGGGGCCAACTCACTTGAAGTGGCCAAATGCTTCATCCCGACGATTCCACCCGGCAAAGCGCTCAAGCTGACTGCTTGGGTCAAGGGATCCGACATCAAGGGAATGGTGTCGATTGCCGTCCAAGGTTGGAACAAGGAGAAGACCGAGCTCACCGACTTCGCGACGTCACAAAAGGAGACGTTTCTCAACGGCACTTTCGGCTGGAAGAAGGTCGAGACCACTCTGCATCCCGGACCTCAGGCGGCCAGCGCGGCGATTCTGCTGATCCTGGCCGACAAGGGTGAAGCCTGGTTCGATGACGTCACTCTCACTGAGGCTGGTGCGTCCGCCCCCGCCACCTCGTTCACGGGGTCGCCAGGCGTTTTCGAGATCAGGGGTCAGTCGACCTATACGGCATCGAAGAACGGAGCTAACGGCAAGCTCCTCTTCCCTTTGCCCCTTGAGTACCGCGAGCAGGTGCCACTCGGCTATCGGTTCCAGGCAACGCCGGCCGAACTCGTCAAGGGCCAGCGGGTCTACGAGGACCGTCCGGGCAACTATGTCCTTGAACTCGAACTGGCTACCATGAAAGGCGGCCAGAGTGTGACGGTCGATTGGTCGTCTTGTGTGCTCGCCGGGCCCCGCCCCAGCGCGTTGCCCAAGAAGGCGGCGTTTCCAAATGCCTGGCCGTTAGAAGCTCGTTCCTGGCTGAAATCCACTTGGTGCGTCCAGAGTGCCGACCCCAAGTTCCAAGCGATCGGCAAAGAGTTGCGGAGCGGCGGCGCCGATGTTCCAGCAGTTGTGGACCGCGTGATAGCGAAGGCGGAGGAGATCAGGTCCAGGCAAGGGGAAGCGTGCACCAGCCTGGACGCTCTGCAGGCCCTGGAGAAGTCTGGCTCGTGCACAAGCAACGCCAACCTCGTGGCCGCTTTGTTGAGGTCAGCCGGGGTGCCCGCGCGGGTTCTCGCCGGCTATCCGTCCTGGGCGGGGCCGCTTCAAACGCACTACAACGTCGAGGCCTACGTTCCGGACTACGGTTGGTATCTCATCGAGTCGACATTGCTGAAGCCGTGGACTCCGTTTGGTCAGATTCAGGTGTCCATCGTCCCCGTCGAGCATGAAGACCGAGCTCAAGGACGGTTCTTTGTCGCCCCTGGCGTGCCCTACCTCTCGCTGACCGAGTTCAACGGGTCGTCCATAACCCCTAGGGCCAAAATCGACGGCAAGGACTACTGCGACCATGTGTGTGTCCCGGTGGCAGCACTGGAGGGAGATTCCGTCGCCTGGAAGGCCGCCCTCGACTCCGCCCGCGTATCATGGCGGTCCTGGCTCAAAGGCGTTCGGAACAAAACGAAGACCGGGGTACTCGCTACCGGGGCGACTGGACAAGATCTGAAGAATAAAACCCTGGCCGACTTGGCGTTAAGCAAGTGACGCGAGGTGTTGGCCAGGAGAGACGGTGGCTTCTGAGCCTGCGCACTCCTAGAGTCTGAGGGTGCCACGGTAACCTCCTGTCAATTGAGAGCCCCAGTCCGTACTGCACCGCCGCCTTGAGTACACCTAGGTCGATGACTTTGGTGGACTTGAGCTTGATGCATTAGCCGGTGACTTTGCCCTGCCAAGCGTCGGGCCGTAGGCCTTGGCTAGAAAATCCTTGTCCGGCAACCCAAGGATGTAGACCGAATTGCCAGTCGAGTTAGCGCTCAGCCCGACTCGGTAGAACTCTCGCTCGCTACCATCGGCGTACTTGATGGAGTAGCTGCCGTAGCCGATGTTGGGATTGGCGACCACCTTGCCAGATTCGTCGCGACCAGTCGTAAACCAGAGCCGACAACCGGGTGACGCAATCTGAAAGAGGGCGTGCAACGCCTCCATCTCGCCCTTCTTGGACTAGGGAAAGCTGGACAAGTAGAACTCAATTTGTGCTGCAGTGGTCATTTGTGTCCACGGTGGCCATCACGCCTTTTGCGATGCATTGGACCTGACGAGAATCCACGCCATACCGGCAGCCATCGTCACATCAATACTGCCGCAGAACGCAGGCCACCAGACCGGCATCCCTGGGTTCGTGATCAACAACCCATGCACGCTGTCATACGCACCGTGTCCGGCCAGACCTGCCACGACTACCCATGGGCTCTTTCGGAACCCGATGGCCGTCATCACGAAAAAGACGACTATAGCGACTGACTCCTGCGCCAGCGCGCTCAACGAACTGCCCATCACCGCGAAGAGGGCGTAATACAAAGCGACGACGGCCAGAATAGTCGCGTAATAGGCGCGGTCACGGTCAATGCCGACAAGCCGCCCAAACGCCCAGACCACAATCCCCAAGACGACACCGACGGTAACGGCCATCGCCAATCATAGCCGGTATCTGAGTTCTAGTTCCTTGAGTCGGGAGCAACTGCAGAGACGATGATTGCCACGAGTTTGACCGGGCAGGTACTGTGCATT
>JAFDWT010000075.1 GCA_018268335.1 Armatimonadota bacterium | reverse complement strand
GACTGCGCCGGCATGGCCGCCGACGTCTTCGAGAGCTACGAGGTCACCCTCGTCGCCGCTATCGTCCTGGGCGCCGCGACCGCCGTCCTCTTCGACCAGGCCACCTGGATGAAGTTGGTGCTCTTCGCGCTCATGGCCCGTGGCGTCGGCATCGTCGCCTCGATCATCGGCATCTTCATGGTCAAGGGCAGCGACAACCTGGCCGACGACCCGCTCAAGTCCATCCGCCGCGGCTTCGTCAGCTCGGCCGTCATCAGCGTGGTCGGTACCGCCGCCCTCGCCTTCTTCATGATGGGCGGGCAGGGTTCCAAGGTCAAGACCAACCAGTTCGTCTCTTCCCAGCAGGTCGTCTACAACGCGGTCAAGGCCATCACCGACGCCCGCGATAACTACGCCAAGGCCAACAACAAGAAGCCTGACGAAGTCAAGCCTGCCGACATCCTCAAGGACAAGGCGGTCGAAAGCATCGGCCTGCAGGAGCAGACCGAGCAGATCGTCACCAGCGTCCTGCGCGCACCCAAGGACCAGCTCCCCAAGGCGCCCGAAGGCGAGTCGAAGTACTCGAGCGTGGACATCAAGGACGCGAACTCGCTCGCGAACAAGTACACCGTGGCCGTCCCAGCCAGCACTGCTGGCGGCAAGACTGAGTACCAGACGCTTGGCCAGTATCTGAGCGCCAACGAACTCGCCGTCTACGAGCTTGAAATGTCACAGAACGCCCCGACCATGGGTGCGGACAACAAGCCTGTGGATAACGTCACCAAGAGCCACATGCTCGTCGGCCCCATCTCGGCCAAGGACTATGAGGCTCAGATGAAGCAGATCGAGACGATGGGCCAGGGCAACAAGGCGGTCAAAACTGGCGGCCCGTACCCAGCGCACCTCTTCGCCACCAAGGAAGGCGGTCTCGCCTTCGGTGTGGACACCCAGGGCAAGGGCGTCGCGATCTTCACCGCCCGTAGCGGCCTGACGGTCTATAAGGGCTCGGTCGACAGCGTCAAGGCGTTCTTCGAGAAGCCGGATCCCAACGCCAAGCAACCCGAAGTCGTCAACGTCGGCGTCGGCCTGGTCGATGCCAAGGACGTCCCCTGGTGGGCCTTCCTCGTCTGCATCCTCTTCGGTGTTTTGATGGCGTTCGCCTTTGAAGCACTGACCGACTACTACGTCAGCCTGCACAAGAAGCCCGTCACCGAGCTTGGCCACATGGCCAGCGCCGGCCCGGCTCCGATGATCATCTCAGGCTTCGCCTATGGTCAAGAGAGCTCGGTGTTCAGCCTGTTCGCCATCGTCCTGTCGCTCACGGTGCCACTCATCGTGTTCCCGGCTGCTGTCTATGGCGGCTACATCCTGAGCTTCTACGGCATCGCTCTGGTCGGCCTCGGCCTGCTGACGACCACTGGCTTCATCCTCGCGATGGACACCTTTGGCCCGATCAGCGACAACGCGCAGGGCGTCTTTGAGATGTCCGGTGCGGGACACGACAATGCGGACGGCGCCCGCCGTGTGCAACTTCTGGACGCCGCTGGTAACACGACCAAGGCTCTGACCAAGGGCTTTGCCATCGCCACCGCCGTCGTCGCCGCAGTCGCGCTGTTCCACGCGTTCGTCGAAGAGGGAATGCTGACCAACGTTGGCATGAGGCTCGAGATCCCACAGATCTTCCTCGGCCTGCTGATAGGCGGCGCGACGCCGTACCTGTTCTCGGCCTTCTCGATCAACGCGGTCGGCCGGGCGGCCTTCGAGCTGATCAACGAGGTGCGACGCCAGTTCCACGCCGACGCGGGGATCATGGCGGGCACGAGCAAACCGGACTACGCCAAGTGCGTGGCTATCGTCACTGCGGCGGCGCAGAAGGAGCTCCTCGGCCCCGGCATCCTGGCCATCGGCTTCCCGGTGCTGGTCGCCTTCGGCTTCGCCATCGGCCAGCCGACGACGAACATCGGCGGCGTGGAATACAACCTGGTCGGCGCGCAGGCGCTCGGTGGGTTCCTCGCCGGTGCTATCCTCAGCGGCCAGTTGCTGGCCGTCATGCTCGCCAACTCGGGCGGCATGTGGGACAACTCCAAGAAGCTCATCGAGGACGGCCTCTGGGGCGGCAAGGGAACCGAAGCCCACAAGGCGGCCGTCGTCTGCGACACCGTCGGCGATCCGTTCAAGGACACTGCTGGCCCTGCTATGAACCCGCTGATCAAAGTCATGAACTTGGTCGCGCTGCTCATCGCGCCGCAAGTCATCCGGCCTTGGCCACAGTCGACGCTCATCGCCATCACCCTGGTGGCCCTGGGCGCTCTGATCGTGGCCGTCTACTGGTCCAAGCGCGGCAGCATGGCCACGGGCATGCAGGCCGCTGCGGCCGAAGAAGCCTAAGACTGGGCACAACTAGCGGCCCTGGTGTCCTCTGACACCAGGGCCGTTTTCGTTTTCCAAGGGCCGCTGCCAAGTACAATCTGGCCATGGCCGATCCGAATGACGTTGCTGCGAACAAGATGCTACGGCAGGAGTTCAGCAAACGGATGATGGACGTCACCCGTGCCGACCTGCGCGTCACCCACGGCGTCGCCTATATCCGGGGGGCGATCGGTGTCATCAAGGGCGGTCCGCCAGACGTCAGGAAGGAGTGCGAGCTCATTGCCAAGGTGCTGAGGACCAAGCCCGGGATCAAAGACGTCGTCATCGATTGCACCTTTAGGACATGAAGCCCTCCGTCAATTACGTTTCTGCGGACGAAGCCCTTGGGCACGTCCGGTCGGGCGACCGTGTGTACGTCGGGTCCAACTGTGGCCAGCCGGTCGCACTGACTGACGCCCTCGCCCGCCGCGACGACCTGCAACAGGTCGAAGTCGTACACCTCCTGACCATGGGGTCAGCCGCCTATTGCGAAGACGACAGGTTTTGGCACAAGGGCTTTTTCATCGCCCCCAACACCCGCCGAGCCCATGACCAGGGCCGGGCTGACTACGTGCCAGTCTTTCTCAGCGAAATCCCCTGGCTGTTCATGAAAGGGCGGATGCCGCTGGATGTTGCCCTTGTCTGCGTCAGCCCGCCTGATGAGCACGGGTTCTGCTCCTTCGGCATCAGCGTCGATCTCGGCCCGTCGGCTTGCAAGTCGGCCCGCCTGGTGATCGCCGAAGTCGACAGCCAGATGCCCCGCACCCACGGCGACTCGTGGATCCATATCGACGACATTGACTACTTTGTCGCCAGCGAAAGGCCGATCTTGGAATACCTCCCAGAACCGCCCGACGACGTCAGTAAGAGCATCGCCAAACACATTAACCATTTGGTCAGAGACGGCGCAACTATCCAAACTGGAATAGGCAAGATTCCTTCGGCTGTTTTGGAAACCTTGACCGACAAAAACGACCTCGGTGTCCATACTGAAATGTTCAGCGACGCCCTGATCCATGCCGTCGACCGAGGCAACATCAACTGCCGAAAGAAGTCACTACACATCAACCATGTGGTCAGCTCGTTCGCAATCGGTTCCAAAGAGCTGTATGAGCATGTCAACGACAACCCCTTCTACAGCTTCCACCCCAGCGAGTATGTCAACGACCCGTTTGTGGTCGCCCAGAACGAGGACATGGTGGCGATCAACGGCGCTATCGAAGTGGATCTGACCGGCCAAGTCGTCAGCGACTCCATCGGCCACCGCGTCTACAGCGGCATTGGCGGACAGGTCGATTTCATCCGGGGAGCAGCCCGTAGCCGGGGCGGTCGGCCGATCATCGCACTGCCCTCGGTGACGAACAAAGGCGAGACGAAGATCGTCCCAACGCTCAAGCCGGGCGCAGGCGTCGTCACTTCGCGGGGCGACGTCCACTATGTCGTCACCGAACACGGCATCGCCGATCTGCACGGGCAGTCGCTCGGCGAGCGGTGCGAGGCACTGATCGCCGTCGCCGACCCAGCTTATCGGGACGAACTGGAAACGGCTGCCAAGGAACTCGGCATCTGGCGCCACCCTCGCTGGGTGTGAAGCCGGGGAAACGAGGCACAATAGGCCGTGCCAGACCTTGCCGCGCTAGACCGTGAGCTCTTCCAAGCCGTGCACATCGGCTGGCATCATGACTGGCTGGACAAGCCGTTCTTGCTGGTTACCTACACCGGCGACGGCTGGCAACTCGTGCCACTGCTGCTCAGTCTGGCCAAGAAAGATTGGCGGCCCGTGACCCTGCCCGCCGTGGCCAGCTATCTTCTGGCCGGAGCCATTCGGCTAGTGATGATCCAGTTCATCCACCGCGACCGCCCCAGCAACCTGGCATTCGCCCACCCATTGGAGCCGATCTACAACAACAGCAGCTTCCCGAGCGGCCACACGACGACGACATGGGCAATCGCCATGGCGGTCGTGCTCTTCTGCTCGGGCTCAAGGGCTGCCTGGATACGAACTGGGTTCGTCCTATGGGCCGTGGCCGTCGCCCTCAGCCGTGTCTATATCGGCGTGCATTATCCTGCCGACGTCGTCGGTGGCGCAGCCTTAGGCGCAATGGGAGCCGGCTTGGTGCGCCTCTTCTGGCCCACAGTGAACCCACAAGTGCAAGAAACCGAAACGGGTGGCACTGGATAGAGCGAAGCGGTTCCAGTGCTTCTGGATATCCCCACCCCTAACCCCTCCCCAACCGGAGTTAGGGAGGGGAACCGGAGTCACTGGCCCGAGAACCGGCCAAGAATCCTAAAGCGGTCGTAGCGAGCCTGCTTGATCGCCTCGGGCGAAGACATAGCCACCTCCGCCAGGTGGCGCAGCATAGCTTCCTTAATTCGGTCAGCAGTCTCGCCTGGGTCGCGATGCGCTCCGCCGAACGGCTCGGGGATCACTTCCTCGACCAAGCCGAGTTCATGAGCCGACTGGGCCGTCAACTTCAGTGCCGCCGCGGCCTGCGGCCCTTTGGCTGGATCGCGCCACAGGATCGCGGCGCAGCCTTCGGGCGGGATGACGCTATAGACCGAATGCTCCAGCATCAAAACTCGGTTGGCGGCGGCGATGCCGATGGCTCCGCCGCTGCCGCCCTCGCCGATGATCACCGAGACGATCGGCACGGTCAGCGAGAACATCGACAGCATCGAGGCGGCGATGGCCTCGCTGATGCCCCGGCTCTCGCTCTCGACGCCGGGGTCGGCGGCAGGGGTGTCGACAATCGTGACGACCGGCATGCGGAACCGCTCGGCCATCTCAAACATGCGGATCGCCTTGCGATACCCCTCAGGCTTGGCCATCGCGAAGTTGCGATAACCGCGCTCCTGGATATTGCGGCCTTTCTGTTGCCCGACGACCATCACCGGCCGGCCTTCCAACGAGGCTGGACCAGCCACGACCGCGTGGTCAGTGCCGATACGCCTGTCGCCGTCGAGTTCGACAAACTCGTCGAAGACTGCGTTGATGATGTCCAGGGTGTACGGTCGGGTCTCGGCGCGGGCGACGAGGACCTTCTCCCACGGCCCGAGGCGGCTGTACCGGACGTCGATGAACTTATGGAGTTTCTCCCGATACTCCTGGGCTCGGAGGGCGAGGCTCGCCTTCTTCTCGACGTCCCGCTCGACGGCGATCAGCTGCTCCAGTTTGTCGATCCCCTCTTCCAACTCCAGGATCGGCTTTTCCCACTCTTTCCAGCTCTTAGCCAACCTTCTTCGCCTCCAGATGAAGATGGCCGCCCAGGAGGCGGACGAGCGACACCAAAGTGCTCCGCATCTCGCGGCGCGGGACGATGCGGTCGAGCATGCCAGACCGGAACACAAACTCGGCCGTCTGGAAGTCGTCAGGTGCCTTGTGGACCTGCGCCTGCTTGCTCACCCGAGCCCCTGCGAAACCGACCAAAGCCTTGGGCTCCGCCAGGATGACGTCGGCCACAGAGGCGTAACTCGCCAAGACGCCTGCCATCGTCGGGTCGGTGAAGACGGCGATGTAGGGCACGCCGCGAGTCCGGCACAGTTCGACCGCCGCAGTGGTCTTGGCCATCTGCATCAGGCTCAGCAGGCCCTCCTGCATGCGCGCTCCGCCGCTGGCGCAAAAGATGATGACCGGCATACCCTCGTTGGCACCGCGCTCTAGGGCGCGGGTGACCTTCTCGCCGGAGACACTGCCCATCGACCCGCCCATGAAGTGGAAGTCGCTGACCGCGACGCTGACTGGGCGTCCGTCCAGCAAAGCCGTGCCACAGATGACGCTGTCGACCATCCC
This sequence comes from Armatimonadota bacterium, assembly GCA_018268335.1. Classification (GTDB taxonomy): domain Bacteria; phylum Armatimonadota; class Fimbriimonadia; order Fimbriimonadales; family Fimbriimonadaceae; genus JAHBTB01. The sequence goes on along the minus strand of JAFDWT010000075.1, from coordinate 23,403 downwards.
GGTCTTGGCTTGCGCCTGCTGATGCTTCTCGGCATATTCCGGAAACTCCAGCGGGTCGAGAGAGGAGATGCCAGTGTCAGTCTCGACGAACGAGTCGGCATCAAAGGTGAAAGCGACGCGTTGGCGCCAATTGAGCCGGTGATGGTGGCCGCAGTATTGGCACACGCGCAGGCTGGCCTCGAACTCGGCGGTGAACAGCGTTTTCTTGCAGTTCACGCACTGAACAAAGTTCGGGTTGGGTTGGCCACCGGCGGGCTTGCGCACCAACATGGGACGGTCAGGATACCAGCCGGTCGGCTACGACTTAGGGAATTGCGGGTGCCTGCGCAACATCCAGATTTGGCCCGTGTGATAGCCGGCGTGCTGTGCCATGCGCTGCGCCGCACCAAAGCCGGTGATCGTCGCCCCAAGCGGGCTGTCCTGCTCCTTGTCTTGGCGGCCTTCGAACCCCTCGCCTAGGGCACGTTCGCTTGTCGCCGCCGAGGCGGCCAGCATCGCGGACAGTCCGTCGTGACCCAGTTCTTCAGCGCTCCAGGGGCACGATTCCTCGTTCAAAAAAACGGCTCGCGCGCCAGCGTCCAGCTTGGCATCATAGGCGCTGGCGACCGGGTCTTCACTCAGCAGGCGTTTGCCCAAAAAGTGCTCGCAACCGGCAATGTGGGCCAGGATTTCGGCGATGGAGTTTTCTCCTTCTGGCGAGCGCCAGTGCAGCTGGGTGTCGCTGAGGTCTTCCCAACTCTGGGCCAGTCGGCCACGGGTGAACTGCCATGTCGCCAAGAAACCGTTCATGAGCCCCAGTTTCCCACAGCATAAGGTGACTGGAGCAAAGAAGGACCCGCAGGTAACCTTGGCCCATCGGCATGAGCACGTCCGTCACGCTCCCTCGCAACTCCAACCAGGCCCTCGGCATCGGGCAGTTCGCCGTCGATTTCTTAGCAGGCAAGCTCGGGCCCGGCCCTTCAGCATCGGTCTTGGCCAGGACGCGCATGTTCCACACCGACGCCGTCCTCTGCGGCCTCTCGGCCCTGGCTCTGGGCACCAACGCGCCGACCGTCCTGCGCCGCGAAGCGCTCAAGTACCGGGCCGAAGACCCGGGCGACGCCGCCTTCGTCTTTGGCAGCGCGCAGGGGGTCATGGCGGAAAAGGCCGTCGTCGCCAACTGCGCCGCCGTGCGCGAGTGGGACAGCAACGGCACCAACTTCGGCTACAACCCCGCCCTTGGGCATACCGCGGGCGAGTTCGGCCACAACGATTTCTATCCCGTAGCAGTCGCCGCCTGCCAACTGCGCGGACTGGACGGTCTGACCGCCCTCCGGGCCATGGTCTTGATCGACGAGATCCGTGGTCGCCTCGCCGAAGTCTTCTCGCTCAAGACCTATAAAATTGACCACGTCGTGCACGGTGCGATCGGCTCTGCCGCCGCCTACGGCGCGCTGATGGGAGCGACGCCCGAGCAAATCGAGAGCGCCATCGGCATGGTCGTCGCCCATTACGTCCCCTGGCGGGCGATCCGGGCAGGGAAGCAGTTGAGCGACAGCAAGGGCGCCAGTGCTGCGATCTCTACCGAGGTCGCCGTCTTGAGCATGAAGCGCTCGATGGACGGCTTCGTCGGCCCGCGCGATATCTTCCGCAACCCAGAATCCCTGTTCCGCCAGTTCGAGAAGACAAATGGCGATTCGCCGTTCGATTTAGTCTTGAGCCACAGCGGCGACGACTTCGCCGTGATGGGCATGCACTTCAAGCTCGGCCTTTATGAGCACCAGAGCGCGGGTGCCTTGCAGGCTGTGGTCGACCTAGTCGCCAACCGGCCAGACGCCTTTGCCGAAGGCGCGATCAAGGGCATCACGATCCGGGCCTATGAGCCGGCGTTCGGCATCATTGGCGACCCCGCCAAGCGCGACCCCAAGACGCGCCAAAGCGCCGACCACTCCATGGTCTTCATCGTGTCGCGGCTCGTTCGCCGCGCGGTCGAGCATCGCGCCCACTTGGGTGCAAGTGCCTTTGCCGACTGGGCGCAAGGAGCATCCGCTGGCTCTCACGACGCTGTCTGGCAAGAGTTGATGCTCATGCCGGCCGACTACGGCAAAGAGGCGCTCTTCGAACCGGCGACCCGCGATCTGATGAGCCTGATCTCCTTTGAGCACGGCGGCCCGGATTACGACGCCAAGTACCCGGACGGCATTCCGACGTCGTTGGTGGTCGAACTGGCCGACGGCGAGACATGGGACAGCGGCCTCGTCATGTATCCAGCCGGCCACGCCCGCAACACCGACGCCGACCTGCACGCGATCCTAGCCACGAAAGCCGAGAAGCTCGGTGCCATCGCTTTTGCCGATCCAGCCACGCGGCACGAAGTCGTTTCGCGGTTCGAGGGCCTCGCCGACTTGGACGCCTACGCCCTAGCCGGTCTGTATGACTTCGAACTGAACGTCACCCCTGGGTACGAGTAATAGCGCGAGGCAACCCACGACACTCGCCGAACGCCTCGATGTTCCAAGGAATGCGTGGGCGGAGTTATGTGGAAGATGAGGAAGTCCCTCAGGTCCCCCCCTCTTGCCGCTCCGGCGGGAGGAGGGGGCTAGGGGGCGGTTCCGGCTTCCGTCCTCGCGCCAGTACAACGAAACCAAAAGACTGCCCAGCTTTCGACAACATCCACAAGCAAAAGCAAGCCTGCAAAGTCCGCGAAGGACTTTGCAGGCTTGACACTGAGTTTTGCTCGAACCTTACTTAGCGCCTTGCTCGATCCAGGTCTTCAGCATCGCGACGGTCTTCTCGTCGAGAGCCTTCGGTCCGGGCGGCATGCGCTTGACGCCCTTGGCACCGGAAGCGGCGAGGTAGATCTTGCTCTTCTCAGGCTTGCCAGCGACGACGGCCTTGCTCTCCATGATGTTCTTCAGGGAGTCCAGCTTGATGCCGGCTTTAGCATAGTCGCCAGTGTGGCAACCTGCACAGTTCTTCTTGAGAACCGGGCCGACCTCGGCAAAGGTCACCGGCTTCTTGGCGGCCTCTTGGGTGGCAAAAGCAGGCGAGACGACGATGACGGCGGCAACAGCCGACAAGGCGAAAGCGGAGGCGAACAGCGGGCGCTTCATGGTTCCAACCAATCATGACGCAAAAGTAGTGCAAAAGTTACGTCAAGAAACATTTAGGGGAACTGTTGCTCGTTGGGTCGAGGCGCTCTAAGCTCGACCGGCAGCAACGGCTCTAGAGATCTGCTCGGTAAGAGTTGGTACCAATACGCCGTGCTGGAATAGTCGTTCGAGAGCTTGTTAGCGTGGCCGTGCTCGATGCTGACGCGGATCGACTTTTCAAACCGTACCGGATCCTCAATGTGATAGCGGTACATCGAGTTCTTGCCCTTCCAGCGCCACTCTTTGTTCCCCGAGTTCAACGTGATGCCGTGGTAGGGCGCGCAGTATTCTGTGGCCGGGCCGAAGGCAGTGTTGACGTAATCCTCGGTCCCCGTACCGTGCAGGCGAGGAGGCCAAGGCTCGCCGTCGATGACGATCATGTCGTCACCCTCGCCATACCAGTCGTTGCCCTGGCGGTGGAAGCAGTCGATGTCCAAATGGCAGCCGACATAAATGCCTGATCCTTCGGCCTCCAAGATCAAGTAGTTGTCTTTGTCGCTGAGGTTCGGGCTCCGGCGCCAGATGTCCAGATAGTTGTCCGGCCCGAGCTTTTCTTTCAACCATCCCTCTGTCGGATTCTCACGCCGCCACTGGGTGTGAAATCGGGCGACCCCGTCCGCATGGGGCGCGTCGTACTCCTCGTAGTCCAGATAGAAATAGACATGGACCTTCTTGTCACCCTGGTTCTCCAGGGTCACCTCGGCTTGGTCAAAAGGCATCGGCCACCAGCAGTTCATGCCTCGCCCGTCCTCTGGCGACATCTGCAAAGGCAGCGAGACGAAGTCCTTGAACACCCCGTGCCCGATGCCAAAGAAGTCGCCGACCGGGCACTCGACACTCGGGTGCCCCTGCCCGTCCCACTTGGCCCGAAGCACGAGCTTGCGAGGGAAAGTGTCGTCCTCGCCGACGGTCATCCAGATGTGCTTGATACAGCCCGGCTTCTCGGTCGCCAGCAGCGTCCGAGTCTCGCCCGGCTGCAACACCCACCAGTCCTCGTTGCCGCCCGTCGTGTCGTAACTGCTACTGCGCATGGACTTGTAGCGGCGGAGGTAGGGAAGCTGGCCGAGCGTCGTTGGGCCGATCATGCCGCTATTGTGGTGCCAGACCAGGTACACAAGGTGCGATGGCGGAGAGAAAACTCGGTGTCGGTGTCTTGGGGTTGCACGAGGGCCGGACGCTTCTCGTCGGCCTCAGCCACACCATTCCAGATTCGGTGAGCCATGGCCGCCTGCTCGGGCCAGGTGAGGTCGGCAGGGCCCAGTTTTGTCGCCCCGTAGCTGGTTGCGACTTGCGACAGGAGAAGATCGACGCCTGCCGCGCCGTCTGCCCGGACATTTTCTACACCAAAGACTATGCCGATATGCTGGCGCGACCCGACGTCGATGTAGTCGTCATCTACACGCCAGACTCGGTCCACGCTGAGCACATCGAGCAAGCCATGCGGGCCGGCAAGCACGTGGTGTGCACCAAGCCCCTCATCAACAGCGTCGAGGGCGCAGCCCGCATCGTAGCCGCCCACAAGGAGACTGGCATGCAACTGATGGTCGGCCAGAGCACGCGGTTCTTCGAACCGTTCCGCCGCCAGAGGGCAGCCTTCGAGCAAGGCGATGTCGGACAGGTCGAGTTCGTCGACGCCCACTACACCCACCGGATGGACTGGTACTACGAAAAGAGCCCGTGGGTCAAGGAGACGACCGATTGGATATTCCTCGGCCTCAGCCACCCGATCGACCTGGTGCGCTGGTATCTGGGAGAGATCGCCAGCGTGTCGGCGGTCTCATACCGGTCAGCCCTCGCCCAAGAACATGGCGCCAAGAGCCACGACGTGTACTCCGCCCAGTTCACGGCCAAGGACGGCCGCATCGGCCGCGCATTTGGCCACTACGGCCTGCATGAACTGCCGTCTGCCCGTAACTGCATCGAGCTAATGCTCTACGGCGACAAGGGCACCAGCCAAGCCCAGTACCACGACATGCGCTACCGGCACACCGGCCCGGCCGGCGAAGAGATGACTGAAGATTGCCTCTACGCCATGCGCGGCTACTACTTCGACAACGAGGTCCACGGCATGCATTACGGCGAGTTCAGCAACTACACAGACGCTTTCTGCCGCTCCTTGATCGAGGGTAGCCGATGTTCACCCGACATGAAGGAAGGCATCGACGTCTTCTGCCTGATGGAGTCGGCACGACTCTCAGCCCGTGAAGGACGGCCGGTGAACCCCGCAGAAATACGGGCTTTGATCCCGGATTTCTAACAGTTCTCGATCTGAATCCCTGGTTCGGCAGCCCGTAGAAAGTACTCTTGCGGATTGCCGGGTGGGGGCTCGGCGGGGTCTGCATGGATTGGGCAGCGGCATTACTGGGGTTCGGCGGCGGCGTCGCGCTGATGGCGATCTTGGACGGCGTCCGAACCCGTCTTTCAGCCAAAAAGGAAATCGTCGAACTGCAGGACAAGCTAGTCAAGGTGGCCACGGCTCCGGCTCCAGTCGCCGTACAACCAGCACCCGAAGCCGTCCAACCGGAGACACGGGCGACCCTCATGGCCCAACTGGGTGAAGCCACCGTCGAACTCGTCGAGCTCCGGCGCAAGGCCTCCGAGTTCGACAAGCTGAAAGAAGAAGTCTTGGAGCTACGGCCGAAGATTGAGACGCTTGCTTTCACCGAAGCCGAGCTCGACCTTTCCCGCGCCCACGCTCAACGCCTGCGCGAAGAACTGGCCCGGTCCAACGCCGAAGTCGCCTCGCTCGGCAGCGAGAACGCCAAAGTCAAAGCCGACCTGGCCTCCCACCGCGACCGGCTGGCCGCCATCGAGCGCACCACGACCGCCCTGATGTCCCAGCTGCAAGGCGTCTCGGCTCCCACGCACGCCGTCGTGGAACCGGCGCCGATCAACCCGGAGACCGTCGCACCCTTGAAGCTCGCCCCCCTCGAGCCAGCCCGAAGCGAGCAAGTTGGCGACCCACTCAGTCAAATCCCCGGCGTCGGCCCCGTGTTCGAGCGGCGTCTGTGGGAGGCCGGAGTCCTGACGTTCAGCGACCTGGCTGCGATGAGCCCCGAGAAGGTCATCCAGATCATCCGCCCAGAGCACTGGCAGCAGATCGAAGCCGAGCCTTGGATCACCGAGGCCCGCAACTTGGCCGCCGCCAAGAACTGATCAGCCGCCCGTCGTTTTGCCTTCCGTCGGTGGCGTCGGCGGCAGAGAAGGCTGGCCCGCGGGGTCTGGGGCTGCGGCTTCCGACTTGCGACGAGTCGATGGCTTGGGTTCCCGGACCGGGACTTCCGGTTCAGGCGAATCGGCGACAACCGGCCTGTGCGCGTCCGCCGACACAGTGCCCACAATCATGATCGCGTGGGGAACCGGTCGGCTCGGTTTGGTTTTGGTGCTGTGCCCACTCGCCAGCACCTCGTTCCCAAGCACCAGTGATGTCGAAAACCCGCTGTCCAGCAGGATCGCAGTCCGACACCCCAAGGCAATCGCCGCCTTGGCCGCGACAGAACTAGGGACGCTGCCCAGCGAGGCACCGCACACCAGTGTCCCGTCGGCCCGGAAGCCAAGGAACGCTCGCCGCCGGGGATCCTCGGCGTCTTGGGCGCCATGGGCCAGGATCTGGTCGCCTGTTAGCGGCTGGCCGTCCACGACCAACCATGCCCCTGCCAAGAAGCAGTCGGTGAAGCCGGGAAGGAGCTTCTCAACCGCATCCTCCCGGTTGTGCTCGCCCGGGCTGTAAGGCGCAAGGACGAACCTGCCGCGTCCCCAAACGACCAACGGTCGGCGGCGCAGCCGCGACACGTTGTACTCGGGCTTGCTGGGCGTGAAGACGCCGGTGTTCGCCGTCTTGCACGGCCCCATCATCTGGTTGTCGTCCGCCGCGACAGCAGCGAGGGCGAAGAAGCCGCCATTGACGCCAGCCTGGGCCCCCGTCTCGCGCATGAACTCAGGCACCGTCTTGCGGTGACTGCCGAGCACGGATTTGGGTTCGCCCCCGGTGATCGCCACAAAGCGTTCGCGCCGGACTGTTGCTTCTTCCTCCCGAATATCAGCCGAGGCCAAGGAGCCCGACACGACCGGGAACTGCAGTGACCTCTGCGCCTCCATGACGTCCCAGTAGTCGAAAAACTTATGGAACGGCACACGGGCCACTTCCAGAATACTAGCGGACTCCTCTGCGGCACCGCTCTCCATAATGAAGGCCATCCGACAGCCGGTCGCCTCGGCAGCGTTCAAAGTGTCGTGGTCGTACTTGCCGTTCGCATAGGCCAAGTACGGTGTCTTGAAACCCATGTTGGCCTCGATCGAGTCGAAAGCCTTCTGCAAGTCCGCGAGCTGTTCCGGCCCCGTCAATTTGGTGAAGTCGTCCGGGTGGCTGGCTGTATGGCTGGCGACAGTGGCCCGGTGGTCTTTCACCAGTTCTTTCAGCTCGTCCCAAGTCATCTTGGGGTGCCCGGTGGTCTGGCCGACGTAGTCGGTGTGGACAAAGACGGTGAACGGCACCTGGTACTCGTCCATGACCGGTACAGCCCAGTCGTAGACGCCTTGGTAGTTGTCGTCGAAGGTCAGCACGACGCTTTTGGGCGGGACGGGTTTGCCTTCGGTCAAGTGCTCGTAGAGCTCGTCCATCGTCAGGAACTTGCCGTCGTTGATGACCACCCATTCGATGATCGCGCGCAGGTTGGCCTCGGTGCAGTCGAACCACTCGCTCTTGCGGGTTCGCTCCTTGATGACGTCGTGGAGCATCACGACCATGACGTCGCCGGCCCCCGATTGGGTGGAGATCGGCTTCATTGGCCAAGGCCAAGTCTTTGGCTTCACCGGTGCAGGAGCCGGCTTGGCCGGCGGGTCGTTGGCGACCACGGGAGTGTCGCCTTTGGGGCGACAACCGACCGCAAAAACGAGTAGGAGCGAACAGGCAAGGGCTGCCCATCCGGGCCTTGACAGCATGCGGCCAGTGTATCTGCGGGCCGCAGACGCCAAGGGACCGCGTACAATCGCGGCGTGGTCTGCCTTGTCGCCTTCGCCGCCATCTCCCAAGCCCAACAGCCTGCCGGACCCTACGACGCCTTGACCAAGAAGCTGCGCAGTATGGTCGGCAAATGGGAAACGGTGGAGAAGAGCGCGATCCGCGAGATCAAAGGCTCCTGGGAAGTGCGGCCCGTCCTAGACGAGTGCATCACGCTGGAATACTCCTCGACCGATAACAAGAGCCTCTTGGTCTTTGGCCTGTGGGGCGAGAAGGACGCCAAGGGCACAATCGTCCCCCATGTCGTCGTGCACGTGACAAACGGCGGGGCTGTGTTCACCGACTTCTTTGGCGACTATGTCGGCGACGTCCTGACCGTGACAACCAGAGACAAGCGGCAGCAGATGGTACTGAGCACCAACGGCGATGAAGCGACCTGGGTGCGAAGCTTTTTAGAAAACGGCAAATCAGGGCCGTTCATTTCTGTCACCGCCAAGCGTGCCAAGGGCTGAGGTGTGCCCATAATGGGCCATGCTGACCGCTTTGGCCCTCGCCGTCGCCGCCCCGTTCCATGTGTTGGTCTACAGCCGGACCGCCGGGTTCCGCCACGACTCGATCCCTGATGGCATCGCGATGTTCAAGGAGTTGGGGCCGAAGGAAGGGTTCACGGTCGACGCTACCGAGGATCCAGCCCAGTTCACTGATGCAAACTTGTCCAAATACGATGTCGTCGTCTTTTTGAGCACGACGATGAACGTGCTAGACGGGGACCAAGAGACGGCGCTCCAAAACTTTGTCGAGAAGAAGGGCAAAGGCTGGCTCGGCATCCACGCAGCCGCCGACACGGAGTATGACTGGCCCTGGTACGGCACGCTGGTCGGCGCTTGGTTCAAGTCGCACCCCCGCATCCAAAAGGCCAAGGTCGATGTGATCGACGCCAAGACGCCGGCCACCAAGCACCTGCCCAAGGTCTGGGAACGCACCGACGAGTGGTACAACTATCGCGCACTGCCCGTCGCCGGGTGCCGCATCCTGCTCAAACTGGATGAAAAAAGCTACGAGGGCGGCGGCATGAACGGCGACCACCCGATCTGCTGGGAGCACTCCGTCGGCAAGGGCCGCGCCTTCTACACAGGCTTGGGCCACACCAAAGAGTCGTACGCCGAGGAGGCCTATCGCAAGCACGTGATGGGAGGACTCAAGTGGGCGGCCAAGCGCGGCTAGACGTCGAGGCGGCGCTCCGACACTTTTCCGGCTGCCCATACCTTGGCCCCCACGTGCCGCACTACGAACGACCAATGGTCGAAATGTCAGAAGACCACTACCGCTCGCTGGTGCGGGCGGTGGTGTTCCAGCAGCTGAGCGGCGTGGTGGCGAACGCCATCTTCAACCGGTTCCTCGCCCTGTTCCCCGGTGAAGGTTTTCCGACGCCCGACCTGGTGGCCGAAATAGACATCGAGCAAATGCGAAGTGTTGGCCTTAGTCGCCAAAAAGCTGCCTATATTCACGATCTGTCGGCCAAGGTTTTGGACGGCTCACTTGGCCTTACACGGCTAGATGACTTGGACGATGACGCGGTAAGGGCAGAGATCACCCAAGTGAAAGGCTTCGGCGTATGGTCCGCCGACATGTTCCTCATTTTCGCCATTTGTCGGCCTGACGTCTGGCCAAGCGGCGACCTGGGGGTCCGCAAAGGACTGGCCAAGCTCCTCGGCCGCGACGACATGCCTGCCGCCGAGACCACCGAGTTCGCCGAGCGCTGGCGCCCCCACCGGTCCGCCGCCGCCTGGTACATGTGGCGGATCTTCGAAGACAAAACTTTCGAGCCCGCTAGCCCAGTGAAATCCTCCTGAGTGGCGTATCATGGAGTAGGCGCCAGCTATTCGGCGCACGACCGCAGGGGGCGCCCAATGACGGGCTGAGATTCTCTCGCAAGGCGAGAGTTGTCCCCTAGAACCTGATCCGGGTCATGCCGGCGGAGGGATTGCGGCCGATGGGTCTCTGGCCGCATAACCCAGAGGCGCGACGGCCAATTGGCTGTCGTGCTTCGGGGCCGGGCCGGAGAACGCATGCGAAACCGCGCCTTCACGCTCATCGAGCTTCTCGTCGTCATCGCTATCATCGCGATCCTGGCCGCCATCTTGTTCCCCGTCTTCGCGCGGGCGAAGGCAGCCGCCAAGAACACCCAGTGCGTCAGCAACGGTCGCCAGGTCGGCATCGGAGTCAAGCTCTACTTGTCCGACAACGACGACACGATGCCGCTCTTCTACGCCTACAACAGCGTTCCCGCCGCCGGCGAGCCAGGTCACAAAGGCGTCGAGGTCCTGCTGTTCCCCTATCTTAAGAACAAGGATGTCTTCCGCTCGCCGTGGGATAACGGCGGCCCCTACACTTCGGTCGACGTGCCGGGGGCAGACACTTATTGGAAAGCCTATGGCTCCTCCTACCGGTTCACGCAGTGTCTGTACTCAGTGGCCGCTGGCGAGTCGAGCCAGAACAACAATCTGCTGACCTTTAGCCGGGTCGTCAACGAGACCTCCATCGAACTGCCGTCCGAGTCACGGGTCATGCGGTCAGAGATCCTGCCGTGGTTTTCGTCGAAAGTCGACATCGACTGTGCACACTACGGCTACGACTGTCCGGCTCCCTACAACTACTACCGACCTTGGAGCGACCTCGGCGGCACCATCATCTTCGCCGACGGCCACGCCAAGTGGGTCGTCTCCGCAGGTGCCTTCGACCAAGAGGCGGTCGACATCCAAGGCCATAAGTCCGGCGAGGCCAATCTGGACAGCTGGTCGGGAACTTGGTACGGCGTGTGTGACTGAAAACGAGAAGTGGGCCGATCCAAGAGGATCGGCCCACTTCCGGATACTCCACCCGGAATACGTGACTACTCTTTCGCCTTGACGTTCGCCGGAATCTCGACTTTGGAGCCTGGCTTCACACCAAGCTTTCTCCAAAGTCCCGCCTTGACTTCGACTGTATACATCGACGGTTGTCGAGAGGCGTAGTTGGACGTCGTGTCGAACGCGCTCATGGTGTAAACAGAGTTGATCACTTTGTCCTTGCCGACATAGGCGATGTCCAGTGGCACCTTAGTGTTCTTCATCCAGAAGCTGAGCGGCTCCGGCTCCTTGAAGACAAAGATCATGGCCTGCTTCTCGGTGAAGTCCTCTTCTTCCAAAAACATCATGCCTTCCATCCGCTTGGCGTCGGTGTCCATGATCCAGGCGGTCAGCTCGTGCTTGCCGTCGATCTTGATCGTGGTCTTGCCGAGGTCCTTGAGTTGGAAGCGGCGGAACGGGTTGTCCTTGGCTTGCTTGGCCTGGGGTGGCTCGACCGGTGCGGCGACGAAGCCTTGGGCGACAAGGGCGAGGGCAGTAAGGCTGAACATCATCACAACGATTCCTTGTCCATTCTGACGCTCCGCGACGCCTCAGGCATCACCCTTTGGGCGCAAATGCGTCCCAATTCCTTTCAAAAGACGCAATCTTGTCCTCATAGACCAGGGTCGTGCCGACGAGGTCGAGCCCGGCGAGCAACTGTTCGCGAACGGCGGCGTTGAGCTCAAAGGGCATCTCTCGTCCGTCAGAGACGACAGTCTGATGCACCAGATCGACCGTCACCGTTGCTCCCGAACCAGCTTCCACCAGCTTGGAATGGTCGGCAGCGGAAAGCTCGACGAGAAGCAAACCGCAGTTAGCGGCGTTGCTCCGAAAGATATCGCTGTAGCCAGGTGAGTCCGGATCGGTGCGGGCAATAACGACGACAAAACCAGCCTGCTGGATCGCCCAAACGGCGTGCTCCCGCGACGAGCCGCAGCCAAAGTTGGTCCCGACGACTAAGATAGATGCACCCTCGGCCTCGTCGCGGTCGAGCGGGAAGCACGACTCTTGTCGCCGCACGTCGTTGAACAGCAGCTGGCCGTATCCCGACCGGGTCACCATCGTCAGAAACCGCGCCGGGATGATCCGGTCGGTGTCGACGTTGTCGGCGTTGTAAACGGCGATGGTGCCAGTGTGGGTCGTGAATCCTGCCATGTCTTTCAGTTCCGAAGTGGTTTGCCGTTCTCCAGCATATGCCGCGCCCGCGCCTGGCTCAAGCCTTCTTTGCAGACGGCGACGAATCCGTTTCTCTCCTTGGTCAAAGCGTCCTCATACGAGGTCGCCCGAGCAAACACGGGTTTCATTTGGTCGACAATCGTGATGTCGTGGTCGGTCAGAAGTCCTTTGGACTTCAATTCTTGCAGTGCACGGTCAATCATGCCGGCCACAGGCCCCTCGATCGGGGCCCAAGCGCTAGAGCCGCGGGCCGTGGCCTGCAGGGCCAGACGCTTGGCTTCCGTGAAGAGCATATCAGGGTGATAGACCGTCACGTCTTCAGGTCGCAAGAAACCGAGCCGCCGGGCGTCGTCGGCGTTGTCGCTCAGGGTGCCGGTAGCAATAGACTTGACAGCTTCGACGAGTCCCTTCGGCCCGTTGGCCTGGCCCCTGGTCCGCATCAAAGCTGTGCCACCGCCTCCGGGAATCAAGCCGACTTTGACTTCGGGCAAGCCAATCTGCGTCTCAGCCGTCGCGGCGATCAGCGAGCAACTGGCCGCCATCTCGAACCCGCCGCCCAAACAATGTCGCCACACCGCCGCGACCGAAGGCAAAGTGCCAAGGAGGACACCAAGCCTCTGGAACTCGGCGATCCCGTCGTCGATGGCCCCGTAGTCCTTGGCCTCCATGTGGCTGACAAAAAACTTGAGGTCGAACCCCGCGCTGTAGGAGCGCGACTCGCTCGTCAGCACCAGTCTCTTGACCTCGCCGCTCTGGATCAACGTAGCCATGTCGCGGACGACGTCGGGGTCAAAGACTCCCATTTTCGTCGTCAGGCTGACGGCGGTCACGCCGTCGCCCATGTCGCGCAACAAAAACTTCGGCCAGGTCTGAATAACCGGATAGTCGGTCAGTGCCATGAACTGCGGCTCAGCAGAGGGGAGGAAATAGGCGCCTGAGTATCCAAGCACCTCAGCGCCCTCATAGAATTTGCGGGTGGTGATCCCCAGGTTCTCCGCGCCGATGGCGTCAATGGTCTCAAACGGCCCGGACTCCCAACCGAACCCCCACTTCATCACCCGGTCGAAATCGCGGACGTTGTGGCTGATCTCTTCCTTGATATCGCACGCATACCGGAGTGTCGGCGTCAAATAAGCCCGCAAGAACTCGCCCACTTGGTCGCGAGCCTGCAAAGCCTTACAGATCCGTTCGTGCAAAGGTTGTCGGCCGAGATCGGTCAGGGTCGCCAGTTCGGGTTCCTGCCGCTCGCGGTAGGCCAAGGTCTTGAGGTCGAAGCTGACCAGTTCCTTGCCCTCTTTGCGATAGTAGCCTTGCCCCGCCTTGGCACCCGTCCAGCCGCGCTCGATCAGAGTCTGGAGAGAACTGGGCAATGTCAGGTGCTTGGTGGCGGGGTCGTGCGGGCAACGCTCCACCAAATTCGCGGCAATGTCGGCCATGATGTCCAGCCCGACCAGGTCGTTGAGTCGGAAGCTCCCCGTCCGGGGTCGACCCAAAAACGGGCCAGTAATGGCGTCGACTTCTTCGACAGTCAGGCCTAGTTTTTCGGCGGCGTGGACTGCCATGAACATCGACCACATGCCGTACCGGTTGGCGATGAATCCGGGCGTGTCTTTGGCGACGACGACCCTACGTGCGACCTTGGCTTCGAGAAAAGCCGTCATCGAGTCGACGATCGCCGGGTCGGTCTCGTCGGTCGGAATCAGTTCCAGCAGCTTCAAATGCCGTGGGGGGTTGAAGAAGTGCGTGCCGAGAAATGTACGGCGGAAGGCGTCACCCATGCCTTCCTTGAGCAGCGAAATCTGCAAGCCGCTTGTGTTGGTGCTGACCATCGCCCCCGGCTTGAGCAGGGGCTCGACCGCCCGGTACAACGCCCGCTTGGCCTCCAGCTTTTCAATGATCGCTTCGCAAACCCAATCGGCCTCGCCGACCCAGTCCAGGTTCTCCTCGACTGACCCAAGCCGGATCAGGTCAGCTGTGCCAGATAAGTAGAAGTGGGGCGGCCGCACCGCTTGAGCGCGCTCAAAGGCACCCCGCACCGACTCGGCGGTCGCATCAAGCAGGGTGACATTGAACCCCAGGTTGGCCAAGTGGGCCGCGATCCCCGATCCCATCGTTCCTGCGCCGAGGACGCAGACCTTGCGGCTGTCTGGTGACATTGACGGCGAGATTACCTATGGCCTCGGCCCCGTCTCACCGACCGGATATAATGCCCTTCCGACGTGCGCGCTCGTAGCTCAGTGGATAGAGCATCAGCTTGCGGAGCTGGGGGTCGGAGGTTCGAGTCCTCTCGAGCGCGCCAAATCTTCTTCCTGGGAACTCATCGGCCCTTCGGCGAGTTATAGTCCAACAATGCGCCTCCTGACCGCCCTGTGCATGTTGGCGCTTTCGGCTTGGGCATTGGCCAAACCAGAGTTTCTGGTCGCCTTTGAAGACCATTACAAGCCCGCTGTCGGCTCCGCAGCCGACACGGCCAAATGCCGTAACTGCCACACCGACCCACCCGCCCACAACGATTACGGCAAAGCGGTCATGCAGGCGATGCGCGACCAGAAGAAGGAAGCCCCAGACGCCGACGTCTTCGCTGCCGTCGAGAAGATGAAAGCGGACGATGGAAAGACTTTCGGCTCCGTACTGCCTGGTCGACTAGGAAAGGTGAGTGAAGCCGCCACGGCCCCGCCCTCGGCGCCACAACTGTTCCCAGCGCATTCCTTTCACCCCACCATCGTCCATTTTCCGATCGCCCTGTTCCTCTTCGGCGCGTTTCTCGAGTTCTTCGGTAAGTTTAGGAAAGCTGACGGCATGCGGTCGGCGGCTTGGTATTGCCTGCTCGCCGGGGCGCTCTCCAGCATCCCGACCGTCGCCTTGGGCTTCACCGCCGCTATCCGGCTCGGCTACGGCCTGACAGGCAAGGCGCAGACGCACATGCTCTTCGCTTTGGCCGCGACGGGTTGCATGTTGGCGATCATCTCCATGCGCCGCAAAGGGCCGCTGGACACCACCGGCTACTGGATCGCCTTGCTGATAGGTGCCGGTCTGGTCGGCCTTGCCGGCCATCTGGGCGGCACGCTGGTTTTCGGCTGACCGTCAATGTGAAGTGCGGCGTCTACGACACCGCTTTTCCCTGGCGGGCTCTGACCGCCTACGGGTCCCCAGTCCACGATGCATTGTAGTCGGCCCCAACCCGTCATCCCGAGCTTGCCCCGGGATGACGGGTTGGGGCAGCGTGGACCATTGCGCCTTGGCGCGTCATAGCCGCGCCTGACAAAGCGGTGTCGGAGCCACCGCACTCCACAGGCCCGTTACGGCGCGACGACGACTTCCAGGCCGCCGATCGCGTTGCCTTCACCCAAATTGATCGCGCGGACGATGACGTATCTGCCCTGGTCCAACCGGAGCTTGGCCGGCGTTGGCGCACCGGACAACTCAGCGATGGTCTTGCCGTCGACGGTCCGGTCGGTGGAGGCAAGGACTGCCCCCGTCTGGTCGGTCACTGTCACCTTCTCGTAGCCGCCAGCAGCGGCGAGGGTCTGCAGGGTCTGCCGCATCTTGTCCGGCTTGCGCTCCAAGATGGAGGCTGTCAAAAGTGAAGAAACCGCATCGACGCCCCTCGAAAGCTCCTTGCGCCGGACTCCCTCCATGCGCAGCGTCGCCGACCAGAACACCAGCATAATGATGAGCACCGCGACACAGGCCAAGATCAATTGGCGAAGCCAGGACGGCATGGGCTTCTTTTCGACCGGCGCAGCTTGCTCTTCGCTCATGTCCGCAGTTTAGCGGAGTCCGGGCAGCGGCGCGCCCGCGGTCACATCCAGGTCGATCGAGTCCCGGTCGCCGCGGGCCAAGCGAAACGACCCCGCGATCCCGATCATCGCCGCGTTGTCGGTGCACAGGTCGATTGTCGGCGTCCAAAACTCGACCCCTCGG
This sequence comes from Armatimonadota bacterium, assembly GCA_018268335.1. Classification (GTDB taxonomy): domain Bacteria; phylum Armatimonadota; class Fimbriimonadia; order Fimbriimonadales; family Fimbriimonadaceae; genus JAHBTB01. Next base: position 7,324 of record JAFDWT010000075.1, on the reverse strand, counting down.
CGACGGCACTCATCGGCCAGTCGCGATCTCAGCGCCTCGTTCGCCGCTACGCCGCCGACCAGGAAGAACGACCGTGGCCCCAACTCGTCCAGCACGCCTGCCACCTTTTCGGCCAAGGCGTCGACGACAGCAGCCTGTAGGCTCGCAGCCGCGTCGGGCACATTGAGACCCGTGCCCTCAGTCTCTACCAGACGCAGCATTGCCGTCTTCAGGCCGCTGAAACTCCAGTGGTACCGATCCTTGGGCAGGGCTCGCGGCAACTTGTAGCGTCGACAATCGCCGTCTTTGGCGGCCTCCTGCACAGCCCGCCCACCGGGGTACCCCAGACCCAAGAGCCGCGCGCCCTTGTCAAACGCCTCACCCGCGGCGTCGTCCAACGTCTCGCCCAGCAAACGGTACTCACCGAGTCCGTCGATTGCAACCATCTCTGTGTGCCCACCTGAAACGACAAGGGCCAAGGCAGGCACTGTCGGTTCGGGACCGTCAACGGCAAACGGCGAAAGAAGATGTCCCTCCAAGTGATGCACGCCGACCATCGGCACACCCCACGCCGTCGCCAGGGCCTTGGCGGCGGTCACACCGACGCTGAGTGCGCCGACCAGGCCAGGCCGGTTGGTGACGGCGACACCTCGTATGGCCGGGCGCCCAGCTAGGGCAAACGCCTCGTCTATGACAGGAACGACAGCCTCGACATGGGCACGGGCGGCCGCCTCGGGCACGACCCCGCCCCATTTGGCGTGCATGTCGATCTGGCTGGCGACGACGTTGGACAGCACTTCCCGACCGCGCACGACCGCCGCTGCCGTCTCGTCGCAGCTTGTTTCTATGGCTAACAGACAATCAGGAAACCACACGGATTACCTTTCTGGTGACCATTCGGCCAGCTCGTGCAGCCACATCACGACTGCGTCTTCCCGGTTGTCCGGATAGTATTTCTTGCGGACTCCGCACGAATGGAAGCCGAGGTCTTCATAAAGGGCGATGGCGGCCGCATTGCCGGCCCGGACTTCCAGAGTGGCGCAAGTCACGCCCTTCTCCTGGGCGTGCAACAACAGTTCGACCAGCATCTTGCGTCCCAGTCCCTGGCGGCGGCACTGCGGGTCCACCGCCACGTTGATGATATGCAACTCGTCGGCCAAAACCCACCCGGCGGCAAAGCCCACGACGCGGCCCGATCCTTCGGTGACCAAAAAGATCCCGTCAGGGTGGGTCAGTTCATTGCGGAACGAGCGCTCCGACCAAGGGGCCGAATTGGACGCCTTCTCGATCTCCAGCACTGCGGCGATATGCCGCTCGGCGAGCGGGACGACCTGCACATGCTTGAGGGCCGCGGGCGCGTCAGCCACCCAAATACGCCTCTTTGACCTTGGGGTCCGTCAGCAAATCCTTGCCGGTCCCACCGAGAACGATGTCGCCGGTCTCCAGCACGTACGCACGGTGGGCCACCTCCAAGGCGCGGACAGCGTTCTGCTCGACCAACAAGATGGTCGTGCCGTCGGCGTTGAGTTCCTTGACGATGGAGAAAATCTCAGTGACCAGGTTGGGTGCCAGACCCATGCTCGGCTCGTCGAGCAGCAGGAGCTTGGGTCGGCTCATCAAGGCGCGGCAAATGGCCAGCATCTGCTGCTCGCCGCCGCTCATCGTCCCTGCGCTCTGCTTCATGCGCTCGCGCACGCGAGGAAAGCGGTCCATGACCTTTTCTAGGTCGCTGGCGACGTCCTTGTCCTTGCGGGTGTAGGCGCCCAGTTGCAGGTTCTCGAACACAGTCATGTTCGTGAAGATCTTGCGCCCCTCGGGGCTCTGGCTGATGCCCAGTCGGACGATCTGATCGGGAGGAGTCTCCTGGATCTCCTTGCCCATGAAGGTGATCTTGCCCTGCCGAGGTCGCAGAAGGCCGCTCACCGTCCGCAGCAAGGTGCTCTTGCCGGCCCCGTTGCTGCCGATGATGGAAACGACTTCGCCCTCCCGCACTTCCAGGCTCACGTCGTGCAGCGCGCGGATAGCGCCGTAATACACGTGCAGGCCTTCGATCGTCAGCATAGGTCGCCTATTATGTCCCCGGTCCGCCAAGTGAAAAGAAAGAAAGCCCTGCCAATCGGCAGGGCAAATGTATGGCAGTTGGTGTTTTGTATGATGTTCCGGAGGAAAAACTTATGGTAGCGACGCGCGGACTTGAACCGCGGACCTAACGGGTATGAACCGTTCGCTCTAACCAACTGAGCTACGTCGCCGCTGCAGTCCTATTATGCCCCGGTTCGCCCAGATGCGCAAGCGCAGTCCCGCGTGCCGCGCCGATCGGCCCGTCGTCTAAACTGACACGCCATGTTTTCTGCCGTCCTTTTCGCGACTGTCGTCGGTCAGTCGCCGACCATCGCGCAGCTCGACGCCTGGGCCGCTCAGCGCGACGTGACGAGCTTGCAGGGCGTCACCGCCGAGCAGGGAAGAGCCGCGCTGGTGGTGCTGAAGCAGCCGGGCGCCTATGGCGGCGGCAGCAAAGGCTGGCACGCCCTCCAGTTGGTCGCCCCGGCAGGCGGAACCGAATATGTGGTCTTCACCAGCCCGCAGACGTGCGAAGACTATGGCGACCTCGTCTATGTCTGGCGGGACGGCAAGCTCGCCGCCTATGTCCCAGAGTCCGATGTGCTCGGAGTCAAAGCGGTCCACGAAGACATCGACCTGCGCTTCGAACCTGAAAAGAAAACAGCCCACCTGGTCGCCGACGTCAAAGTCGTCCGGTCAGGGCAGGCGAGCCCGAGCTTCTTCCTGCGCTTGTCGCCCAACTACCGCGTGGCCAGCGTCTACCGCGAGGGCCAAAAAGTCCCGTTCGCCCAAGCCGGCGGCGTCGTGGCCCTCCCGACTCCCAAGGAGACCGAGGCGACATTCACAGTCGCCTACGACGCTGTCGTCGACCAGCGAGGCTTCGCCGGGGCGATCAGCTCCGACGAGGCCATGGTCACCAACGACTACTGGTGGCCGCACACGGGCCGCCTGCCACTGACCCATACCACCACGGCCCACGTGCCTCTGGATTGGGAAGTCATGGCGATGGGCGAACCCGTCTCGACGAACGTGAACGGCAAGGTGAAGACGGTGAAAACCCGCATGGACCTGTCCGTCAGCTACCTCAGCTTCTCAGCAGGTAAGTACAAGCTCGCCCAGCGCAAAGTGGACGGGGTCGATTACTTTGTCGCCTCCATGAAGATGACCGACGCCCAAATGCAGATGCAACTGGACTTGATGCCCGACGTCATCAAGACCCACTCGCGCTATGGCCGGTACCCGTTCTCGCGATGGGGCGCGGTCGTCAGCGACCTCTACGTTGGCGGTGCCCTGGAGGCCTATTCGTTCGCGACCTATGGCCTGGGCTGGCTGCCCGACGACGACCAGCATGAGCCCGCCCACACGTGGTTCGGCGGCCTCCGGTCCAACACATATCTCCGCAGCTTTTGGAACGAGTCGTTTGCCGATTATGCCGACGGCCGCGCCTCGCGCAGCCATGTGATCGGCTACAGCCCCGATCGCGAGTACACGTTCGTCATGCACCCGTCGCCAGGACCAGATTGGACCAAGGCGACTTGCCGCGCCTCTGGCGTCGACACCGGAGGAACTGGTTCGTCGCTCGGCTACGGCAAGGGCGGGTTTGTTCTGCAGCAACTAGAGCAAGAGATGGGCCCGCAGGCCATGGACGCCGCTTTGGCCCACTGGGTCGCCGACCGCAAGCCCGGCGAGCCGACGGAATGGGAGGACTTCGAGGCGTCAGTCGGCCAAGACTGGAAATGGTTCTTCGACCAATGGCTCGGACGCCCAGGCTGGCCTGACGTGACGTTTTCCAACGCGCGATACGCCGACGGAAGCGTGACCGCCGACTACTCCTTCGCTGGCGACTCCTACCGCATGACCCTAGAAGTCTGGGTGGAAGACGCCAATGGCGGTCGACTGGAGCGTGTTCTTGTGGGAGACGACGGGCGGTCCAAGAAAGGGACGGTCAAGTTCGCTGTCAACAGCAAACCGACGCTGGTCTCGTTCGACCCGTACCGGCGCGTCCTGCCTGACCGGTCATCGGCGGCCGAAGCGCCGTTGCGCTACGAGTCGGCCCGCGGCTACTCCCGGATCGTCGACGCCGCCCACAGCGATTGGGGCCCAGCCAATGCTCCTCATGTCGTCCCTGCCGACATGGACAAGACCTTCCTGGTCGGCCATCCCGACACGATGCCAGCCCTCAAGCCAGTGCTGGAGAAAGCGGGTGTCGCCTTTCGAGGTGACACCTTCACCTACCACGGGGCCAAATTCGACCTCAAAGACTCGGCCGTCGTCGGCGTTGTGGACTTGGCAGGCAAGCGAGTGAGGTTCCAGGTCGGTTCGATCCGACGCGAAGCCAAAGTGGGAGATGCCGCCGTGGCGGTCGTCGACAAACTTGGACGCTTCCTTCGGGGTCAAACCCATCCAGTCCGCAGCGGCTCGGCTGCGCTTCTCGTGAAGTGAACTTTGGCTTGTGTAGTGCGCTAGCGATACACAGGCCTCCGGGCTGACCAGGCCCACTGGTAACCTGCCGGACAGACCTCATGGGACGCGAGAACCACCAAGACATCCGGATCGGCACCCTGGCCGGCATGGCCAACGCCACCACCTACCTCCCCCAGATCCTCCCCCACGGATTCGAGAGCTTTGAGCTCACCAACTGGCAGTACCTCGGCGACCTCGACCTCGCCGAGACCGGCAAGAAAGTCCAGGACATCGTCGCTGGCAAGGCCGTCATCAGCAGCGTCGGCATCTATGGCAACCCGCTGCAGGACGAGAAGACCGCTGCCGACTGGGAGAAGCTCATCAAGGGAGCCAAGCACTTCGGCTGCAACATCATCTGCGGCTTCGCAGGCGCGCTCGAAGACCGCCCGGTCGACCAGAGCATGCCCAAGTACAAAGAGGTCTTCGGCCACCTGGCCAAGGTCGCCGAGGCCGAGGGCTGCAAGATCGCCTTCGAGAACTGCGATATGGGCGGCACTTGGGAGAAGCCGGCCTGGAACATCGCCCACAGCCCGACGGCCTGGAACATGATGTTCAACGAAGTCGCCAGCACCGCAATCGGCTTGGAGTGGGAGCCCTGCCACCAGATGGTCTCACTCATCGACCCGATCGCCCAACTGCGCGGCATTGTGGACCGCATCTACCACGTCCACGGCAAAGACGCGACCATCGCCTGGGATGTGCTGAAAACTAAGGGCCTGCGCGGCGGCCAGCAGTACGTCTGGCATCGGACTCCCGGCTTCGGTGACACCAACTGGACCGACGTCATCACGGTGTTGCGGCAGGGCGGCTTTACTGGGGCCATCGACATCGAGGGCTGGCACGACCCCATCTACCGCGACGAGCTGGAGATGACCGGCCAAGTCCACGCACTGAAGTACTTGCAGGCCTGCCGCGGCGGCGCCTACGTCGAAAACCCCGTCACGTGAAAGAAGCCGTCGTCCGGGTCTTGGCCGAGAGCCCGCTGCTGCTGCTTTTCCTTGTAGCGGCAGTGGGCTACCCGCTCGGCAAAGTCCGGATGGGCCGCGTCCGACTGGGCGTGGCGATGGTGCTCTTTGTCGGCCTGGTCTTCGGCGCGATGGACCAGCGGCTCCGTCTGCCCGAGGTCGTCTCGCAAATCGGTCTCGTCCTCTTCGTCTACACCGTCGGCCTGGCCAGCGGGCCAGGCTTCTTTGCGACTTTTCGGTCGCAGGGAGGGAAGATCGGAGCCCTGGCGGTACTGGGGCCGCTCGCCGGGGTCGCTGTCGCGGTCCTGGCCGCCAAGTCGTTAGGCCTTGGTTCGTCGCTAGGCGCCGGAGGATACTGTGGGGCTCTGACCACGACGCCCGCCCTGGCTTCGGTGATGGAGCTGGCCAAAAAGTGGGGCGGCGACCCGGTCGTCGGCTACTCAATTGCCTACCCGTTCGGCGTCTTAGGGGTGATCGCCGCTTGCGCCATCTATTCACGCGGGACCGGCGGACGCACTGAGCCGGCTAAGAAGAACCCTCCGCCGCCCTTGGTCAGCCGAACGGTTCAAGTGACCAAGACCGATATCGCCGATAAAAAGCTCCACGAGGTGCGGACAGCCCATGGGTTGGACGTCACCTTCGGCCGCTATGCTCGCGGTGGTGAGATCCACATGGCCAACGCCGAATTCGCGCTACAGATTGGCGACGCGCTAACTGTCGTCGGCACCGCCGAGGAAGTCGAGCGGGCCGTGGCCGCGCTCGGCGAACCAGCCGAAGCCCACCTCGCCGACGACCGGAGCCACGTCGATTTCCGCCGGATCCTGGTCTCCAACCGCGACTACATCGGCAAACCCTTGCGCGAGTTGCGGCTCCCGACCACTCTTGGGGCCACCGTGACGCGGTTGCGTCGTGGCGACGTCGACATCGTCCCCCACGCCGACACAGTGCTGCAGGCTGGCGACCGCGTCCGCGTCGTGGCCGACGCCCATCGCCTCGACATGATCGCCAAGACCTTGGGCGATTCTTACGAAGCCGTGAGCGAGATCGATGTGGTCTCCCTCAGCTTAGGTGTCGCCGCTGGCTTGCTCCTGGGCTTGGTGCAGATTCCGTTGCCGGGTGGCTTGTCGTTCAGCCTTGGCCTGGCCGGCGGCCCGCTCATGGTCGCACTGGTCTTGGGGGCCGTCCACCGCACTGGGCCCGTCGTTTGGGAAGTCCCCTATTCCGCCAACCTGACGCTTCGCCAGGTAGGGCTCGTCCTCTTCTTCGCGGGAGTCGGCACGCGGTCAGGTTTCGGGTTTGTCAAGACGCTCGGCCAACCCAGCGGCTGGGTGTTGCTGGGAGCCTTTGCCGTCGTGACTCTGGTGACGTCGACCGTCTCGCTCATCTTGGCCCACCGACTCTTCAAGGGCTCACCAGCTCAGACAATGGGCATGGTCGCCGCTGTCCACACCCAGCCTGCCGTGCTCTCCTTTGTCCGAGAATCGACGGGCGACGACCAGGCCGAACTGGGCTACGCAACTGTGTTTCCCTTGGCGTCAGTCCTGAAGATCGTCCTCGCCCAGGTCGTCTTCCTTTTCTTGCACTAGGGACGGCTCAACGCTTCTTCAACCAAGACGCCAGTAGCCCCGGCCACTGCGCCAAGTCGTCTTGGAGGTTTCGCATGGCGAAGCCGTGGCCGCCCTTGGCATAGAAGTGGTGTTCGACTGGCACACTCGCCGCCTCCAAAGCCTTCAACCACTCATGCGAGCAGAAAGCATAGGGATCATCCTCAGCCACAGTCAGAAAGGTCGGTGGAGTCGACTTGTTGACGACCAACTCCGGCGCTGTCCCCGTGTCGCCAGGGCCGGTCAGATAGG
>JAFDWT010000074.1 GCA_018268335.1 Armatimonadota bacterium | reverse complement strand
ACGATGCGCGGCATCTCGCCGGTGAACGGCTTGCCGTGGTCGCGGGTCAGGAGCGGCTTGTGGTCGAAGGTGTCGACCTGGCTCGGGCCGCCGTGTAGGAACACGAAGATCACCCGCTTGGCCTTGGCCGGGAACATCGGCGCCTTGGGGGCGAGCGGGTTCGCCGGGTCGGACACCGCGAAGCCCTGCTCGGCCATGAGGCTCATGAACGCCAGGTTGCCGAAGCCCATGGCGCTGGCGCGCAGGAGGTCGCGGCGCGAGAGAAAGCTGTTATTCCACATAGATGAACTCGTTGGCGGCCATGATCGACTTGCAGAGACTCTGCCAGGCGCTGAGGCGGGGGTCTTTGGCCAGCGTGTAGGCGGCCTGGAAGCGGGCGAGATAGAGCTGGGCGTTGGTGACCTCCCAGTCGGCCGCCGGGCGGCCGTAGCAGGTCTCGTAGAGGTGCCGGACGCGCTGGTCGTCCGTCCACTCCTTTTTGGCGAGCACGGATTCGGCCAGGGCTTTGGTGGCCTTTAGGACGACCGGACTGTTGAGCATGAAAAGCGCTTGCGGTGCGATGGTCGTGCTCGGCCGGTCGCCGTTCATGACGGTCGGGTCACCGAAGTCGAACGCCTGATAGACGTCGTACACCGCCGCCCGGACGACGGGCAGGTACACGGCCCGGCGGGGACTGTCGTACTTGATCGAGTCGGCGCTGTTGGTGTCGGTGACGTAGGCGCGCGGCTTGAGGGTCAGCATCGTCCCGCCCATCGTACGGTCGAGCAGACCGGAGACCGCCATGATGTTGTCGCGGATTTGCTCGGCTTCCAGGCGTTGGCGCGGGAAGCGCCACAGCAGCTTGTTGTCGCTGTCGATCTTGTCGCCCTCTTTGCTGAACTGGCCCGACATTTGGTAAGTCGCCGTCAGCATCATGCGCTTGTGGAGCTTCTTCAGGCTCCATTTGTCTTCGCTGACGAAGGTCGTCGCCAGCCAGTCGAGCAGCTCGGGGTGGCTGGGTGCCTCGCCGAGGGTGCCGAAGTTGTCGACCGAGCCGACGATGCCCTTGCCAAACCGCCAGCGCCAGACACGGTTGACGAAGACTCTGGCCGTCAGAGGATTGTCCTTGGCCGTGATCCAGTTGGCGAGCTGCAACCGTCCGCTTTGGCCTTCAGGAATCTTGGGTGCGGCCGGGCCGGAGACAGCGGTCGGGAAACGGCGGGGGCTGAGGTCACCGAGTGTCAGGTAGCTGCCGCGGATGTGCACCTTGAGGTCAGTCGGCTTGCCTTCTTCGACTGCCATGGCGAGGGGTAGTTCGGGTTTCTCCTTGTTGAGGGCGGTGACTTCGTCACCGATCTTTTTGAGCAGGGCCGCGATGGGCTTGGGCAGCAGGTTGTCCGGCTCCTCCGGTAGCTCGATCCGGATGTCGATCTTGTTCTTGATCCGCTCGGCGATGTCGCGGACGATCTGGGGGATCAGCTTCTGCTTGGCGGTGGTTGGGCCAAGGCTCTCAGTGGGCTCAAGCCCGGGCCGTGCGACCAGCAGGAACTTGTCGATGTGGGGGAAAAAGTAGTCGCTCTCGAACTTGATGTCGTTGGCACCAGCCTTGAGCGTGATGATCCCTTGGGCTTCCCATTTCTGGTCCGCTGGATAGAAGCCTCCGGTCAATGAGGCGGCCGCCTTGGAAAGGGCGATCTCGCCGTTGGCATAGACCTTGATCGGCCTCGCCTCACCCGATGCGTAGCGGAAGTCGAGTTGGTACGACCCGGCGGCGGGGACGGTGATGCTGTACTCCGTCCGGTTGGGGAAGGTGCCGGTGTTCAAGATGACGCCGATGCCTTTGCCAAAGCCTGTCGTGTCCTTGCCGACATTGCCTTTGGCAAAGTCCTCGGCTTCGTGGACAACGGCATCGGCGGGGACGGGGCCGTCGGGCTTGGGGACGACCGCCTTGAGCGGAGGCCGCTTGGCTTCGATGGCGATGAGTTCGCGGGCGGCGGCTTCGTAGGCGGGGGTCTGCGGTTTCAGCTCGGCCAGCAGCTTGTCCGAGGCTTCTTTGCGAATCTTGTCGGCCACGGCCTTTTTGGCCTTCACCTGCTCTTGGATCGCCGCGAGCTTGGCCTTCTGCTCTGGGGTGCCGATGGGGCGCTCGTTCCACTCGGCGACGACGCGGAAGTTTTGCATCGTCTTCGTCGACTTGAAGATGCCGGCCATGGCGTAGTAGTCCTTGGTCGGGATCGGNNCAGCGGGCGCAGCCGACGGTCAGGCCCAGGAACGCCTTGCTGACGACATCGACCTGCTCGTCGATGATGTCCATCTCCTGCTTGACCGGGTCGTCCTCGGCCAGCATCTTGCCGCCGAGGGCGAGGAAGCCGGTGGCGACCATGCCGTCGTCGCCGGCACCCGGCATGATGTCGCCGGCGAGCTGCTCGTGGAAGAACTTGTCGACCGGCATGTCGGCGTTCATCGCATTGATCACCCAGTCGCGATAGCGCCAGGCGTTGGCGAAGACGAGGTTCTCGTCGAGGCCGTTCGAGTCCGCGTAACGGGCGACGTCGAGCCAATGGCGGCCCCAGCGCTCGCCGTAAGCGGACGAGGCGAGGAGGCGGTCGACGACCTTTTCGAAGGCGTTCGGGCTCGTGTCGGCCAGGAACGCGGCGGTCTCTTGGGGGGTCGGCGGCAAGCCGGTGAGATCGAATGTGGCCCGGCGGATCAGGGTGCGACGGTCGGCGGCTGGCGCGGGCTTGAGGCCGGCTTCTTCGAGTTTGGATAGGACAAAGAAGTCCAGCGGCCCCTTGGCCCAGCCCTTGGTCTTGACCTGGGGCAAGCCGGGGGTCTTGGCGGGGACGAACGACCACCACTTGCCTTTCGGCTTGGCAGTTGGTTTTGCCGCTGGCCACGGGGCTCCGGCCTTGGCCCATGCGGTCAGGGCGGCTATCTGGTCGGCGGGCAGCTTGCCGGACGGGGGCATTTTGAGGTCGGGACTCGTGTAGGAAACCGCCTCGGCCAAGAGCTTGGCTTGGACTTCCGTGATCGGTTTGTCGAGCCGCAGGTCGCCGGACTGGAGTTGCGGGCCGTGGCAGCCGACGCAGCTTTTCTCCAGGACGGGCCGGACTTTGGATTCGAAGAGCTCGGCTTGTTCGGGTGTCGCGGCGGCCTTTTGTGCCTGCGAGGGAACCGCTTGGGCCCCGACGACGACCATACCGATCCCACCGGCGAACAGCATCGCTGTTACGCCTACCCTAACCTTCTTCACCCGCTCCACAAACCCGACTGGCATTTCCGTGAGTATACAGAGCCCGAGTCCATCAGAAAGCTCAAGTCAAGAAGGATTGCCATAGATGTGCTATCTCACTCTCGTAGATGTGCCTGTCACAGGTCGCACAACCCTTGGCAGAACCCGAAGGGCACTGAGAAATGGCTCCGCGCTATTGCTCGCAGCTTTGACTTCACGATAACTGAGCGCAACAAACGGGCCGCACACTCCTAATTGGGACAGGGAACGGTCACTAGACCACTGACCCCGTAGGGGTGACAGACATTAGCCCGGGTGTCGAAGACCCCGGGTTCAGGCCGCGCACCCATCCTGACCCCGGTAGGGGTCGCAGACATCCACGAGGCGAGCACTATCCATTGAAATGCCAGACTCCCGACGTGGCCACGTACCTGAGCCTGTTCGTCCACCTCGTCTTCGCGACCAAGGGCCGGGTCGATGTCATCCGTCCTGAATGGAGGTCTGACTTCCATGGCTATATCGGTGGGACTCTTCGGGGTCTGAGCGCGGTTCCTTTGGCGGTAGGCGGCGTCGGAGACCATGTCCATGCCCTGGTTGGCATCCGGGCCGCGGTTACGGTCGCCGATTTAGTCCGCGAGACAAAGAAGGCGTCCACCACATGGGCGCGCCAGCACTATTCCGGCTTCGCATGGCAAGAAGGTTATGGTGCCTTCTCCGTCAGCCGGGGCGACACAGACGCTGTCATCGCCTACATCCTGGGCCAGGAGGAGCACCATAGGAGGGTGTCGTCGTCCGACGAGTTGCGGGCTCTCCTCGCCGAGTTTGGAGTCTCTTTCGATGAGCGCTTCTTTGAGTGACGTCTGCGACCCCTAACGGGGTCGGGATGGGTATGTGTCCTAAGACCGGGGTCTTCGACACCCGGGCTAATGTCTGTGACCCCTATCGGGGTCGGCACAGTCGAATATGCCGGGATTGCCTCCGACGTCCCGGACCGTCTTCAAACCCTGCCACAATAAAAAGATCATGCGCCTTCGCTGACCTTTGCGCCTCCCACATGCGGGGGCGGGGCCCACACCATCCGGGCCCGCAAACACACGTCCCGCGCCGGGCCGTGAGGTCAGACATCAGCAATCGCACGCTTTTTCTCTCCTCGGCCTGCCTGCGCCCCGAACTTTGGAGAATCATCAAGGAAGGCTTCTATGGCCGCACATTTCAGTAACGAAATCCCCACCGAACGGCTCTTTCTCGTCTACGTGAACGAGGAGGAGTCGGAGGACACCTATTGCGAACTCGAGCTTGAGGGGCTCGTCGAGGCCGCCGGCGGCGAAGTCGCCGGTTCGACCCGCCAGCGCCTCGACCGTCCGCACAAGGCCACCTGCGTCGGCAAAGGCAAGGTCGAAGAGATCAAAGCCTACGCCGCCGAGACACAGGCTGACGTCGTCGTTTTCGACTGCGAACTCACCGGCATCCACATCCGCAACCTCGAAGAGAGGCTGGAAAAGCGCGTCATCGACCGCACCCAGCTGATCCTCGACATCTTCGCCCGGCGGGCGAAGACGCGGGAGGGCATGCTGCAAGTCGAACTGGCCCAGCTCAGCTATTCGCTCCCGCGACTGATGAGCGTCTACACCAAGTTCGAGCGCCAGCGCGGCGGCATCGGCATGCGCGGCCCGGGTGAGACGAAGCTCGAGAGCGACCGCCGCTTGGTCCGCGACAAGATCGCGCGGCTGAACGAAGAGATCGACGACGTCAAAAGGCACCGTGAGATGCAACGGGAAAGCCGTAAGGACCAACCGTACGCCACCGTCGCGATCGTCGGCTACACCAGCGCGGGCAAGTCCACGCTGATGAACCGGCTGTGCCACACGGACCTGCTCGCCGACGCGATGCCCTTCGCGACGCTCGACCCGACCACCCGCAAAGTGCAGCTGCCCGACGGCCACTCGGTGTTCTTTGTCGACACCGTCGGCTTCATCCGCAAACTGCCCACCATGCTCGTCGCGGCCTTCCGCGCGACGCTGGAGGAACTGCTCCATGCCGACCTGCTGCTCCACGTCGTGGACGTCAGCAACCCGGAGTGGGAGATGCAGATGGACGCGGTGACTGACACGGTGGCCGTGCTGGGTGGACAGGACATCCCTGTCCTGACCTTGTTCAACAAGGTCGACGCCCTGCCCGACAAGAACATGGCGACCGAACTGGTGGCCCAATGGCCCGACTCGGTGGCGATCAGCGCGCTCACCGGGCTCGGGATGCCCGATCTGGCGGCCGCTATCGTGCGCATGGTGCACGAGCGGTTCGGCCTGGTGAAGGCTCTCGTCCCCTACGACCATGCCCAGCTGGCGGAGAACGCCTACCGGTTCGGGCGGGTCATCAACAAGGAATACCGCGACGACGGCATCTATCTGGAAGCTGAAGTCGTGGCAGAGATGCGCGGCAAGCTGGCCCCATACGCGGTGACGTGACGGAAGGTCGCGTCTCTTTGGGTGCTTGGCTGACCAAAGCCGAGTACCGCCTGGCCCAGGCGGGGGTGGAAAGCCCTCGCCTGGAGGCCCAGGTTTTGGCGGCCCATGCCCTGGGCCAGACACGCTCGTGGGTGGTGGCCCACCCAGAAGAGCCAGTCGACCCTTGGGCGTTTGGCTGGTCGATTTGGCGCCGGGCCAGTCGGGAGCCTCTCGCCTACATCGTGGGCGAGCGTGAGTTCTACGGTCGTCCGTTCGCGGTGGACCACAACACGCTGATCCCAAGAGCCGACACTGAGGTGGTCTTGGAGGAGGCGGTGGCGGTCGCCGACCTCCTGGCGACCACCCAAGGCGAGGCTGGACTCGATGTCCTGGACATCGGCACTGGCAGTGGTGTCTTGGCGGTGAGTTTGAAGCTGGAGAGGCCGGGTCTGCGGGTGACGGGCTGCGACATCTCGCCTGGGGCCTTGACAGTCGCCTGGGTCAATGCCAGCCTGCTTGGGGCTGATATTTTGCTGGTGCGGTCCGATCTGCTGGACGATGTGACGGGCCAGTTCGACTTGATCGTCTCCAACCCGCCGTATGTCGCGACTGCCGCAGCGCTTGAGCCCGAGGTGGCTCTGCACGAACCTCCGTTGGCACTCTATGCCAAGGAGGAGGGACTGGAGTTTTATCGCCGGCTGGCTGAAGAGGCCGCTCTCCGCCTGAACCCAGGCGGGCGGCTGGTGGTCGAACTGGGCGACTTCATGCTCGGACCAGTCCAATTGGTTTTTGAAGACTATGGTTGGGAGGTCGTCGGGTTCCGCAAAGACCTCACCGGCATGCCCCGCGCCCTGACGCTGGCTCCACCGATCCTGTCATAATCTTGGCTTCCATGGACGTTGTCGTCCCGCCTGAGTTCCAGCGGCTATTTGTGACCGACGCGGACCGACCGATTGTCAAAGTCCCCGCGCCGGTTCTGAGGCAGGTGGCTGCGCCGGTGGCCAAGATCACCGACAAGCACCGCCTGATGGCCGACAACATGGTGCGGATCATGAAGGAGGCCAACGGCGTCGGGCTGGCCGCGCCGCAGGTGAGCATCCTGGAGCGCCTGATCGTGATCAGCCCGGGTGGCAAGCCGATGGTCCTTTTTAACCCGGTAATCACCCAAATGGAGGGCGAGCAGATCGGCGAGGAGGGCTGCCTCAGCATCCCAGGGCTCTATGGCGACGTCAAGCGCGCCAACCTGGTCGAGGTCGAAGCCTATGACCGCAAGGGCAAGCCGGTCGTCTACGAAATGGAGGGTTTCGCCGCCCGGATCGTCCAGCACGAGGTGGACCACCTGGACGGCGTCCTGTTCATCGACAAAGTCGACGTGTCCACGCTGTATTGGAAGGACCCGGTGGCGCGAGACGCCGAATGAGGGTCGTTTACTTCGGTACGGCACCGTTCGCTGTTCCTGCGCTGGAGCGTATCGCCCAGCACGTCGTCGCCGTCGTCGCCCAGCCGGACAAGCCTGCGGGCCGTGGGATGCGAGAGCAGGTGACGCCTGTCCGCGCCAAAGCGCTGGCGTTGGGCTTGCCCGTCTTGACTCCCGTCAAAGCCAGGGCACCGGAGTTCGTGGAAGCTTTTCGCGAGCTTGAGCCCGATGTCGCTGTGGTCGCCGCCTATGGGCAGATCCTCTCGCAGAAACTGCTCGATGTCCCCAAACAGGGCTGCTTCAACCTGCATGGCTCGGTGCTGCCGCGCTGGCGCGGGGCTGCGCCGGTGCAGCGTGCGGTGGAGGCTGGCGACACGGAATCAGGAGTGACCCTGATGAAGATGGACGCAGGGATGGACACGGGGGCGATGGTCGCCATCGAGCGCACGCCCATCGGCCCCGACGAGACCGCCGGGGAACTTTACGCCCGCCTCGCGGCGTTGGCGGGAGAGATGGCGGCGCAATGGATCAACCGGCTGGCGGCCGGGGACTTCACTCTGACGGCCCAGGACGACGCCCTAGCCACCCATGCCCGCAAGGTGACCCGCGAGGACGCCTGCCTCGACCCGGTATTGACGTCGGCAGAGGCCTACAACCGCTACCGCGGCATGACGCCGGCTCCCGGCGCGTGGGTGCAGACGGTGCGCGGCCCGCTCAAAGTGACTCTCGCCCGGCCATCCGAACTCCGCGGCGAGCCAGGTGTCGTCCTGTCGACCAGGCCATATCTGACCGTGGGCTTTGCTGACGGGGCCCTTGACTTGCTTCAAGTCAAGCCCGAGGGCAAGGGCAAGATGAGCGGCACGGACTACGCCAATGGCGCGAGGATCGCCGTCGGTGACAAACTCTTGGAGGAAGGGCCAACGCCCGCTTGAAACATGCAAAAGAAAATTGCCCTTCGCTTCATTATCGGCCTAGTTGTCATGGCTGTCCTGTTCATCGGCTATGGCTGGCTGAAGAACTGGGAGAAGGATCCCGGCGCTGCTGAGCGGATTGACTCCGCGGGCATGGTAGCAGCCATCGAGGAAGACTCAGATGGTTCCCGCGCGGTGCTGTTCCAGCCAAACGGCGAAAAAATCGTCGACAAGCAGTGGAAGGCGCCAACCCAAGAAGCGACCATTTCGTGGATGCCTGACGGCAACCGGCTGGTTTTCACCAGCGACCGAGGCGGCAAATCGCAAAACCTCTTCTTTTGGATGCCGCTCAAGGACGAGACCGTGAAGTTCATGGAGCAGTCCCGCAGCATGACGGCGCCTTGGTACGCCCCCAACGATCCGAGTCAACCGTCCGGCCTGATCTTGGCGGGAGGCAACGTGATGGAGTTCGTGCCCCGTGGCCGCCAGATCAAGCAAGTGCTTCCTCCACTCATCAAGGATGCGGTCGGCGGCGGCGAGGAAGGCGGTGGCCGGTCGAGCACGATGGAAGCGGTCTACAAGAACCTCGGTTCGAGCTTCAAAGCGGCCAAATACGTCGCTGACCGTGAGGCGATTTTGACGGTGATGCGGCGCGAGGACGGCGAAGTCGCGGTTCTCAACTTCATGTCGGCAGGGGTCGACGGCAAGCCTCGGATGCCGGTGCCACTGGTCGCTGGTGCCCGGGTGGAGATCGACTCCGACGGCGTCGGCAACGCGATCATCGTCGTCCAGGACTTTAAGTTCACCGACCCCGACAACATCCCGGAACAGTTCCGCAAGGACGGCAAGATCGCACGCCCGTACAAAAACGCCGTTATCTTGCTGAGCAACGCGGCCAGCCAGCAGCCCGATATCAAGTATGCGATGGTCGTCCCGGAGGACCAGGCGGAGGTCTTCTCCTTCCCGTCAGTGTCTCCCGACGGCTCCAAGGCCGCCATTGTCGTCAGCCGGATAACGGGTGAGAACAAAGCAGAACCCCTTGGGCTCGTCGTGATGCCGATGAAAGAGGGTGGTGGCCGTGAGCTCTCCCAGTTGGTCGTCGGCGACGTCAGCTCACCAAGCTGGTCGCCGGATGGCAAGCGGCTGGTCTTTATCAAGCGCGAACCGAACGGCAAGGGTGGCCTTTACCGCATCAACGCCGACGGCTCGGACGCGACGCGGATTGCCGAAGGCGAGTTCAGCAACCCCGTGTTCAGCCCGCAGATGCCCAAGTCTTAGGTCGTCGCGAGCCGCACGGCGCGAGCCGCCACGAGCCCGGCGTCGGTGTCGCGGCAATTGTCGATCTGACCGTACGGGCACGACCGCTCGGGCCGCGTCACCGTGTAGAGACCGACGCACGGGACGCCCAGCGCAGCGGCGATGTGGGTGGAGCCGGTGTCGCCGCCCAGGTGCAGGCAGGAACCGGCGATCAGTCCGACTAGGTCGCCGATGCTTGTCTTGCCGTGTAGGCTGGTGACCGGGCACTTGGCGGTCGCCTTGACTTGTTCGAACACTTCGGCCTCGGCGGCAGAGCCGATGAAAACCGAGTGGACCTGGGCTTCGTGGAGGGCTTCCGCTACACGGGCGAAGTTCTCTGGCGCCCAGCGTTTGGTCGCCCAAGCTCCACCGGCGTTGACCACGGCGTATCGCTGGGGTTCTGGGCCCAGTAGGGCCTTGGCGTTCTCGGTGTCTTCGTTGGTTGGGGACAGGGCAAATGATGAGGTCGTCGTGCCACCGGCGGCGCGGGCGACGTCGACGTACTGGTCGACCACGTGGAGGGAGGTTGGATCTGGCCGGACAGCCTGCGCGAACCAGCCGGCGAACTCCCGCTGCCGGTGATAGGCGAGCTTCGTCTTTGCATTGGCCGCTCCGACAAATCGGGCGGACTTGTACAGGCCCTGCAGGTCGATGGCGACATCGAATTCTCCAAGATCTTGGATGGTCTTGCGCCAGTCTTTGTTGGCCCTGTCGATGCTAACCGTTTGGTGGACATTGGCGCATCTCTCGGTCAATGCTGCGAATCTCGGATCGACGACCCAGGTGACTTCATATCCGGCCTCGGCCAGGCTGGACGCCGCTGGCAGGCCGCAGACCACGTCGCCCATCGCGCTCAGCCGGACGATCAGCGCGCGCATCGAGCCTTCTCCAGCGCTTTGGCGGCGGCATCTAGGACTTCCTTGGGTGAGACAAGCCCGGCCATGCTGCCAGCCTGCAACACTCTGGCGTCCGGTGCCCAAGGGCGATAGACGGCTGGGTCGGTGGGGCCAAAAATGGAAACGACAGGGACGCCGTAGGCGGCGGCGATATGGCCCGTTCCGGTGTCGGCGGCCAAATGCAGGGCGCTTGCCCGTACGACTTGGACCGCTTGGCTGAGACTGAGTTGGCCGACAAGGTCAGTGACGCCCTCGACCGGTATCGATGGATCGCGGCGGCCTCCGATGACCACCACCCTTCTCCCAGACCGGACCAGGCCTTCAGTGACCCTGATCCAAGACTCTGTGGGGTAGGTCTTGTCTTTGCTTCCAGCGCCCGTTTGGATGGAGACGAAGCCTTGGGAATCCCAGGCGGGCAGCTGTGGCATCAAGGGCCCTTCGGGCATTGTCAGCGGCCAAAACTGGGAGAGGAACGCCAAGTTGGCCTCCACCTCGTGCAGACCATTGGCCACGCTGGCGACCGGGTTGAGCTTCTTTGCCAGGGCGTCGGTCGCGCGCCTGGCGTGTCGTTCCTTTGCCCCTGCCAGCCGTAGACAGAGTGCAGTTTTGGAGTGGCCCTGGAGGTCAAATCCGAAGTCAAATCCATGCTTGCGCAGAGATGTGAAACGTCGTGTTTGATTCCACCAAGTGGTGGGAGACCAGCGTGTCTTCTTCCACTTGTCGCGATCGGCAATGACGGTGGTGTCCACCAGCTTCTCGTCGTCGATGACCGGGGCACAGCGCTCTTGAGTCGCCCAAACAATGTGTCCTTCGGGAAACGCCTGCCGAAGCGAGGTGACTGCCCACGCCGCCATGACGCAGTCGCCGATGGCGGAAAACCGGACGATGAGGATGCGCGGCCCGTCGCTCACTTGACAAGCCCTCTTTGCTTTGCTGCGCGCCAGCGGTCGTGCATCCAGAGCCACTGCTCGGGGTGCTCGCGTATGGCGCTCTCGAGCCACGCATTGATGGCGCGCATGAGGCCCTCGCCTTTTGGGCCGTCACAGTCCATGGGCTCAAGAAGAGGATAGAAGCGCAGGACATACCGGCCCTCGCCGACATAAAAGCAGGCGCCAGGAAGCACCGCCGCGCCGGTGCGCTCGTGAATCACTCCTGGGCCAAGAACGGTGCCGGCCAGCTGTCCGAAGAACGGGATGAACGTCTCCTCCGTGTTCTGGTCCGGGATAATACCCACCATTTGGTTGGTTCGTAGCTTTGTCAGTATTGGCCTTGCAGCGTCTCCGCGCGGAATCACTTCGGTTCCGCTGGCTGACCGAAGCATGTTTACCATTTGGTTGACACCCTCCTGGTTAGCGTCGCGGATAATGACTGACAATTTTCGACCCGAGAGTGACACCCATGCCGAAAGTCGTTCCCACATCCCAAGATGGCCGGTGATCAGCAGGACACCTTTGCCACCGGCAAGCGCTTGCTCTAAGTATTCGACGCCGACGATGGTAGTGGTCGCTTCAATGGAGTCCTTGGTCCACGTGTCGGCGGTCATGAAATCGACGACAGAACGCCCAAAGTGCATCGCCGACTGGCGGGCAAGGTCTTCGCGTTGCTGCGTCGTGTATTCCGGAAAGGCATAGCCGATGTTGGCCATGGCAACGTCGCGCCGCCGCTTGCCCATCCTCCAGATCAGGTTGCCGACAAAGCGACCCCACTTTTCGCGGCCGGCTGGCGTCGAGCGCACGACCGCGCGGCGGACGGCGCTGGCCAGGCCGACGACCAGGCCGTCGTGCCACTTCTTATTCTGAGCCACGGCCGACCTCTTGCAGGAGCCACTCGCGAAACCGCGCCTCGGGCTCGATCACGGCGCTATAGTCAGCGACAAAGACCTGCCTGTCCAGCTGGTGGCGGCGCAACTTGACCCAGTCTTTGGCGGTGGTGACGAGCGGCATTGTCGGGGGCAGCGAGTCGAAAAGGGTACCAGGCTCCAAAGGGTCATGGTCGGGGAGCACACGGGTCTCCGCGACGTTCACGCCCAGGCTGGCCAGGTCTGCCAGGAACCTGTCTGGCTCGGCCAGCGCACAGACAACGCAACAAGGCCGATCCGGCATCGCCGGAGTCCCATCGGGAAGCGATAGAACCGTCGGCGTGCGCGACCAGGCAAAGTCGGGCGGGACGACGGCAGACGCCCGGCGCACACCGGTCCAGCGCGGCTCACGATAGGGGCCGACCGGCAGGCACAGCCGGTTGGGCCGCGGCGGGTCGAGGAGAATGCGCACGTCAGGATCGAGCCGCAAGTGCTGGTAGCCGTCGTCCATCAACATCACAGCCGACGGGTAGTGGCGGGCGACCAACTCAGCGGCCATCACGCGGTCACGCCCGACGACCAAGGGGACGTCGGGGCGCTTGAGACGGAACAAAGCTGGCTCGTCGCCCCACTCGGCCGGGTTGAGGTCGCCCTCAGGCGCCAAGGCGGCCTCATGTTGGTGGGGCGAGCCATAGCCCGAGGCTGAGACGACGACCTGGTGACCGGCGGCCAGCAGAGTATCCAGCACGAAGAGGGTGGTCGGCGTCTTTCCCGCGCCGCCGGCGACGAGATTGCCGACGCAGACGATGGGCCGATGCGGCTTAGCCGCCTTCTTGAGCCCAAGGACGTAGATGGACTGGTACGCCCACCAACCCAGGGCGTAAAGCACGGAGAGTGGCGAGAGCAGCCAAATGGCCGGCCCAGTTCCCGACCACAACCGCCGCCTCAAACCGTCCATGGGCACTCCCATTATGGGCGATGCCCTGGCGCGGGCCGGACAGGCTTCATAATCTCGTCGGTTTGCCACGTGCCGCCTTCACCACCCTTGGCTGCAAAGTCAACCAATACGAGACGCAAAAGATCCTCGAGAGCTTCGAGGAGGCCGGCTTCGAGGTCGTGCCCTTCGATGCCCCCTCGGACGTTTACGTCATCAACACTTGCTCGGTGACCAGCCAAGCTGGGGCCAAGAGCCGGTATGCCGTTCGCAAAGCAGCCCGCACCAACCCCGAGGCCAAGGTCGTCGTCACCGGCTGCGAGGCGCAGATGGCGCTGATCAAGGGCGACGAGTTCGAGGGGGCCGACGTGGTAGTGCCGAATCCGGAGAAGCTGGCGACCTTGGATCGGTTTCTGAGTGCGTTTCCTGGGATGAAGCCTGTTGCTGAGGTTGGCCCAGCACCGTCGGTGTTGTCTGGCAGAACCAGGGCGACGCTCAAGGTGCAGGACGGCTGCGACGTGTTTTGCACCTATTGCTCCATCCCTTACACCCGGCCGGGGATGGTTTCGCGCCCTGCTGGTGACGTACTGGCCGAGGCCAGGCGATTGGCCGACGAAGGCTATCATGAGGCCGTCTTGACCGGCGTCCTCATCGGCGCCTATGGCCCTGAGACCGGCTCGGGTGGCGCGAGCTTTGAAGATCTGGTGACTTTATTGGCGGAAGAGTCCGGCTTGGCCCGGCTGCGAATCAGCAGTATCGAGATGCACCAGGTGACGCAGCCGATCATCGACCTGGCCCGCGACGGTCGCGTCGTCCCCCACTTCCACATTCCACTCCAGAGCGGCGACGACCAAGTGCTGGCGGACATGGGCCGACGCTATCGGCGAGATGACTTCATCGACCTGTGCCGTCGGCTTCGTGTCGAGGTGCCTGATGTGACGGTGACCACCGACATCATGGTCGGTTTTCCGACTGAGGGCGTTGAGCAGTTCGAATCAACGCTTGACCTCTGCCGCCAGGTGCGGTTCCTCAAGGCCCATGTCTTCCGGTTCAGCCCGCGGCATGGCACTCCTGCGGACGCCTGGGGCGACCCCGTTTCGCCGGAGGAGAAGCAGCACCGCGCCGTCACACTGGCCCAACTGACCGACGGCATCGGCCGAGAGGCGGCCCGCCGCTTCTTGGGTCGGACGATGCGGGTGCTGGTGGAGTCGAAGACCCACAAAGACGGGACTCTGGAAGGGCTGACCGACAACTGGCTGACTGTTCGATTCCACGGCCCCGAGTCTCTCAAGCGGACGTTGCAATCTGTGCGACTGGACGAAGAGGCGAACGGGACGCTTTACGGTGAGTGGGTGTCAGCAGAAAGGGCCAACAGCCTGCGCATGGTCTCCGTAAACTGAGGACTGAAGACTGAGGTCAATCCGATGCCCACCTTGTTCACCCGCATCATCAACGGCGAGATTCCTGGCGACATTGTCTACCAGAACGATCATGTCGTCGCCTTTCGCGACATCGCGCCGCAGGCGCCTGTGCACATCGTCCTGGTGACGCGGGAGGAGACTCCCGGCTTGGACGCCTTGCCAGCCAGCGGCGACCACCAGCATCTGCTTGATGCGGTGGCGAAGGTCGCGGCCGTGGTGGGCCTGACGAGTTATCGGGTCGTGATCAACACCGGCGAAGACGCTGGCCAGACGGTGCGCCACTTGCACGCGCACATCTTGGGCGGACGTGACTTGGGGCCGGTCGTCGGCAGTTAAAGTAGGAAAAGACTGGAGCCCCCGACGAGAATTGAACTCGTGACCTCTCCCTTACCAAGGGAACGCTCTGCCGCTGAGCTACGGGGGCCTGGTTGTATAGGTCTAGGATGGTGGGGAGTGCAGGATTCGAACCTGCGAAGGCATTCGCCGACAGATTTACAGTCTGTTCCCATTGGCCACTCGGGCAACTCCCCAAGACCAGACGCGCAATATACCCGTTGGGCCCCTGCCCTGCCGAGGTCCCGCGTCCTCTGACGGTACATTCCACATCGGATGGCCAGGACCCTGTTCGACAAGGTGTGGGACGCGCACAAAGTGGCTGACTTGCCCGGTGGCGGCGAGCTTCTCTTTATCGACCGGCACCTGGTGCACGAGGTCACTTCGCCGCAGGCGTTCGACGGACTGAGAGAGCAGGGCCGCAACGTCCGCCGCCCCGACCTGACCTTTGCCACTGTCGACCACAACGTCCCGACCGATGGGCGGCCCATCGACGAAGACTCCTTGAGTGGCAAGCAGCTCTCTGCCCTCGATAGAAATTGCAAAGAATTCGGCGTGCCCCTCTTTGGCTACAACGACCCGCGCCAAGGGATCGTCCATGTCATCGGCCCCCAGTTGGGCCTGACGCTGCCAGGGCTCACTATTGTCTGTGGAGACAGCCACACCTCGACCCACGGGGCGTTCGGGGCGCTGGCGTTCGGCATTGGCACCACCGAGGTCGAGCACGTTTTAGCCACGCAGACCTTGCGTGCGGCCAAAAGGCCGAAGACGCTCGGCGTGCAGGTGGACGGTGCCCTCCAGGCAGGGGTCACCGCCAAGGACATTATCTTAGCGATCATCCGCAAGCTGGGAGCGGGTGGCGGCACGGGCTATGGCGTTGAGTACTTCGGCGAGGCCATTCGGGCGCTGGCAATGAGCGGCCGGATGACTGTCTGCAATATGTCGATTGAGATGGGTGCTCGCGCGGGCCTGGTGGCCCCCGACGCGACCACACTCGAATACATTGCCGCTGAGGAAAGGCCTTACGCACCGAAGGGCGCGGACTTAGACCGACTGGCCGACTATGCAGCTGGCCTGAAGACTGACGCTTCGGATGCCTACGATCGGCTGGAGACTCTGGACGCCTCGACACTCGCCCCACAAGTCAGCTGGGGGACCACCCCTGCCATGACCATAGACGTGGACGGCGCCGTGCCGGAGCCCAAGGACGCTGGCGAAGAGCGGGCTCAGAAGTACATGGGTCTGACACCGGGCACGCCGACCAGCGCAATGGATGTCAACACAGTCTTCATCGGCTCGTGCACCAACGCCCGCATCGAGGACCTGCGCGAAGCCGCTGGGTTGGCCAAGGGCCGCCGGGTGAAAGAAGGCGTCCGCGCCATGGTCGTGCCGGGTTCGGCAGCTGTACGCGAGCTGGCGGAGAAAGAGGGTCTGGACACCGTGTTCAAGGACGCTGGATTTGAATGGCACCGGGCGGGCTGCTCCATGTGCCTGGGCATGAACGGCGACATCCTGCGACCAGGCCAGCGGTCGGCCTCGACCTCCAACCGGCCCTATGAAGGCCGGCAAGGACCTGGTTCGCGCACCCACTTGGTCAGCCCTTTGACCGCCGTCGCCACTGCGGTGGCAGGGCATATCGCGGACCCTCGGGACTTGTTGTCTTCCTGACCCGGCTTTGCCGATAACTTGCTTAGAAGTGATTCCGCCCGGCCCTGAAGGACCGGGGCACGGAACCACCTAGCTGAGGACCGAAGACCGAGGCCTCTCTCCGGACCTGGTACTATCCCGCACCTTGATTGCCCCTATTTGAGGCCAGACGTCATGAAAAGGACCTTCCAACCGAACAACCGCAAGCGCAGCAAGACGCACGGCTTTATGATCCGCATGCGCGACGGCGACGGCCGCAATGTGTTGAAGCGACGCCGACTTCGAGGCCGAAAACGGCTGGCCGCCTAAAAGGGCCGAGCAAAGCGAGGTTTGACGAACTCTTTGAAAAAGGCCTTCGCGTCACGGGCCCGCTCTTGACACTCAACATGCTTCCTGGCACAGGACTGGTCGGGGTCGCCACTGCGCGCTCCGTCGGCTGCCACGCCCGCCGAAACCGGCAGAAACGGCGTGTCCGGGAGGCTGTGCGCGTGTCCGCAGTCGCCGAACCGCAGTTCGACATGGCCTTTGTGGCCAAGCAGGCCGTGTACACCACCGATTTCCAGACATTGCGCGACGAGGTCGTCCGCCTGACCACCGAGGCCAAACGGAGATGGGCCGAAAATTCGGCGTCATGATGGTCCGGGCCTACCAAAGGTCGACGCGGTGGATGCCGCCGACGTGTCGCTTCACGCCTTCTTGCTCCAACTACACACTGCAGGCGATTGAGGCCTATGGACTGGTCAAAGGGTCCTGGATGGGGCTGAAACGCATCGCCCGGTGCCATCCTTTCAACCCAGGCGGCCACGATCCCGTACCACTCCCAGGCGAGGGCCGACCAGAACAACCATGAGCCAACCAGCGAATCCGAAAGGCAACTTCATGCAGTCGTTGCTGCTGATGATGGTCCTGTTCATGGGCTTCCAGATTTTCATGCAGAGCCGGCAACCCGGCATGGCCGACGACACTCGCAAGGCCAGTGAAGTCTGGGCGGACATGGTCAAGGACAACGCCGAGGCGAAAGACCTTTCGATCGCCAAGAAGTTGCCCGTCTACGAGGCCAAGTTCAAGAAGGAGGCCGAAGAAGCCAAGACGCCCAAGGAAGAGGTCGACAAGCAACTCTGGCGCGCCATGTTGCTCGTCTCCGACACCGAGTTCCGCAGCGGCTTGGAACACCCCGAGACCAGCCTCGCCAAGATCTCCCGGGCGTACCAATCGCTCAAGAACAAGTTCGAACAGAACTACGGCACCCCGATGTGGGACGTGACCGTCCCCGTCGCCCCGTACAAAGAAGGCTGGCCGACCCAGCAGTCGGCGGCGACGATGTACAAGACCCTGGTCGACGACCTGAGCGTGCGGCATAAGCACGAGCTTGTCTGGGGGTTCGTCCCGGGCTACCAGCTGATCGACTTCCTGGTCGGCATCACCGGCCGCGTGCCGACGTTCAGCTATTGGTTCGCACCGCTCCTCCTGGCCGTCGTGGTCCGCGGCGCCATCTGGCCGCTGGCCCAAAAGCAGTTCATGTGGGGCAAGCAGATGCAGCAGCTGCAGCCCTATGTCAAAGAGCTGGAAGCCAAGCACAAGGACAAAGAAGGCCGGATCGCCGACCAGGCGGGTTACCAGGCCGACATCATGAAGCTGTACAAGGAGTACGGTATCAACCCGTTCTCCGGCTGTGCACCTCTGGCGATCCAGATCCCGTTCTTCCTCACCATCTACCAGTGCATGTTGCACTACCAGTTTGAGTTCACCAAGGGTGCCTTTTTGTGGATCAACCCGACGGCGACCAAGCTCGGGTTCATCCCCGTCGCGCCTAACCTAGGCGAGCGTGATTACATCCTGATCACGATCTATGGCATTTCGATGGTGATCACCCAGATGCTGACACCGGTGAGTGACATCAGCAACCAGAAGCAGCAACGGATGATGGGCCTCGGCGTGAGCATCTTCGTGGCCGTGTCCATGTTCTTCTACACGCTGCCTTCGGCCTTTGTCCTTTATTGGATCTTCACCAACATTTTTGCCACCAGCCAATCGCTGCTCGTCAACCGCATGCATTTGCCGCCATTGGAAAAAAAAATGACGATAGCGGGGGGCGTAGTGCCGGTTGATGCGGCGACGGTGGGCAAAAACGGGGTAGACCCAGGATTCTTTAGCAAGACGGGCACGACCAAGTCTCACAAGCCCAAGAAGAAGAAGTGACCCGCAAATACGATTTGAGTTGAGAATATGGATTCCATCGAGATCATCGCGACCAGTGAAGAAGAAGCCCTCAGCCAAGCGGCGACCGCCCTTGGCGTTCCTGCCGACAGCGTCAAGCTGGCCAAGATCGAAGAGACCAAGGGACTCTTCGGCAAGCCCGGCAAGATCAAGTACTCGGCCACCGCAGCCAAAGCCAAGGCCGCCAAGGCACCGAAGGCAGCCAAACCAGAGCCTGTCGTCGAGGCCGCGCCGGCTCCTGAGCCAGCCGCCAAGCCCGAGAAGCCAGCCCGCGCCGCCAAGGCCAAGCCAGCCAAGAAGGAGGAAGCCCCTGCCGCCGCTGCGGCCGAGGCACCCGAGGCCCGACCTGAGGTCGTCGCCACCCAAGAGGACGCCGACAACCTGGTCGCCATCCTGAACGATCTGATGGCGAAGGCCAACCTGCACGCCGAGGCCACTGTCGCCTCGCTCAACGGCCGCTATGTGAACCTGGAGATCGATGGACAGGACGTTTCCTACGTCGTCGGCCGCCGCGGCGAGGTTCTGAACGCCCTGCAGTACCTGCTCAACGTCGTCTCGTCACGCAAGCTGCAGAACGGCGTGCGCGTCGTGCTCGAGGGCGACAGCTATCGCCAGCGCCGCGAAGCGATCCTGACCCAGATGGCCATTGACATCGCCACCGAGGTCAAGAAGCGCGGCGAGGAGGCCGTCCTGGACGCCCTGCCCGCCTTTGAGCGCCGCGTGATCCACCAGGCCCTGGTGGAGATGGAAGGCATCAACACTTATAGCGAGGGCGAAGAGCCCGAGCGCCGCGTCGTCATCGCACCAGCGGTGTAATCGGATTAGGCTCAACCGAGAATCGAGCCCGACGCCCTTCCCGGCGTCGGGCTCGTTGCTTTCGCCAGTAGAATAGACGACCATGTCGATGACCAAGCCGAAGGCGTTGAAGCCGGGGGCGCATATCCGCGTCGTCTCGCCTTCGTCGGGACTGGGACCTGAGCAGGTGGAGCTGGCCACGGAGATT
>JAFDWT010000073.1:22190-24094 GCA_018268335.1 Armatimonadota bacterium | reverse complement strand
TTTTCGTGCATCTGCCCGTGGGCGACGGCGATCTTGGCCATCGGCACCAACTGTCGGAGCCGCTCGGCCACATGGTGGATGCCCTCAACGCGGTTGTAGACGTAGAAGACCTGGCCGCCACGGGTGAGTTCGCGCAATAGGGCCTCGCGCACGACTTCGCTTGAGTAAGGCCGGACGAAGGTGCGGACAGGCAAACGCCCGGGCGGCGGGTCGTTGATGAGGCTCATCTCGCGGATGTTCATCATCGCCATGCTAAGCGTCCGGGGAATCGGCGTCGCCGACATGCTCAGGACGTCGACGTTGACCCGGAGCTGTTTGAGCGCCTCTTTGTGCTTGACGCCGAATTTCTGCTCCTCGTCGATCACCAACATGCCGAGGTCTTTGAACTTGATTTCGTCACTCAGTAGAGCGTGGGTGCCCAAGAGGATGTCGATGTCGCCACTGGCGACGTCGCGCATGATCTGCGCCCTCTCCTTGGTGTGGGTGAAGCGGTTGAGCAGTGCCAGGCGGGTGGGGAACGCTGCCAGCCGCTCGGCGAAATTGCGGTAGTGCTGCTCGCTGAGAATCGTGGTCGGACACAGGACCGCCACCTGTCGGCCAGCTTGGGCGACCTTGAACGCGGCCCGCACGGCCACTTCGGTCTTGCCAAACCCTACGTCGCCGCAGACCAACCTGTCCATCGGGTAGTCGGTCTGCAGGTCCTGTTTGACATCGAGGATCGCCTGCATCTGGCTCGGCGTTTCTTGCCAAGGGAAGGTGTGCTCCATCTCCTCTTGCCAGGGCGAATCGGAGCCGTAGCTTGGGCGGTCGACGGCTTTGCGCTGGGCGTAGAGCTTAATGAGGTCGCGGGCGAATTCCCGGGCCTCGACCCGGGCTTTTCCCACGGCCTTCTGCCAGTCACCTCCCGTCAGGCGGTTGATCTTGGGAGCGGCGTCGCCCGGGGCCATGTATTTCTGCACCCGGTCCAGTTGGTCGGCAGGGACGAACAGGCGGTCGGGAGCCTTGTACTCGATGTGCAAGAACTCCTTTTCGACGCCGTCGACCATTCGGCGCACCAAGCCCTGGTACACGCCGATACCAAAGTTGATGTGGACGACAAAGTCCCCTGGCTTGAGGTCGAGGACTGTGGCGATCGGCACGCCGTCGCTGAACTTGCGCTGGGCCAGTTTGAGGCGGCCGACGCCGAACACCTCGTGGTCCGTGATAAGGGCGAAGCCGAGCGACGGCAGGATGAACCCGCCGGCGGGGTTGCCCTCAGCCATAACGAGGCCAGGGAGAAACGGATCGTCACCCTCCTCGACCTCGACGGGATAAATCTCGACTTGGCCCAGAACGCTTTTAGCCCGCATCGGCTGGTCGGTGGCGAGTACGATGGTCAGACCCTTCTCGATCCAGTTCTTCAGGGCCTGAGTCAGGGCGACTGCTTGGCCACGGTACGGTTCCAAGGACTGGGCTTCCCAGGCGTGCTCGCTGTCATGTTCCCACCAAACCGGCGCTCCGTCCATCGCGCTCAGGGCGATAGTACGGGGATGGGAGCCGAACCGCTCGACTGGGACTACGAAGTCGTTGGGGGTCGCCTTGAGGATTTCACCCCGTTTGGTCCTGGCCTCCAGCGATTCGCCGAGCTCGGATTCTGACCTCGTCGCTATGGCGTCGAGTTCGATCGGTTCTTCAAGAATCAACAAGCCGTCATCGCCCAACACATCGACAGCGCAACCGGATTCTGGTTGGACCAACGGTCGATAAAGGTCGAGCCGGTCGAAAAACACGCGCTGCTGGATCGCGCGCAAGTCGCCGTGGACGGTGTCCTCCAAGACCTTGGCTGCTGCTTCCGGCAGTTCGTTGGCCTCCATGGCCAAGGCGCGTTCGACCATGTCCTCGATACCCGAGCCGGGCGTCGGGAG
>JAFDWT010000073.1:0-22132 GCA_018268335.1 Armatimonadota bacterium | reverse complement strand
CGGACGGGGCGGTCGCCGCCCATCGCGAAGACGTCGATGATGCCGCCTCGGCGGCTGAACTGTCCTGGCACCCGCACTGGCTCGCTGGGTTCGTAGCCCATGGCCGAGAGGCCGTCGACGATCGACATCACGTCGGCGGTGTCGCCAACCTTCAGTTCGACGAAGCTTTCCTGCAAAACATCGACCGGTAGTGTGCGCTCAAGGGCCGCCTGCGGGGTCGCGATGACGACACACCTGCCCCCCATGGCCAGGGCGCGCAGGGCTCCGATCCGGTCGCTGAGGGCGACACTTTCGGGGGCAGAATCTTCGAACAGTGCGGACTGTCCGCTGGGCAGGAGAAGGATTTCGTCCCGCGCAACGCCGTAGAGGGCGAGCCGGGCTTGCCATTGCAGAGCCCTGTCGTAATTGGCGGCGACGATCAGTACTGGCCCGTCGAAATTGGCGAGAAGGGCAGACACGACAGCGGGCCGGGCTTCGCCGCAGAGCGAAGTCCACATCGACCTCGGGGTCTCCCCCGACAAAACTTGGGCCAAGGCCTCTTGTCCGGCAATGCGCCGGACCACGGTCTCTAACCGCATCTAGGTGGGGAGTATGACCTGTATGCCCGGCATGGCACGGGCCAGGGACATGGCCAGAGGGCAAGTTCCGATGACTTAAGTCGAGTCATTGAGTCCGATTCCGAAACGACGGTAACTTTCTGCCGTGATTGCGCAACGATTGTTGGCTCCTTCTGCCCTGACACTTTGTATCGCCGCGCTGGCTGGCTCGCAGGCTACAAACCAGCTCAATGGGCCAAGTGACGGCCCTTTTGTCAAAGCACTTCACGCAGTCGGCCAGCCATTGAGCAAGGCCAAACAGTATTGGCTCGCGCTGGGGCTCAAGGAGAAGAAAGGCTGGTATGGCAACGGCGACGTCTGGATCACTTCCGAACACGATCCAGTGGACTACATTCAACTGTCTGTTACTAAGTCGAAACCCCTGGCACCGCGCTATTTCGGCTTTTTCAACGCGAATGTCCAGCGCTTTGGGAGCTCATGGTCTGCGCTTGTTACGCTTACCGACAAAAAAATTGTCCTGAACCTTGGCGACCCGAATGATCCAAACGCCTCGCGGGCCCTTATGGGGTTTGCTGCGATGGCACAGTCGAATATCGACGACCTAGTTAAACCGACACCGGCTTTGGAGCCGCTGTCGATGGACAAGTTATCCAAAATGCTCGCAGGCGACTATGTTCTGGCCCACAGGTGCTTCGGATCTCTAGATGACGTGTACTGCTTCGAAGACACTATGACCTGGGCAGTCAGGTTCAATGACTCGCGACGGCCTCGCTACTCAGTCTATCTTTCCGGAACCAAATCATTTCGTTTGCTGGCCATCAATTTCAGAGGCGATCTTCCAGGTAGTTTGTCTGCCGCCGGCCAGATTCTCGGCCTCAAACTGCCTGACGGCGTCGCAAAGCACGAGGCCGAAGACGAGGAACACCCGGATCAATATGCCACCAGGGTTGTTGCCAGTGGTCTGAAAATCGTCGCGACAGGAAGTTCGGCTTCTCGCATTGAGCGAATTGATATCTCGCCAGCCCAAACTTGACTGTGGCACGATCTTTGGTCGCGACCCGAGTCAGGTGTCCGACACAGGCACCATTGGATCGGATAGAATCAGCGCAAGTCCATGCCGAAGCGCGTCGAGACCCTTGTCCTCCACGATTCCAGCACCCCGGTGATCGGTGACACCGAGCATGGTGGCGCGGTTGTCGTCACCACACTGGACACCCTGTTCAACCAAGCACGTGCCAACGCGCTCTGGCCTTTGACCTTTGGCCTCGCCTGCTGCGCCATCGAGATGATGTCTACGGTAGCGGCCCGGTTTGACCTCGCCCGGTTTGGCTCCGAAGCTTTCCGCGCCACACCGCGCCAAGCCGACGTCATGATCATCGCCGGTCGTTTGAGCAAGAAGATGGCTCCGGTGTTGCGCCAGATTTACGACCAAATGCCCGATCCCAAGTGGGTCATCAGCATGGGCGCCTGCGCTTCTTCGGGTGGCGTCTACAACAACTACGCCATCGTCCAGGGTGCCGACCAGGTCGTGCCGGTCGACATCTATGTCCCCGGTTGCCCGCCGTCGCCAGACGCTTTGATGTACGCGGTGATCAAGCTGCAGAACAAAATCAAGCACCAGGCGATGAAAACGAACAAGTCGATGTCGATCCTCGAACTGAAGCCGCGCGAGTTGGAAGAGGTGAAGGCGTGAGCTTCGACGTCTTCCGCGACGTGGCCAAGCCCATTGTCTCCGGCTTTGGTATCACTGCCCGGCGTCTGAAGGCCGACAAGGTCACCGTACAGTATCCGGAAGAACGTCGGGAGCAATTCCCACGCACCCGTTGGCGCCACGTTTTGACGCGCTATGACTCCGGCCTGGAGCGGTGTATCGGTTGCTCGTTGTGCGCAGGAGCCTGTCCGGCCAAGTGCATTTATGTCGAGGCGGCCGAGAACACGGACGAGGCACGGTTCTCACCCGGTGAGCGCTATTCGCACCGGTACGAGATCAACATGCTGCGGTGCATCTTCTGCGGCTACTGCCAAGACGCCTGCCCCACCGGGGCGATCGTCTTGCGACAAGACTTTGAACTGGCCAACTACGAGCGGGAAGACTTCATCTATACGAAGGAAATGCTGCTCGAGCCGATCCGCTGAAGGAAGCACCTCTCCCTTCCGAGGGAGAGGTCGCTGAGCTCCTGCGAACCGGGTGAGGGCTCCCGAATCAACACTCTGCGAGGCAGCACTGGAACCGCTTCGCTCCATCCAGTGCCACCCTCTGAGTTCGTGCAATCACTTCGTCATCTGCTTGGCGATGACCATGCGCTGGATTTCGCTGCAGCCTTCGCCGATTTCCGTCAGCTTGGCGTCCCGCCATAGCTTCTCAGCCAGCGACATGCGGGTCATGCCCCTGCCGCCGTGGATTTGTACGGCGTTGTTTGTGCACCGATTGGCCGCCTCGCTACTGAAGAGCTTGGCCATGGAAGAGATGGAGACGACGTTGTCGCCCCGGTCATACATGGCGGCGCCGCGGTAGAGCAGCAACTTGGCCGCTTCGACGTCAGTCGCGTTGTCGGCCAGCATGTTCTGCACCGACTGCATGTCGCACAAGCGGCGGTTGAACTGCTCGCGGGTCTTGCTGTATTCAGTCGTGATCTCGGTGGCCTTTTCGGCAATGCCCACCGCCATGCCGGCGATGCCCAACCGGCCTCGGTAGAGGAGGCCGATGGCCTGGTCGAAGGTACATGGCGTGTGCCAGGCCCGGGCGTTGTCCAGTTTGAAGCGGACGGTGTTGCTCGCTTTGACGCCGACAGTGTGGATGCGCTCGACGATCTGGAAGCCTGGCTGGTCCGTTTCCATCAGAAAGGCCGAGAGGCCGCCCTCGCCCATGCGGGCCATGACAACGATCAGGTCGGCGCGGCCACCGTTGGTAATGAACATCTTTTCGCCATCAAGCCTTACATAACCAGGCTCACCATCAAGCGGTGTGGCGACGGTCTTGACCCGCCGAGCGTCGGAGCCGGCGTCGGGCTCCGTCAGGCCCCAAGCCATCCTGATCTGGCCTTTGCGGGCACCCTCCAGGTACTTGGCCTGCTGTTCAGGCGTGGAAAAGTGGACGAGATGGCCGATGCAGAGACCGTTGATGGCGGCGACGTTCATCGCCAAAGCCGGGTCGCCCTTGGCGAGCAGGCGGATGCAGTCGACATAGACACGGCACGACCAACCTGGTCCGCCATGATCTTTGGTCACTGCCAAGTCGAGCAGCCCTGCAGCACCGAGCTTCGGCCAGATGTCGTCGGGAAAAGCGGTGGCGTCCTCCCAGTCTCGAGTGAACGGTGCGACTTCGCGGGCGACGAACTCCTGGACTTTGCCAAGAAACTCGGCCTCAACCGATGTCAGCGAGGGGACAAGCGCGTCGGACTCCATTGTCATGACCATGCTCATAAGGCGTCAGTCTACTTGTCGGTTCCCGGACCCGCCAAAACGACCCAGGCGAGTCTCTATCGCGACACTATCGTGCCGACGAAGTTCGTCGCCACCGCCGCCACGTAGGCCAAAACGGTCATGTAGGTAAACGCAAAGGCCGCCCATTTCCAGCTGCCAGTCTCGCGAGTGATAGTCGCCAGTGTGGCCATGCATTGGCTGCAGAGGGCAAAGAAGATCATGAAGGCGACGGCGCTCCAGGGCGTCAGGAGGGGCCGGCCGTCGGGCCAGGTGGCTTTCACCATCGAGTCCTGCAACGTCTGCCGCGCGCCGGCATCCCCCCCGTCGGTCTCGCCCTGGCCAAATAGGATGCCAATGGCAGGCACCACGACTTCTCGGGCCGGAAAGGCGGCGAGGATCGCCGTCGTCATCCGCCAGTCGAAGCCAGCCGGGCGGAAGGCTGGCTCCAGCGAGCGGCCGAACCGACCTAAGGCAGAGTCCTCTCTCTGCCGCTCGGCGAGGTAGTTGTCTTCGGTCACGGCCTGACGCCTGACCTCGGGCAGCTTGGCGTATTCCGCCGCGTAGGCGGCCTTGTCGCCTTTCGGGAATTCCAGAAGCGCCCACATGGCCACGGACATCACGACAATGATCGTCCCGGCGGTCTTCACAAAGACCTTCACGCGACTCGAGACGGTGAGCCAGACATCGCGCAGCTTGGGCCGCTGGTAGCGGGGCAGTTCGAGCATGAACGGCAGTCGACGCCCCTTGAAGACACCCTTGTTCAACACCCAAACCGTCGGAATCGCCACGGCGAGTCCGACGAAGTGCATGGCGAAGAGGGCGAAGCCCGCCCATGCCTGCCCGAACTTGGGCTGGACGATCGCGCCGATCATCAGGACGTACACCGGCAGACGGGCTGAACAGCTCATCAACGGGGCCACCAGGGCGGTCAGCAGCCGGCTCCGCTGGTCCGGCATCACGCGCGCAGCCATGATGCCAGGGACAGCGCACGCGAAGCTACTCAACAGCGGGATGAACGCGCGGCCGTTCAGCCCGCACCAGCCGAGCAAACGGTCCATCAAGAACGCAGCGCGGGCCAGATAACCGGTGCCTTCGAGCAAGGCGATAAAAAGGAAAAGGATGATGATCTGCGGCAAGAAGACGAGGACAGCGCCGACGCCTTTGAGAATCCCGCCGACGACAAGAGACTCCACCATCGGCCAAGGCGCAAGGGCTTTGCCGACCAGGTCGGACACCCAGCCTACGCCGACGTCGATTATGTCCATTAGGGGCTTGGCGAACGTGTAGATCGACTGGAAGACCAAGTACATGGTCCCCAAAAAGATCGCAAGACCGAAGAAGCGGTGGGTCAGCCAAGAGTCCAGCTTGTCGGACCAACTGCGTCGCATGGTGTCCCGGTCGGCGACGACCTCGCGCCGGATCCGCCCGGCCCAGGCGTAACGGGCTTGGGCGTCCACAGTCTTGCCTTTCGCGTGGGCCCCCAACACGGCGGTGCGGGCGTCGTCGATGGCTTGCTTCAGCTCGGCCTGTTCGCGGAAACGGGCGTAGGTGGAGCAGTGCTCCTCCAGGATCACGCAGCGCGCCTCTTTGCGGGTGAGTTCGACGCCGCTGAGGCCGAATGTCTCGACGAGGCCATCGGCCGCGTCCATGACCACCTGCGGGAAACCCAAGTCGATGCTCGGGACGTCGGGGTCGTCAACCGCCCGGAAGATGGCCTCTTGCAGGTCGGCCAATCCAGTCCCTTTGTGCGGTACCACCGGAACGACGGGGACGCCCAGCATCGAGGCGAGCTTAATCGTGTCGACCTCGCGCTTGTCGCGGGCCAGGACGTCGGTCATCGTCAGAGCGACGATGGCTGGTTTGTCGGTCTCGGCGATCTGACTGAACAGGTAAAGGTTCCGCTCAATGTTCGTCGCGTCCATCACGTACACGAGCAGGTCAGGCACGTCGGGGCCCTCGCCGCGCAGCACGTTGGTGGCCATCTGCTCGTCGACCGAGACAGGCTCGACACTGTAGAGCCCGGGGACGTCAATGACGAGGAACTCTGTGCCCTCGACTTTCATCTTGCCGGTGACGCGCTCGACAGTGACGCCAGGGTAGTTCCCGGTCTTTTGTTTAGAGCCCGTCAGGGCGTTGAACACACTCGTCTTACCGGCGTTGGGATTGCCGACCAAGGCCACGGTCACGGCGCCGGTTCGTTGCGAGAGGAGCACTTTCTAGTCCACGAGCGCGACTTTCAGACAACTGCATTCGCTGCGCCGTAGGCACAGTTTGTACCCGCGCAGGTCGATTTCGACCGGGTCTCCCAGGGGCGCGACTTTAATCACGGTGAACTCGGCGTCTGGCGTCAGGCCCAGTTCCATCAGGCGCCCGCAGAAGGGCGCTTCCTCAGACACCCCGGCGATGCGCACGCGCATGCCCTTCTTGAGGTTGTCAAAGGTCAGTGTGTCTGCCATTGAAGTCCACCCTCAATGGTACTTCAGGCGCAGACCAGTCGATGCTGGTAGGGGCCAAATGTCAACCGCCGAGGAACGGTGTGACGTCCTTGCCGTGGGACTTCATTTCCTCGACGATCCGTTTGACCAGCTTCTTGTCGATCGCATAGGTCTCGGGTGCGATCTTGTCTTCCAGCTTGACAGCGACATCGAAGACAAATGCCACGTTGATGGCGCCTGCGTCTGTGCCTGCCTTTTCGCTGTACCGTCGCTGCAACTCGTACCGCACGATGTCGTCCGAGGGAGTGACGGCCATGCGCCAGTGGCCGTTGACGTAGGTGCCGACCGGTTTGAAGTCGCCCCCGATCCATGTGACATCCTGCGCACCGACCTTGCCTTTGCCTTCGGTGGCGATGGTTCCCCATTGCGTGCGGAGGAACTCCAAGTGCTCTTTGCGAGAGAACACGATGTCGAGAGGCGGGTTGTCTTCGGTCAACAAGAGGTTCCGGAAACCTCCGAATAGATCGGGCACCGTGCGCAGTGTGCCGTCTTCGGTGCGGACGTTCTCCAAGATTGGAAGGTCGTCCGAGCGGCGGAACAGACCGTTGACGGCCAGGGGCGGGTCGTAAATCAGGTAGCGACCGTCGCTGCGGGCCGAGTATTTCCATCCGCCAGCGCCGTCCTGTCGCTGGACAAGCCACATGTGCGAAGGCTTTTCGTAGCCAAACTCGGTGGTGACCAGCTTGCTACCCTTACCATCTGATATTGTCAGCGCGACCGAACCGGAGGCCGTGGTCGTGTTGCGGTAGTGCAAGAGCACGCGGCCCAACATGGCAATGGCTTGTTGGTCGCTGCTTTGGGTCAGCGAGGCGAAGGCGACTGCGGCGATCAGGCTCATCGTGGCTCCCACTCAACATCGGCGAGGCCAGCGTCGCGGTTGGTCCACCGGGCGGCCGTAAAGAGCCAGTCGGAGAGCCGGTTGATGTAGGCGACGACTTGGGGACGCACCGATTGGTGTCCAGACAAGTTTACCAAAGAACGTTCGGCTCTGCGGCACACCGCTCTGCCATGGTGGAGGGCCGCGCCGGCCGGGCTGCCGCCAGGTAAGACGAACCGGCGAAGCTCGGGAAGGTCGGCGTCGAGGGCGTCGATACTGTGTTCCAGAGCAAGCGTCTCGGCGGCCAGGTCTGTCTCGTAGCGGTTTCGATCGTGTTCAGGGGCTGCCAGTTCTGCTCCGACAGAGAGGAGCACGGCCTGGGTTTCGGCGACCACGGTCAGCACCGGTTGGGGCAAGTGGTGGGCCCGAGACAGGCCGAGCACGCTGTTGAGCTCGTCCAAGTCACCCAGGGCTTGGGTGACCGCCGCAGCTTTGGAAGTTCGGATTCCACCGATCAAACCAGTCGTGCCGTCGTCGCCCTGGCGCGTGTAAATCTTCACTTGCCGGCCCGCAAGACATACCAGACGAACCGAGGCAGCATCTTCACTTTGTGGATCTTCTTAGGGTTAAGGAGGAGCCGCCAGGCCCACTCCATGTGCAGCTTCTGAACGAGCTTCGGCGCTCGCTTGACCTGGCCGCTGAAGACGTCGAACGAACCGCCCACGCCCATGGCGACCTTCGCCCCGACCAAACCGAGCGAGTGGTAGATGAACTTCTCCTGCCGGGGGATGCCCATGGCGACAAACAGCACGTCCGGCTTGGCCTCGGCGACCTCACGGGCGACAAATTCGTCGTCGGTAGCGGGGAAGTAGCCGTGCCTGGTGCCGACGATATTGCAACCCGGGTGGCGCAGCCGGAGCTTTTCGGCCGCGAGTTCGGCGGTCCCTGGCGCAGCACCCAGAAAGTAAAGCCGGTAGCCCTTCTCCGCGCTCAGAGCGCAGATGCGGTCGACCAACTCGACGCCGCTGACCCGCCCGACGCGATGCCCCGACCGACGGAGAGCCCAAACGACGCCGATGCTGTCGGCGGTCGCCAAAGCCGCCTTCATGTAGATGTCGTGGAGTTCGGGGTCGTGTTGGGCGGCGGCCAATCCGGAAGAGTCGGCCGTGACGACCATGCCCCCCGGAGCACCCTCGAGCATCGCCTGGATAGCCCGGACCGTGTCGTCCATCCCTAAGACCGAAACGGGGACGCCCAGGATGTCGGCAGTCTTGAGGTCAAGTCCAGAAACAGGCTGCGTTTGGGCCATGGCCGTGAGGTCGTCCACCGCTATTCTACAGGCCTCCAATCCGATAGTCGGCACCAAAGCCCGGAATCCGCGTAGAATAGGGCCCTAGCCATGGCCAAGACCATCCGGTTCCGGATCAAGCGCCAAGCCGGAAAAGGCGCGCCGGTCCGCTGGGACGTTTTCGACGTCCCCTACCAAGACAACGCCAACGTCATTTCCTGCCTGATGGAAGTGCGTAAGAACCCCGTCACGACCGACGGCGCCGCCGTGGAGCCCCCGGCTTGGGAGGCTGCTTGTCTGGAAGAGGTCTGCGGCACTTGCACGATGGTCATCAACGGTCGCGTGCGGCAGGCCTGCACGGCCCTAGTGGACGAGGTCGGGGTTCAGAAGGGCGATGTCATTGAGATCTCTTTAGAGCCGATGACCAAGTTCCCCCTTGTGCGCGACCTGATCGTTGACAGGGCAAAGATGTTCGAGAGCCTGATCCAGGTGAAGGCATGGGTGCCGATCGACGGCTCTTACGACCTGGGCATGGCGCCAGCCCAAGACGACGAGGTGCGCAAGCTGCGCTACGAACTTTCACGCTGTATGACCTGCGGTTGCTGCATGGAGGCCTGCCCGCAGTACAGCGACAAGTCCAGCTTTATCGGCCCGGCACCCATTGGCCAAGCACTGCTGTTCAACCTGCACCCAGTGGGGCAGACACTCCAGGGTGAGCGCCTAGAGACGCTGTCCGACGAGGGCGGCGTCACTGGCTGCGGCAACGCCCAGAACTGTGTCAAGGTGTGCCCAAATGGCGTGCCGCTCACGCAGTCGATCGCCGAGATCAACCGCCAGACGACGGTACACAAGTTCAAGAAGTGGTTCGGGCTGACCGCCTGAACCGGACGTTTGTCCTGTGCTTCGGAACATTCTGTCGCCGCTGTCCATTTCCTAGTCGTAATCTATCTGTATGACAACCGCGCTTTTGACCATGGGGCTGGCTCTCGCCCTGGCCCAAGACCACGCCCCCGGCGTGACCGTGTCGATGGGGCCGGAGGCTTTGTACTCCGGCGGCTTGGCGCGATTTGACGTCAAAGTCAGCATCAAAGACGGCTTGCACGCCTATCAAAACCCTCCCACGCAGGACTACATGGTCCCCCTCTCGATCGACGGTGGCGACGGCACGACAGTCGAACTGGTGCGGTATCCGAAAGGCGTCATGGCGGCGGTCGGCGGCGAGACGGAGAAAGCCGCCGTCTACGCGGGCGACGTCGTTGTCCCGGTCTATGTCCGCCTCGGGCAATCCACTGGAAGACTGACGGTCAAGCTGAAAGTCAACATCCAGCAGTGCACAGACCAGAACTGCTTCCCGCCGGAATCCAAGATGCTGGAGTTCGCGGTCGAGGCTGAACCCGCACCGGCCTCGGCGGTGTCTAGAAAGGCCGCAGAGATTGCCGTGCTGGCCCGCAGGAGACCGATTTGAGAAAGTTTGCGGCATTTTTGTTGCTTCTTTTGTTGAGCACTTGTGTATTCGCTCAATCTCCTGAGCGTGTGAAGTGGTCGGCGAAACTTTCTCGTGACGATGTCCGGCCTGGTGAGCATGCCCAACTCCTTCTCACGGCGGTAACCGCCGAGGGCTGGCACATCTACGACGCCTTGCGCGAGGGCGATTGGACCAAGACGACCTTCACGCTGGCCGAAGGCAGCGCGTGGAAGGCCGACGGCCCGCCTGTCCAGCCCAAGCCGACCACCAAGTTTGACGAAGGCTTCCAGGTGAACGTGGACACGTTCGAAGGCACGGTCGTCTTTGCCCTGCCGGTGACGCTTGATACGGCAGCGACTGGCTCGGGCTCGCTCAAGGTCAGTGCCAAAAGCCAAGCCTGCGACGCCCGCAGCTGCGATTCGCCAAAGACCGTCGAACTCGAAGTTCCCTACACCGTCGCCACCGGAACTGTGCGGCCAGAATATGCCGCCGCGCTCACTGGGTTGCCTCCACAACCTGGCCTGAAGTCTGCGACGCCGGCAGCGAAGCCATCCTCGGCAGCTCCCGAAGACGCCACAACAGCGAGCGTCAAAAAGGCCAAAGAGTCGGGCCTCCTCGCCTATCTGGGCCTGGCCTTTTCGGCTGGTCTACTCGCTTTGTTGACTCCCTGCGTTTGGCCCATGGTGCCGATCACCGTCAGCTTTTTTAGCAAAAAGAAGGACGACGCCCCCAGTGGCAACCTCAAGGGCGCCTTGTGGTACTGCGCCGGCATCATGGGGACGTTCACTTTGCTCGGGCTAGTGACGACGCTCATCTTTGGTGCCAGCGGTATCCAACGGCTGGCGGCCAACCCGTGGGTGAACCTGGGGATGGGTGTGCTTTTCGTTGTCCTCGCGCTCAACCTTTTCGGCGTCTTCGAGATCGTCGTCCCTCAAAAGTTCGTCAACAAGGCGCAGCAGGGCACCAAGGCCGGCGGCATTCTCGGGCCGGTGCTGATGGGGCTGACTTTCAGTCTGACCAGCTTCACCTGCACGGTGCCATTCGTCGGCGCCTTGCTGGTTTCGGCGGCGACCGGCGACATTGTCTGGCCGGTGCTCGGCATGCTGGCGTTCAGCCTGGCTTTTGCCTTGCCGTTCTTCTTCTTGGCGCTCTTCCCCGGCTATCTGGCCAAGCTGCCCCGCTCGGGCTCGTGGCTGGTTTCGGTGAAGGCTTATATGGGCTTCCTCGAACTCGCCGCTGCGCTGAAGTTTTTCTCCAATATCGATGTGACGGTCGCCAAGCAGCCGCTCGGGCTGTTGCCGCAGGAGGTGTTCTTGTCGGTGTGGGCGACCATCTTCGTCCTGGCTTCGCTCTATTTGTTCGGGTGGATCCATCTGGCGACCGACCCCGGCGAGGTCAAAGCAGGCCTGCCTCGGCGGCTCTTTGCCTTTGCCAATGTGGCAATGGCCCTGTATCTGCTGGCTGCCATCGGTGGCAAGGCGAACTTGGGGCCGCTCAGCGGATTTCTGCCAGCTTATCAAGTCGGCAAGTCGGGAGTCGCCTTGAGTTGGCATGAGAAAATCGCGCCGGCAGAAACCGAGGCCAAAGAGTCGAACAAACTTGTTTTTGTCAACTTTACTGGACAGACCTGCACGAACTGCCGCGTGATGGAGAAAAACGTCATCCCGCGCGCCGACGTGAGCGGCCTGCTCAAGGACTTTGCCCGAGCCGAGCTGTATACCGACCGCGAGTTCGAAGAGGACCGCGCCAACGCCAAGCTGCGCGAGGAATTGACCAAGACCTCGACCAATCCGGTCTACGTGATCATGACGCCGGACCGCAAAGTCCTCGGCGTTTGGGGCGGGCTGGCGTCGCCGGACGAGTTCCTGGCCTTCATCAAGAAAGCCAAGGGAGCGGCGAACTGAAGACCTTCAACGCTGGCGGCGTGGCGTTCGGCGGGCCGCAGATGGTGGTCATCGGCGGGCCTTGCTTGGCCGAGTCTCTTGAACTCTGCCACCAAGTCTGCGGCACCATGCAGGAGATTTGCTCCGACCTCGGGTTTGGCTATGTTTTTAAGGCGAGCTTTGACAAAGCCAACCGCACCTCGGCCTCGTCTGAACGTGGAGCAGGTATCGAGGCAGGCCTGTCGATCTTGGCCGATGTCAAGGAGCAGTTCGGCGTTCCGGTGACGACCGACGTCCATTTACCCGACCAATGCACCGTGGCCGCTTCGGTGGTCGACATCTTGCAGATCCCTGCTTTCCTGTGCCGTCAGAGCGACTTGCTCGAAGCAGCTGCCCTGACCGGCAAGCCGGTCAACGTCAAGAAGGGCCAGTTCTTAGCCCCGTGGGACGCCAAAAACATCGTCGAGAAGCTGGAAGGCTATGCGGCGAAAGGGATCATGCTCACAGAGCGTGGGACGTCCTTTGGCTACAACACCTTGGTCGTCGACATGCCGGGGCTGGAGACCATGCGCTCCTTCGGCCACCCAGTCTGCTTTGACGCGACGCACTCGGCCCAGCGTCCCGGCGGGGCAGGGACTTCAACCGGCGGTGTCCGCGAGTCCATTCCCGCGATGGCTCGTGCAGCGGTTGCGGTGGGGATCGACGCGCTGTTTGTCGAAATCCATCCCGACCCCGCCCACGCGCTGAGCGACGCCGCCACGCAATGGCCTCTCGACCGGGCTCGAGAATTGTTGTCGTCGCTCGCCCAAGTGCGAGCGGCCGTATCGCACTAAGTTCCCCTCCCCAACCGGAGTTGGGGAGGGGGATCCGGAGGTCGACAAAAACGTGAAAGACACTCTTGAACACAGAAAATAACCGATAATAGAACCAGGATGAGCCGGAGAGCTTTCACCCTGATCGAGTTGCTCGTCGTGATTGCGATCATCGCGATCTTGGCGGCCTTTCTCTTTCCAGTCTTTATCGCCGCCCGGAACGCCACCTACCAGCTCTCGGCCAGTCGGACCAGCAAGGACGTGATGACGGCGATGTCGCTCTACCTGAGCGACCACGACGACACATATCCACTGGCCATGTACGTCGACGCCGACGGTTTGCAGACCTGGTTCGGCCATGGCAACATGAGCGGCAACAACCAGTTTGACAACTCCAAGGGCATCCTGGCCTCCTACATCAAAGGCAAACTTGGCGGCGACAAAGCACTGGTCGCCGACCACTATTTGGGAGACGAGGCTGGGATCGGTTACAACTATGGTGTCATCGGCGGCGACTTCCACTTGACCGGCGACTACTCGGGCTTCCCGAACTGCAAGGGCGCGGCCCGGGGTAGCGAACTCACCGAGTCCTCGCGAACCGTAGTTCTGGCCACCACAGCTTTTTACAATGCCAAGTGGCTGACCAACGGCGACGGCAAGAAGTACGAGTTCAACTTCTTCGACCCGCCCAGCGCCTGGCATGGCAACCCCAACATCGACTTCCGCCACTTCGGCAAGCTTGTCGTGGACGACGCTGCCAAGAAGGTGTCCCCAACCGGCAACGCCATCGTGGCCTTCGCCGATACCAGCGTCCACACCTACAAGGTCGGTCAACTCAAAGAAGAGTGGTTCTGGCGGCTGAAAACGGCGCAGTGACCATCACTGATCCTGACCTGTCAATGTTGCGGCAGCCCCGTAGTCATGCCGTCGAACCTCGAGGCCGACCGGGGAATGCTCCTAACAAGGACGCATGGAAGCGGGAAGCCCCGAACCCAAGACAAAGCCGACGAGAAGAGAGGAGCAAGACCGACACCATCTCCCGCTCCGTGCCGTCCTGAAAGGTGGCACCTATGGCTAATGAGCAGCAGGCCCGCCCCGCGGACGTCAACGAAATCCTGATGGAAATGACCCAGCTGATGGCCACGATGGCGTGGCAGAAGATGGGCCTCCAACCAGACATGGCCACTGGACAAATCCACAAGGACGTCCAGCAAGCCAAGACCGCTGTCGATGTCGCCGCAGCGTTGGCCGGATTCCTCGAGCCCCAATTGGACGACGACGACCGACGGCAACTGCGCAACATGGTCAGCGACCTGCGGATCAATTATGTCCAGCAGGCGGGGGAGGGACGATGATGAACCTCTCTGCCGCCCAGACCTCCCAAAGGGACCGGCTGGTCGCCTTTCTTTCGCAATACTCCGAGCTCGTCGAGGTCATCCGCGACGCCGTCCACTATGGCCCGACGCCGTGCCTAGAAGGACGTTATGCCGACCTGCGGACTTGGCTGCAGTCGCACTACTCCGACTTGCGCCCGCTGATCGACACCCACGTGGCCGCTGACCTAGACCCCACCGGCCTGTCCGGCTCACGGCTCGACCCGTTCGAAGGAGTGTGGGGAGTCCCGACGTTGGATCGCCTAGTGACCGTCCGCTCCGACCTGATCGCCCGCCTGGACAAGACCCGCCGCGCCGTCGAAGCCTCGGTCAGCGAGCCCGAACCGGTGCACTGAGGCAGTAGACTCGGAACGACACATGCGCCACTCGTGGCATGACATCGACTTGGCCGGCCTCGCTGCGGCCTGGCGGCAGTTCTATCCAGAGCGTTACTGGGTCGACGAGGAGTTGCTGCGACAGCAGACCGTCGAGCATCCCTTGTTCGATTGGGGTGCGTCGCTGGCCGAAGTCGTCGATGGTCGAGTGATCGCATTCCTGGCCGCCAAGCGTTCGGCAGCTTCGCTCTTCAAAGGCCCCAACCCCGACCAGACGCACATCACCGCCATGGGGTTCGAAGACCCAGTCGTGATGGTCGACCTGCTGGCCTCCGCCAAGGCCATGCTCCGACAGCGGGGAGTGGCCAGGCTAGCCTTTGGCACCGACCACGGCCATTTCTTTCCCGGCGTCCCTGACGAGTGTGCGCGGCTCTCTTCCTTCTTGGAAGTGGAAGGTTTCGAGATCGGTGGCGAGTCCTACGATGTCGAGCGGGACATGCGGGGATATGAGACTCCAGCCTGGGCCGTCGAACCCCTGTCTCGACCCGACGTCCGGGTCGCACCCTGTCAACCCTCCCAATTGGATGAACTGGACAACTTCCTTTTGCGCGAATTCCCTGGCAGATGGCGGTTCGATGTCCTGGCCAAGGCCGCGATCGAGCCCCATGAGGTGGTTCTGCTCTGGGTCGGCGACTCGGTCGAGGGGATGGCTTACACGCAGACTTGGGAGTCGGCGAAGCCGATCTCTGGCTGCGTCTGGCGGCATGACCTGGGCGAAAACTTCGGCGGCCTGGGCCCGATCGGCGTCAGCCAGCGGGTGCGAGGGCAGAGACTGGGCCATGCGTTGCTTGGAGCTAGCTTGACGATCCTCTGCGACCGTGGTGTGCGACAGTGCATCATCGACTGGACCGGCCTGCTCGACTTCTACGGAGCCCACGGCTTCGAGAAGTCCCGCACCTACCGCTACGCGACTTTGGCACTGTAATCAGGACGAGCCCGGCCCGAACCCTGGCGGGGCGGCCCGGTATCCTATCGGGGCACATGAAGCTCCACGAGTACCAGTCCAAAGACCTCTTGGCCAAGTACGGCGTTCCCGTCCCAGGCGGGCGCGTGACCTCCGACCCGGCCGAAGCGACCAAGATCGCCGAGGAGTTCGGCGGCAAGGTAGTCGTCAAGGCGCAGGTGCTCATGGGCGGTCGCGGCAAAGCGGGCGGCGTCAAGCTATTCAGCAGCGCGGCCGAGGCCGGGGCTTTCACCAAGGAACTGATCGGCAAGCGTCTCGTCAGCATCCAGAACCCCACCGGCATGGTGGTCGAACAGGTGCTGGTCGCCGAGCAGATCGACATCGCCGAGGAGTACTACCTCTCCGTCCTCCTGGACCGGGCGGTGCAAAAGCTGGTCGTCATGATCAGCAAAGAAGGCGGCATGGAGATCGAAGAGGTCGCCGCGACCAAGCCGGAAGCGATCGTCCGGCTTCACGTCGACAACGCCTGGGGTCTAGCCG
Organism: Armatimonadota bacterium; assembly: GCA_018268335.1. Taxonomy (GTDB): domain Bacteria; phylum Armatimonadota; class Fimbriimonadia; order Fimbriimonadales; family Fimbriimonadaceae; genus JAHBTB01. Next base: position 6,180 of record JAFDWT010000073.1, on the reverse strand, counting down.
ACTTCGAGATCCGCGACGCCGTCCAGCGGGCCCACATCCCCGCCAAAGCCCAGCGCCAGATGGTCACGATGATCAAGGGTCTCGTCCAGGCCTACATCGCCAGTGACGCCGACCTGGTCGAGATCAACCCCGTCGCCCTGACGCCCGAAGGCAAGCTGATCGCCGCCGACGCCAAGGTGAGCATCGATGAGAACGCGCTTTATCGCCACGGCGAATACGAAGAGACCAAGGACGCCAGCGCCGAAGACCCCATCGAGGCCGAGGCGGCCCGCCGCGGAATCGCCTACGTCCGCCTGCCCGGCGACATCGGCATCATCGGCAACGGAGCGGGCCTGGTCATGTGCTCACTGGACGAAGTGAGCAAGGCGGGAGGCAAGCCCGCCAACTTCCTCGACGTCGGCGGCGGAGCCCAGGCCGACCGCGTCAAGGCGTGCGTCGAGCTCGTCTTGATGGACCCCGGCATCAAGGGTCTGCTGATCAACATCTTTGGCGGCATCACCCGCGGCGACCAAGTCGCCATGGGCATCCTGCAAGCCCTGAACGAGCTGGATGTGAAGATCCCCGTGGTCGCCCGCATCGAGGGCACCGGCGCTGCCGAAGGGCTGGAACTCCTGAAGCCGACCTCGATCATCGGCGCGGCGACGATGCAAGAGGCGGCCGAGAAGGTCGTCGCGGCCGCCTACGCCTGATCAGTTAGCGGTACATCGCCTTCAGCGCCACCTGGTCAAGGACGACTTTACCGTCCTTGATCTGGCGGCCGAGGCCCAACCCGTCGTCATAGCCCCAGATCGCGTGGGGGCAGCCCAGGCTCTCGCAAGCGGCCCGCATCGCCTTGAACCACACGGCCCTGTCCGCCGACGGAGCGACCTTGGGGTAGACACCGAACTCACCGAGGAAGACGGGCACCTTGTTGGCTTTGCCCCAGTCCATGCACGACTTGATGCGGCTCTTGAGATAAGCCGCGTCGTAGCCGGCTTTGCCGTAGTCCACGAGGCTGTCGCGGAACTTGGAGTCGTTTTGGGCGAGGATCTTGTTCACGCTGGTGGCAGAGGCGGGGAACGGTACGCCCTTCAGCTGTCGCGGCCATTCACCGACCCACTCGGCCCCCTGGTGGGTGAAGAAGAACGGGTCGTAGCAGTGGAAGGAGTAGAGAAGGTTCGAGGCGTCCACCTTCTTCATCTTGACCAGCGTGTCGATGCCACCCCAACTAGTGCCTGTGACGACGATGGTGCGCTTGGGGTCGCGAAGCCGGATGGCCTTGACGGTCTGCTCTTGCAGCTTGTACCAAACCTCAGGGCTTTTCTGGAAGACCGGCTCGTTGACGATCTCAAAGACGACGTCGGAGAGTCTCTTACCCTTATAGTGGTCAGCCATTTTCTCCCAGAAGGTGATCAGCCCCGTGTCGTTGTAGGGCGGCTTATCGAGATTCAGTTGGCCATTGTCGTGCAGGTCGAGCAAGACAAGGAACCCATTGTCGTTGAGGCGCTTGACGGCCTTGTCCAGGTAGGGCAAGTTCTTCGCGTTGGGCTTGCCGGCGTCATAGATCGCTTCGGGCGAGACACAAAGCCGGACAAATTTCGCCTTGATCCCCTTCAGGTGCTGGATATCAGCTTCCAATAAGTAACTGTCGAAGTGCTTCGTGTCTTTGGCATCGGCCAGATAGCAGAACCAGCGGGTGATATTGACGCCTACTGTCATCTTGTCCATAACGGACTTGGGTACACCCCCGCTTGGCTGCGAAAGGACGGCACTGCTAAGGACGACTGCGGCAAGCGTGACCATGAAGTGAGCTTACACCAGCACCAAACGCGTCCCAGTGGTTCAGAATCACAACACAGTGGACGACAACCTGACGCGAAGGACTGTGCTGGCCGCTAGCCTGGCGGCCCTACCCATGGCAGGATTGGCCTCTGCGGAACCCAAGCGCAAGCAACTGCTGGCACCGGCCCTGAAGCCAGGTGACACTGTCGCCTTGATCGCTCCGGCCTCAAAACTGCCTGATGCCAAAGAAGCGGAGGAAGCTTGTTCGTTTATCAAAGCATTAGGTTACCGACCTATCATGAGCGAGAACGCCAACAAGAGTTGGGGCTATCTCTCAGGAACCGACGAGGAGCGGGCGCACGACCTCAATTGGGCGTTCAAAAACCCCGAAGTGAGGGGCATCGTTTGTATCAAAGGTGGCTATGGTGCCATGCGAATCCTGCCTCGCCTGGACTACGCGGCGATCCGTCGCCATCCAAAAGTGCTGGTAGGTTATAGCGACGTCACAGCTCTCCTCAACGCCATCTACAAGAAGACCGGCTTGGTGACCTTCCATGGTCCAGTAGCAACTTCGACCGCCAGGGAATACTCCACCAACTGGTTACAGAAGGCTATTGGCCATGCATCAAGGGTCGGTACATTCGCCCAACCCGATGCCGCCACTGCCAGCAAGGGTGACTTGCAGCTGGCGACACTCCATGGAGGAAAGGCAAGGGGCAGGCTTGTGGGCGGCAATCTGACCCTTCTATCACATCTGATGGCTACGCCCTATGAGCCAGACTTCGCGGGCAAGATCCTGTTCATCGAAGATGTGACCGAAGCACCATATCGCATTGACCGCATGCTGACGCAGCTTTGGCTCAATGGCGCGCTGGGTAAGGTGAAGGGAGTTGCCGTCGGGCAGTTCACCAACTGTGACGAACAGGACTCCCAGTCGCCGTGGAAGTGCAAGGACGTGATCGAGCTCCGGCTGAAAGGTCTCGGTGTGCCCGTCCTGACCGGACTGCCGATCGGGCATGTGGCTGACAAGCTGACGCTCCCCGTGGGCGCCATGGCGGTTCTGGACGCTGACAAACAGACACTCAGCGTCGTCGAACCGGCAGTCTGCTAGTCGACAAACTCCACGAAGCCCCAGTGCTCGGGGATATGCATGTCGACGACTCCCTGCGGACTCCACACCCAGTTGTCTTCGCGCAGTCCGGCTCTCTTCACGTATTTGCCTTCGACAATGTCGGTATGCCATTCCACGCGACTGAAGTTGACGCGCCAGACATCTCCACCTTTTGGTGGACACCGCATGCCGCCCTTCTCCTTGAAGCAGTCCCAAGGAAAGGCGATCTCAACCCGCCATCCTGTGTCCGTGTCGCTGCTGTCGTTCAGTGTCCCCATCACATGGACTGCTGACTTGGCGTGTGTCTCCCAGCTGTTGTCGGCCGAGCCACCATTGCGATAAGTTTTATTGAGATAGAGGTCCCAAGTCGTGTTGAGCGCGTTGATTTCGAATTCGAAGTAGCGCGCTCCGTCGCCATCGGGATCGATGAAGACTTCGAAGTCGTTATCATGGAAGATCACCGAGTCGTGCTCGGTTAAGGTTGCCCAGACATGGGGCTCCTCCATGGCAGCAGCGACATAGAAGTAGTCGTCGTCCCACAGCATCTTGGCCTGAGTCCGGAAACGGGGCAAGGGCTTCTTATCGCCCTCGATGTCCACAAACGGATCCGTCCATGCGGCTGCCGCCCAAGCCGGATCGTCGATCTGGCCGTCTATATGCACAGGCTTGTAGGCTCGCTTGCAGACGTACTTCTTCGGTTGGGTCAATGTCTCTCCTCCAGGAACAGTTCACAAATCATACACCTGATTCCGCCGCCACCTTGTGACCAAATGGTTGGTGTCGGATTGCCGACCAGTGGTCCAGCGACCGATTCGAGTTTTTCCAAATAGGGACGACCATCACTTGAGGGCAAGTCAAGGTGACCAGCGATGATCGTCCGCCCGCCCGCCTGCAGTTCCAGTATGTTGCAGCCAAAGCCCATGGCTTCTGCCTCAGTGGCTTCCAGCACAGTCTTTCCCGAGTCATGAAGGGCGGTCAACACCCTGTCTCGGTCCGAACTTGCGATCCAAGCACTGCACACGGCCGCCCAGTCAGTTCCAACGGAGAGCAGCACATTGGTGTGGTAGACCGGCACACTATCACAAAAGGCATCGAAGACAAGGGGCCGATAGTCCATCCGCGCACACCACTCGTTGACAAGGGCATCGCAAGTACGGGGACTGCGGCAGGCGTAAGCGAACCGGTTGATGCGATCCAGGACAAGGCTTCCAGTACCTTCCAAAAAGCGCCCTTCGTCCTCGTGATAGCTCATATCCACCACATGGTCAATGTGGTAGCTCGATATAAGCATGTCGAGAATCTCACGCCGGCGTTCAAGCCGTCGCTTCGGGCTAGCCATAGGATAGAGAACAGCCACCCCACCATCGTGGGTACTCAGCCAATTGTTGGGAAACACGGCGTCTGGTAGCCGCAATGAGGCGTCATCCTCAGCTACCATGACAGCGACGCTCGCTGCGCGAAGCGCGGTCACGACGGAGTCGAACTCAGCCACTGCATCGCCATCAATACTCCCCTGCTTCTGAAACGAATTCGAATCAGATGTCTCAGAGTTCCATCCGAAGTTCGCCGGACGAACCATCAAGACCTGTCCGGTTGATTGCAAAGACATAGGAAACCTAAAGATCAGGAAAGCATAGAAGTGTAGGCTTCCTCATAGTCAGAGACCCATCGGTCGAATGTGAACCGCTTGATGTTCTCTGTACCAGCATCGATCCATTGCTGCCGATGAGCCATGCGTTCCAAGACACGAGGCACACCAGACTCGATGTTTGTCGGGTCGACTAAGACGGCGCTGTCCAGTGCAACCTCGCTCATTGGTTCTCGGTCGGATGTGACGACAGGGCAGCCATTGGCTTGGGCCTCAATGATCGGCAAGCCAAACCCCTCGATCAGAGAAGGAAACAGCAGCATTTCAGCCGCGGAATACAGTGCGGACACCTCGTCGTCGCTGATGTTCGCTAGGACATGGACGGTCTGTTCCAATGAACGAGTGCCAATGATCTCAGCAGTGTCCGGCAACAGCTCTTTAGTGACCATCACCAGGTGAAGGTCTTGCAAGCCGTCGGTCTGCCGTAGAGCGTCGTACAGCTTGACGACTCCAACATGGTTCTTATAGCGGCCAGTCCCAAGGTGCACGACGAACTTAGTGCCAGGCTTGATTCCTTTCGTTGCCAATATGGCGTCTGCCTCGTCGCGAGGAAGGCGCACTTGTGGAGTCAGCAACCCGTTCAAGATTTTGCGATGAGTCTGGATGCCAGGCACCAACCGGACCAAGTCGCGCCCCGTCTGGTCGCTGATCGAGATGAAGTGCTTCATCTGCCGCAACCCGGAAAGGATCATTTGTTGGAACCGCATACCACTCGGGCCGACCGTCCAACCTTCCATCTCTCCCAATGAGGCCCGAATCGCCAGCAGGTCATGGATCGTCGCGATGTGGTTGTGCTGGCTGATGATGCCGCCCAGAAAACCGTTGCCCTGGTCGATTAGGTGGATCAGGTCGTACTCTGGCGCGCGGCGGGCCAAATCCTTGGGAAACAGGACCATCTTGTCCATGTAGCCCAGCCATTTCGACACTTTGCTATGCGGCCATCTGTTGAACCGTACTTGCGCCTTAGCGACTTCGACATTCCACCCACGGTTGTTCAGGCCGTTCATCAAGGACTGGCGATAGCCCTGCATGCTGAACTGCCTGTCCGGCGGATAGTTGCCGATCATCAGGACTCGCTTATGCTTCATTGCTCAACATCAGGGTCGCCGCTGCCCTCTCCTATGGGGGTCATATAGGCTTCGTTTCCTAAGAGTACTTCGGCACGAACCACGTCCATCAATACCTGGCGAGGTCGCGGGCCATCGCGCTGGCCGACCACGCCGCGCTCCTCCATCATGTCCAACAGGCGGCTGGCCCGCTGGAAGCCAATGGAGAACTTACGCTGGAGCATCGAGGTCGAGGCCTCGCCGCGCTCCACCACCCAGCGGACCGACTGCTCCCACAGCGGGTCGTCCTCCTGCTCGCGCATCTCTGCCTCGCGATCCTCGATGACGATCTGCACAGGGCTCAGCACATAATGCGGTTTCTCTTGCGCCCGCCAGTGGTCGCAGACCTTCTCGATCTCCGATTCGCTGACATAGCAGCCCTGCACGCGGACAGCCTTGGTGGCGTCAATGGGCAAAAACAGCATGTCTCCCTTGCCGACCAACTTGTCGGCACCCGCCTGGTCCAAGATCGTGCGCGAGTCGATCTGAGAAGAAACCGCGAAGGCGATCCGCGAGGAGATGTTGTTCTTGATCGTGCCCGTGATGACGTCCAC
>JAFDWT010000072.1:8144-8268 GCA_018268335.1 Armatimonadota bacterium | reverse complement strand
TCAGGTCGAGGATCGACTTGACGTGGCGGTCCTCAAAGTCGACCTTGCCGGCCTCGACTTGGTCGAGGGCCTTGCGGGCCGAACCCTTGATGATCGGGGCGTTGTCGCCGTCGAAGCCGTACTT
>JAFDWT010000072.1:0-8016 GCA_018268335.1 Armatimonadota bacterium | reverse complement strand
AGGATCGCGCCGTCCATCTGGGCGGCGCCCGTGATCATGTTCTTGATAAAGTCAGCGTGGCCAGGACAGTCGACGTGCGCGTAGTGGCGCGTGGCCGTCTCGTACTCCTGGTGCGAGATGTTGATCGTGATACCGCGGGCCTTCTCTTCGGGCGCCGAGTCGATCTCGTCATAACCGCGCTTGGTCGCGAGGCCCTTCTCGGCGAGGACGCCGGTGATGGCCGCGGTGAGTGTGGTCTTGCCGTGGTCGACGTGGCCGATGGTTCCCACGTTGACGTGCGGCTTCGTCCTTTCAAATTTAGCTCTTGCCATTTGTGTTTCCTGTTTTCTCGTCCGGTTTTTACCGCTACAGCAAGCCGCCTTCGCAGAGCCACCTTCGTCTGTTCGACCAAGGCCGGAGAACGATGTCCGCGCGCTTGAATTGGGTTCGCTAAGCCCACGCGCGAGCTTCGAAATGATGCCATTTCGGGGCCCCCAGGTTCAAGTCGGCCTAGGGCTAAGGAAGCATCATTGACGCCAAGAACTAGGCCCCGCAAGCTTGCGGGGCCTAGTGGTAGGTTCAGTCGCCTTGGCCCTTGCGGACTGGCCTGGCCTTTTCCGCGTCTTCGCGGGAATAAGACTTGCCAGATTTGGCCGCAGGGCCTTCCGGGTTTGGCGGGGGCGTGTCGCCGCACCCAGCCAGTAGGACGGCGACTCCCACGATCGCTAAGATCCGCTTCACTTCTGGCAACTCACCGCCATACCGACAGAGCCAAACTCATAGTTCGCGTCGGTGTCTGGCCGGAAGTAGCTCTGATACAGGCCACCGGAACCGAATCGACAACGCAAAGGAGTGTCGAGATAGCCGCCTCCAGTGTCGCCGTCTGTGTAAATGTAGCCGGGCTGGTCATAGTTGCCCGTGTTGGTGCCGTTCTTGGGTTGCTTGAAGAACTTGGCGGAGCTGTCAGCTCGAGCGACGACCCATCCGTCGCCCTGTACCCAGGTCGTGTCGTTTGCGCTGTTAAATGCAAACTCATACGTGTCCATGCGCAGGCTCAGCGACCTGGTCATGCCGGCTTGGGGCCTCCCGCCCGGGTTGAACTGGCATGCGGGAGCTGGGTTGCCCGGCGTACCGACGACGTCGCAACGCATGATCGGGTTCGTGTACGCATACCCTCGATATGCTTCCCGGCCATTGCCCCAAACCATGAGAGGCGTGCGAGAAACGTTGACGATCGCTGTCGCCGGGTAACCGTTCAGAAGACCGTTCATGCTAATGCCGAGGATCGGTAATCCGCCGGGAGCCGTGGAGTAGTCGAATCCCGACGTGTAAAGGCTGGTGAAACCGCAATTCTGCAAATCGTAGTTCTTGGTGTAAGGAAACGTGCTGTTGGCCCAGTGCACAGCGTCGGTCTCCTTGTAGGGAGCATTGACGCCCCACCCTGCCGGAACAGACGCCAGATGATAAGGAGCCGGGCCGGTCGGGCCCATTAACATCGTGCCGTTCTCGTCAAATGCGTACGACAGCGGGAATGAGTCGTCATTGTCAGACGTGTAGATGTTCATCGCGGTGCCGAGCTGCTTAGTGTTGCTCAGTGCCGCCGTCCTCTTTGCTGCCGACTTGGCTTGGGCAAAGACAGGGAAAAGAATCGCGGCGAGGATGGCGATGATCGCGATGACGACGAGAAGCTCAATCAACGTGAACGCTGATTTCTTGGATGTTGGCTGGCAATTCATAAGAATAGTCACCTCAAACGCAGGCGAAGTGCGCATCACCATTCTACAGGTGGTGATTTTGCTTTGGCAAGATTTGGGCAAGAATCTGAACAGCCCTGTTTTGATTCGATAAGGAGACTAGATCTCTTCGCCTATTGCTGCCAATCTGTGCCGCTCCACGAAAAACTCCGAGTCGTCCTGGCTTGGTGGCCGAACGATCACGAGTTCATCGGCCTCGACATAACTCAAGAGAGCGTCCTTGCACAATGCTGCCCCGACAAAGCTCGGCGCGGCTATCCGCGAGGCACTCAGCGTCACGTCCAGCTTGAGGGCGTCTCCGACCTTGCGCGCAAATGTGCCGTCAAAAAGACGGACGATAGTGCGTGTCTCGGGTCGGCTCTTCTTGACCGCCAGACCGATGCCTAAGTTCACCGCGTCGTCCTGGGTACACGCGACGACAGCGACAGCGCTCTTTAGGCCCGCCCGTTCAAGCGTCTCAGCGTCGCGCCCGTCTCCGTGGATGAACGCTGTACGCCCCAATCGTGGCAATAGTTCTGGCGAGGGTTCGATATCGACCACAGCGACTGGAAGGCCGAACTCCTGGCACTCCTGGACGACCCGATAGCCGACACTGCCCAGTCCGACGACAATCAAGTGGTCGTCATCAGCGTGCCAGCCTCGCCCCAATGCTTCCTCAAAGCGGGCGGTGACGATGAAGTCGGTGATGAGTGAGTAGAGGACAGCGATCGAGACCGACCCGGTCACCATGATGAAGCAGGTGTACAGTTTCACCCAAGTGTGCGCCTCGCGGGCGGTGATGTCGCCGTAGCCCGTCGTGGTCAAGGTCGTGACGACAAAGTAGACCGCGTCGACCAATGAGAGCTTGAGACCGACCGTGAAAATGAAGACGCTGACAACAAACATCAGCGACAACACCAAGGCGACCCACTTGAACGCCGGGTTGACAAGTTGGAACGCTTGACGCCACTCGCGCCATCCAAACCGGCGGCGACCAGCTCGGTTGGCCTTGTCTTTATCCAATCCCAATCGACGGAAGAAGGCCTCCATCTCGACCGGCCGTGAATCCTCGACAGCGACAAAGCGCGTGTCACCGAAGCTGAACGCCCCCCGGGCCGCCTCTCCGACTGCCGCCATGACAAAAGCTGGCGCGCTGATTTGCGACATAGCCAGAGCCCGGTCGATTTGGAGCAGTTCCTCCATGCGCCTGGCCAAGTCTTGGTCGAACATACGGATGATCACCGCCCCGTGAGGGTTGAGCCGGCGGACGCCCAGGGCGACTTCGATGTTATTCAGGTCGTGCGAAGTGCAGACGATCACGGCCCGGGCCTCCGGCACACCGGCTTGGGTCAAAACCGCCTCGTTCCGGGCGTCGCCATAGACGACACGGAAACCCTCTTTGGCAATGATTTCGTTGAAGGGCTCTCTCAGATCCGTCGTCACAATGCTCAACGGCAGACCCAGCCGATGGACAAGCATGGCGACCCGGAAGCCGACCTGGCCGCATCCACAGATCACAAAGTGGCCGGTCATCTAGCCGCATTATGTCGTCACAGATCGCCTGGCCCGTAGAATAGGCGACGCATCACCATGATCACAAGCATCCACACCTTGGTCTACTCGGACGACGCTGACGCGACTCGGGAGTTTTTCCGCGACGTGCTCGGCCTTCCGTTGGTCGATGCCGGCCATGGCTGGCTCATCTTCGGAACTGGGCGAAGTGAACTCGGTGTCCACCCGACGCGAAGCGAACACGGCGGTCAAGTCTACGAGTCTCCAAGGCACCACAGCATCGCGTTCATGTGTGACGATATCGCCGCCACGATGGCCGAACTGGCTTCGAAGGGGGCGACTTTCGCCGGTGAAGCCCAAGACCACGGTTATGGCCTTGTGGTCATGATGCAGGTTCCAGGTGCTGACGACATCCAGCTGTACCAGCCCAAGCACCCGGTCGCCTACGACCTTTGACGCTCACTCGTCAAGGAACCGATAACCGACGCCGGTTTCGGTCCGGATGAACTGCGGATGCGAGGCGTCCGGCTCGATCTTTGCCCTCAGTGCCCCCATATGGACACGCAGGGCGTGGGTGGCGTCCTCGTACCCGGATCCCCAGACTTCGGCGAGAATCGTCTTGTGGGTCAATACTTTTCCCGCGTTGCGGGCGAGCAGTGCGAGCAGCCGGTATTCGATCGGAGTCAATCGGACCTCGGCACCGCGTACAGACACGCGGTGCGCTTCAAAGTCCAGCACCAGACCCTTGCTCTCGAACACAGCCCTCTCGGCGGTCTGGCCGCGTTTGACTCGCCGCATGACAACTCGGACCCGCGCCCAAAGCTCGTTTACCGAGAACGGCTTGGTGATATAGTCGTCCGCGCCGCCGTCCAGTGACTGGACTTTGTCCCTTTCCTGCCCTCGTGCGGTCAGGACCATGACAGGGACGCTCGACCACTCGCGAAGCAGTTTCAGTACGTCCAGGCCATTCTGGTCCGGCAAGCCAAGGTCCAGGAGGACAAGGTCGGGGTTGACTTTGCTGATGACCTTCAGGCCTTCCGAGCCCGACTCGCACTCGTGCCAAACGACGTCGTCTTTGCCGACGCTGGCCTTGAGAAACCGACGGATGGCTGGTTCGTCTTCAATCAGGACGATCGTCAGTCCATTAGGCATTCTGCACCTCTCTTGTGGGCAAAGCGACGGCAAACCGCGCTCCGCCGCTCGCCACGTTACGGGCTGAAATCGTGCCACCGTGGGCCACGACCGCCGCCCGGCAGATCGCTAGCCCCAACCCGGCTCCCATTCCTGGGGCGCCCCAAAACCTTTCGAACACCTTGGATTCAGCTCCTGTAGGCAGTCCTGGCCCGTTGTCGGTCACAACAGCTTCAACCATATCTCCTACCCTACCGATTTCGACGTTGACCTTAGCCTGTTGGCCCGCATGACGGGCCGCATTTTCCAGAAGGTTGACGAAAACTTGTTCCACCAAGACGCCGTCAGCCCAGACGAGCGGAGTCTCAGGTTGGACCAACAGCGTGATGGGTTGGTCGAAAAGAGGCTCGGTCCGCATGATCGCGTTGGCAACCAGTTCGTCCAGCGCATACCAGTCGGCATCGAGCTCGATCCTGCCCTGTACCCTGGTCATGTCGAGGAGGTTACTGACCAGTCGCGACAACCGGCGCGAGTCGTGCACGATCGAGCCCGCCAACTGTCGGCTCTGCTCGCTGAGTTCCCCCTGCTGCATCAGCGCACTGGCAGAACCTTCGATCGTCGCCAATGGAGTCCGCAAGTCGTGCGACACTGCGCTCAGCAGGTCTGCCCGCGCTTTCTCCGTCTGCACCTGGACAGCGGCGAAACTGGCCACCTCCGACTGTTTGCGGACGCGGGTGGCCAAAGTGCTGATGAGCAGGCTGACAACGAGCATGACCAGAAAGGTCAGGAATGCCTGGAGATCGGCAACCAGCAGGGAAAATCCGCTTGGCGGAACAAAGAAGAAGTCAAACGCAAGCACGGCCAGGACGGAAGCCACGACCCCAGCCGCCTTGCTGCGTCGGCTGGCGACAAACGCCACACCAAGCAAATACACCATGGCGACATTCGGCAGGTCTATGAGCTTGACCAGCAGGCCACCAGCAGCACTTGCCACTGCGGTGACGACCGTCGCCTCAGAAAAACCGATCCAGTCTACGTCCTTCGCCATCGGCTGGCCAAGAGTCTACGGCATTCAATGGAGGAAGTAGCGGACGTTCGAGACGACGACGTTTTTGCGGGCGCCGAGAGCTCTCTTTAGCTGCTGGGCGACATTCTCTTGTAGCAACCGGTGGTGCCACTTCGTTGCGACAGCCTCGGGGACTATGACGGTCACCATCCGACTCGGATCTTCTTCCAACATCTGGTCTAGGTATTCGAGGACTGGACCGATCAGCGACCGATAGGGTGATTCAATGATCACAAGTGGCACTTCGGGGATGTGCTTGTTCCAGGCCTCCTTGACCGGGGGCAGACTTTTGCGGTCAAGCGTCACATGCAGACCGCGGACTTCACTGTGGAGTGACTTTGCGTAGTCTAGGGCCCTGACGATCCCCCGATGGACACGCGGGACCAAGACTATTGCCGCCTGGGTGCTGGAACGTGGCCCGGTGAAGGCGTCAAGGTCGAGTTGCTTGCTGATCTGCTTGTACCGGCGGCTGATTGCCAACAGGGCTGTCGAAGCGATACTGATCAGCAGCAAGACGATCCAGGCTCCTTCAGTGAACTTGGTCACCAGGATGACGACCGCGACCACACCTGTCGCCAGGCCGCCGATACCGTTCACCACTGCCTTGTTGCGCCAGCCCTTGTCGCGGACTTTGAACCAGTGCTTGACCATGCCGACCTGTGACATGGTAAAGGCGGTAAAAACGCCTACTGCGTAGAGCGGCAGGAGCAAATCGAGTTCGCCTTTGAAGTAGGTGACGAGGGCCACCGCTAGAACCGCGAGGACGACAATGCCGTTTTGGAACACGAGCCGGTCGCCCAATCGGGCCAGAGTGCGCGGCAAGTAGCCGTCACGGGCCAGGATGCTGGCCAACCGTGGGAAGTCAGCGAACGCCGTATTGGCGGCCAGGATCAATATCGTCGCTGTGGCAAGCTGGATGTAGAAGAATCCAGCACTTCCCTGCCCAAAGACGTAAGCGGCGATCTGGGAGACCACTGTCCGGTATTCGGGGTTCGCGGTGGCGAAAAGCGTGACCTTGGGTAGGTACTGGACGAGGTATCCGGTGCCCAAGAACATCGTGATCATCATTGCCGCTAGCCAGCCCAAGCTCTTGGCCGCGTTCTTGGCCTCTGGCTTTTGGAAGGCGGGGACACCGTTACTGATCGCTTCGACCCCGGTCAACGCCACACATCCAGCCGAGAATGAGCGCAGAAGAACGAAGACAAGCGGCAGCATCGCCTCTTTGCCGATCGTGCCGGGATCGGAGACTGGCACCTGGACGGGCGGCACGTGCCCCATGACCTTGACGACACCTACGATGATCATCACGATCATGCCCAGCACGAAGCCATAGGATGGGATGGCGAACATCATCCCCGACTCGCGCAGGCCGCGCAAGTTGGCCCAGGCTATGAGAATGACGAACCCGACGCACATCGGCACCAAGGCAGAATGCAAGGCGGGAAAGGCCGAAACCAAGGCAGCGACACCGGCGGCGACGCTGACCGAAACGGTCAGGATGTAGTCGATCAGGAGCGCCGAAGCCGCGATGACGGCGGGCTTTTCGCCCAGGTTGTCGGCGGCGACGATGTAGCTGCCGCCACCTGTCGGATAGGCAAAAACCGTCTGGCGGTACGAGACGACGACCACCAGATAGAGCACACAGATGGTGAAGGTGATCGCCGGCTGCATCGACATCGCGCTGGCCCCGATGAGGACCAGGATGCCGATGATCGCCTCGGTGGCGTATGCGGCGGACGACAGGGCGTCCGATGCAAAAACTGGCAGCCCGAAGAACAGATTGAGGCGTTCCTGGTGTTCGTGGGCAGTCGGGATGGGGCGTCCTAAAAGAAGCCGGCGAATGTTGCTGGCAGTGGTCTCTGCTCGTAGTGCCATGGTAGGTCGGCTGGTGCCGCGCTGCGCCTGTTGCCAACCTTGAGTATCAGTGCTGTCCAGGTCAATGAAGTCTCAAGGTGGGGCGCTATGTTGTCAAGAAGACATCAAGGCATCCCCACTTCACGCAGTCAACTAAGAAAAGCGGCCCGCACCGATCGGTGCCGGCCGTATGACGGAACGTGTCCTGGAGATCAGCTGGTGGCAGCCTTGTCCATGATTTCTTTGGCGATGTTGTTGGGGACTTCCTCGTAGTGGCTGGGCGTCACGTTCGGCGTCGCGCGGCCCTGGGTGAGGGAGCGCAGCGTCGTGACGTATCCGAACATCTCGGCCAACGGCACGTGGCTGTTGACGATGGTCACGCCACCAGGAGCGGCGTCCATGTTCTCGATGCGACCGCGCCGTGAGTTGAGGTCGCCGACCACGTCGCCGACGTTTTGCTCAGGAGTGGTGATCTCGACGTGCATGATTGGCTCCTTCAGGATCGGCTTGGCCTTGCGCATCGCTTCGCGGAATCCGATGATGCCCGCCTGCTTGAAGGCGTTTTCGTTCGAGTCGACCTCGTGGTAGCTACCACCGGTGACAGCGACCTTGACGTCCACGACTGGATAGCCGGCCATGACGCCGGCGAGCAAAGCTTCCTTGACGCCCTTCTCGATCGGCGGAATGTACTCCTTCGGCACCGAACCGCCGACGACTTTGTTCTCAAAAATGAAGCCCTGG
>JAFDWT010000071.1 GCA_018268335.1 Armatimonadota bacterium | reverse complement strand
GTCCTGCCACACCATGATCCCCAGGGCGTCGCAAGTGTCGTAGATAGCCTCGGACTCGTACATGCCGCCGCCCCAAACGCGGAGCATGTTCATGTTGAGGTCGCGGCAGACGGCGATCTGGTCCCAATAGTCGTCACGCGTGATCCGTGAGGGGAACGAATCATTCGGTATCCAGTTGGCACCGCGAGCAAAGACTTGGACGCCGTTGACCTCAAAGGTGAACGACTCACCCACGGCGTCGGCTTCACGCAGCAGCTTGATCGTTCGGAGTCCGACGTTTTTGACGATGGTGTGGCCACCAAGAGTGGCTTCCAGAGGATAGAGAGTCTGCTCGCCCATCCCGCTCGGCCACCAGAGGTCGCCTTCGACTTCAAAACTGGCGTCCTGGCCCGTCTTGGTCTGGCCCATGAAGGTGACCGACAGTTCGCCGTCTCCTTCCACCTCGGCCTCGACCCAGACCCGGTGCTTCTTGCCGCCAAGGGGTTCCTGGTGGACAGACAATTGCGTGATCCGCGAAGCGAATTCGACCAGACGGACAGGCTTCCAGATACCGGCCGAGATCAGCCGTGGCCCCCAGTCCCAGCCCGACATGCACTGGATTTTGCGGACAAACGCCCGCTCATCAAATTGGGCGGTGTCCCAGGCGAGGCCCTCCTTCTCGAAGTAAGCCTTGCGCCGCTCCGCGCCGACCTTGATCGGTGACTCAAACACAATAGACAAGGTGTTCGCGCCATCGACAAGGCTCGAACTGACGTCCACCTCAAGAGGCACAAACATGTTGTCGTGATGCGCTATTTCGGTGCCGTTCAAGGACACCGTGCAAACTGTGTCCAGACCTTCGAACCGCAACACACGGCGAGGAAGCGATGCGTCGGGCGACCACTCGAATACGGTCTGGTACTCCCATCGTTCAAAGTCGATCCAGCGCGCGCTGTACTCCAACATTCGGCAGAACGGGTCGGCGATGACCCCCGCCCGCTCGAGGTCGAGGTGAACGTGTCCAGGAACCACCGCGTCCAGCCAGCCGGGGGCACCGGCGTGGTTCTGCGGATAACCAGGTCCTTCGAAAAGTTGTCGAAACTGCCAGCCGGAATCAAGAGTGCGGTTACGCATAAGAAGGGTTTGCCGCCCTGATGTTACTCAGCGCAGCTGATCATTGAAGGTGCCGGTCTGACGACCGGCACCTTCGGTGGTTTAGCGACTGGTCACTGGCCAGCTTTGGCGCCAGGAGGCGGCCCCAAGGGCGACCCCTGGTTGGCCGAAGGCGTCTTGGGCCCCATTTGCCCCGCCTCTGGTGGCGGGTACTTGCTGGGGTTCCGATAGCCGTTCTCTTCTGATTTCGTCGCCGTTGATTGCGAGTCGCCACACCCTGTGGCGACCAAAGCAGCAAGGGCGACAAGTGCCAGCGCTAGCTTTCTCATCGGTAGGCGTTCCACTGGTTCTGATCGGGCTTGTTGGTCGGATCCGGGTTGGTCGACCGCGGATCAGACGCCTTGGCGTGTCCGTCTGCGTAGACGGCGACCGACGATTTGGTGTCGCTATAGGGAGCGGACACAGCACCGAGCCGCTTGTCTTGGTTCCAAGTGATCGTCGCGCCGCCACCCCATTCGGTGACGAAGGTGTACGGAACGACCGCGCGCGTGGCGTCGGGCAGCAGGCCCGGGTGACCCGCGCCGTCCCACCAGTCGACGCCCGACATGATGTCGCCCACGCCCCAGGTCGGCTGGCTGCTAAAGCGTTCGCCGAGGACGATGGTGCCTGCGACCTGTGTGATCGCAGTCTGGTTGGTCGTCGTGCGACCCATCCAGTTGCTCGCTCCGCAGCGGTTCTGCGACGGATCGATGTTCTGGACCATGCCCATCACACCGAACAGCGAGTTGGCCGAGCCGTCCCACAGCAACAAGCCGTTGGAGGCGAAGCTGATGAACGGCATGTCGTCGCGGCTGACCGTCCAGCTCTGCCAACCGAGCTTCGAACCCGTGTCGCTCGGATCGCGAAGAATTGGCAGGCTCTTGATGTACGGCTTGGTGTCTTGTGCCCAGCCGCCGTCCAGCGGCTGCCACCAGCACGCGCCGTTGCCCATCGGATACACGTCGTCATAGTCGGGCAGATAAATCTGTATGCCCATGCCGACTTGTTTGACGTTGCTCAGGGCGCTGGTCTTTTTGGCAGCCGCCTTGGCTTGAGCGAAAACAGGGAAAAGGATCGCCGCCAGGATGGCGATGATCGCGATGACGACGAGCAGCTCAATGAGCGTGAACGCTAAGTGTTTTTTCAAAGTAATGGACCTCTTCGTCGATGAGAGAGTGGCCGCGACGTCGCCGTCGATGCCGGAGTCGATGGCCGCATCCGTTGGTTGTGCGCGACAAAACTGTCGTGGTCACCGACGGGGTTGGCAGCCGAATGGAGTGATGTGCCCCGCACGAGGATCTCGTGCCGGGCGAGCAGTCGCAGGGGAGGCCCCTGCGGTTCCCGCAACCGGGCCATCATGCGGTCGATGGCCAAGCGTGCGAAATCGTCCCAGTCGCAGTGGGCGGCGGTGAGTTCGCGCCCTCCGATCCGGACAGACACGTCGTCGCCGATCGCGACGATGGCAACGTCCTCCGGCACACGCAAGCCTTTGCCTAAAACCAATTCGGCGACTTCGGGAACGAATTGGTCTTGCAGGACGAGCAAGGCGTCTGGCCTGTCGTCCTCGTCGAGCCTGCGCGACAGCGTTTCCAGATCGTAATCCGGCATGCCGCTGGTGTGAAAGAACAAATAGTCATTAGCGTGCGGCTGCAGGCCACTCTCAAAGCAGCCGTGCATGTAGCCGTTGAACCGCTCATGGGTGACGTCCAACATGTCGTACATGCCGGTCACCGCGATGCGCTTCCTGCCTGCCTGGGCTAAATGGCAGACCAACTCGAACGACATCCGATGGTTGTCCAGCTCGACAATGTCGGTCGGGCATCGCCAAATACTGTGGTCCAAGGCGACGATAGGCAGCCGGCTGGCAATACGGTTGGTTCGCTCGGGATCGGGAAACCCTTCGAACGACCAGACAAAAGCGGCCTCCGCGCCCTTCTCGACGGCGTATTCCAGGGCGTCGGCGACGCCAAGGACGCTGCTGTCGATGTGAAGAAGAGAGTAGCCTCTCTCTAGCAAGGCAGCACTCATCTGGGCGAACAGACGCCCGAGCACGACCGTGGAACCGTCAATAAAGGCGATGATCTTGGTGGCGTGCCGTCTGCCGCTCCGGGCGACCACGCCGCGGTTGGCGATCCCCTCGGCAAACCCGCCCTCGACAAGCAGGGCCAGGGCGCGGCGGACAGTCGTGCGGCTGACGCCGAACTGCGCGGTCAGTTCACGCTCCGTCGGAAAGAAGGTGCCCACGGGAACAACGCCGGTGTCGATCCACCCGACCAGGTCGTCGGCTATGGACCGCGAGGAACGTCCCTCACTATTTGGCTTGGCTTCGTCGCCCTGCACGACAATCAGTATACAACCTGATTTTCAATTTCATACAATCCCTATACAAATTTTTTCAGAGAGTCTGTGCCGAGGCTTGCGCAGGGGTACATTGGCGGTAGGGCCGACGATGACGACCGCCTCTTTGCTCCTGTTCTTGGCCAGCTCGGCTGCCGCCGAAGTCTGGTACGGCCCCGGCGAGCTCACGCTGCCGGTGACCACCACCGGCAACCCCTACGACACCCAAGCCAACGACGTCCGGGTCAGGTTCATCGGGCCGACTGGCGAACTTGAGCGGTTCGGGTTTTTCGACGGCAAGGTGTGGAAGGTCCGCCTTGCCGCCCCCAAGGCGGGCACTTACACCGGCCAGGCGTCGGTCAATGGCCGCATGGCCGGAGGGCCGGTGTCGCTCAGCCTCACCAAGGCGGAGCCGGGCGGCTACATCCGGGTCAACGCCGGTAAGGACGGCTTTGTCACCACAGCCGGCCAACCGTACTGGCCCGTCGGCATGAACATCGGCTGGGACTCCGGCCCGCAGATGACGGTCATCGAACGGCTGACCAAACTCGGCGAAAACGGCGGCAACTGGTCACGCATTTGGCAATGCCCGTGGGACAACAAGAACCCGTTCTGGGCCGAGAACCTGCCCAAGCCCAAGCTGGGTGAGATCGTCCCGCAGGTCTACGAGAAGTGGGACAAGATCGTCCGCACCGCCGAGTCGCACGGCATCAAGTTCCAGATGGTCTTGCACCACCACGGCCTGTTCTCTTCGACGGTCAACCCCAACTGGCCCCAGCACCCTTGGAACGCCAAGAACGGCGGGTTCTTGACCAAGGCAGACGACTTTTTCATCAACCCACGCGCCAAGAAGTACACAAAGGACATGCTCCGCTATGTGGTCGCCCGGTACGGCGACTCCCCGTCAGTCATGGCCTGGGAGCTCTTCAACGAAGTCCAGTTCACGGACGCGGCTCAACACGGTGGCTGGGACAAGGTCGGCGCCTGGCACGACGAGATGGCCGCCTACCTGAAGTCGATCGACCCCTATCACCACTTGGTCACCACGAGCAGCGAGCTGGACAAGCCGATCTGGAAGAACGTCGACTACTACCAACCCCACGGGTACCCGGCGGACGTGACCGGCATGGTCGTCTCGGCCCAAGTGCTGAAGGACAAGCCGTTCTTCTACGGCGAGGTCGGCTTCGGTGGCCCGCCTCCCGGCGGCAAGGAGTACCGTGCCGTGACCGGCGGCGTTCTCGCCGCGGCCTTGCAGGGACATGCCGGCTCGGCCCAGTATTGGTCGTGGGACCAACTCGGTGGCCGCGTCCCGTGGACGACCCTCAAGACTGCGGCCGCCGTCGCGAAACGGCTGCCCAGATCCTTGGGTCTCGTGATGGCCACTGTCGAATCTGCCCGTGGTGGCGACTTGGTCATGGCACCTGGACGGGGCTGGGAGAAAAGCGAAGCGTCCGTTTTCAATTTGCCCAGCGACGCCGAGGGTGGACTGCCTGGAAAGATGTCCAGCTTCTTCCAGGGCAAAGCTCATCCCGAGATGGGCTCGAACACGCTTGAGTTCCGCTTCAACGAGACGACACCCAGTGGCTTGAAGATCGACTTTTCGGGCGCCGCCCAAGGTGGCACGACGGTGAACATCCAGCTTGATGGCAAAGTGACGTCCTCTGTCTCGTGGGGCCAAGGCGGCCAGGGCACGAAATCGCTCAGCGTCGACGTACCGCGGGGCAAGCACACGGTCAAAGTTGTGAACACAGGCGGTGACTGGGCGCAGATCGCTCAAATCAGCGCCAAAGGGATGGGCAAGCAAGCCTCTGGGTTCGTCGCGATGTCCAAAGGTACGACGATCGCCGCCTATGTCAAGCGCAACATCTCCGGCCCCGTCTCCTTTGCGCTCAGTGGCAAGCTCCAACAGGGCAAGTACAGCGTCGAGCTTATCGACCTTCTGACCGGTCAAAGCCAGAGCTTCAAGGCTGCCGTAGACCCCGTCCGTGGCCGACTCGAGCCCTTACCCAAGCTGACGACAGACGACGCGGTACTGATCGCCCACCGGACTGGCGGATAATACAAGGACAGACATGGCCGCGACGAGCCTGAACGCCTTAGCGGAAGCGCAGCAGCTCCGCCCCTTCGCCTCCTGGGCTGACGGGGGCCGCCCCAGCGGCTGGTTCCACCTGCCCATGGACGACGCCAAGCGGGCTTTCTACAAAGAAAACGGCTTCATCGTTATCGAAGACGCCCTCACGCCCGACGAAGTCCAGGCCCTGCACGACGAGACCGCCGCCATCTGCCGCGCCGAGCGCGGCACCATCCCGGGCTTTGTCGAGGGTAAACCCGGCGAGAGCGACGACGATGTGATGCGCCGGTACTTGTGCATCCACTTCCCTCACAAGATCTCGCCACTGATGGAGAAGGCCCTCAGCCTCCCCAGCATGGTCGACGTGCTCACCAGCGTCATCGGCCCGAACGTGAAATGCATGCAGTCGATGCTCTTCATCAAGTCGGCGAAGAAGCCCGGCCAGGCCTGGCACCAGGACGAGTACTACATCCCCACCCGCGACCGCACGCTCACCGGCGGCTGGATCGCCCTGGACGACGCCACCGTCGAGAACGGCTGCCTCTGGGTCATTCCAGGCTCCCACCGGCGGGGGATCCTCTACGACATGTTCATGCACGAGGACAGGCGGTTCGACTGCAGCGGCGAGGCCCGTGGCTACCCCTGGACCGACGACGACGCCGTCCCTGTGGAGGTCAAAGCCGGCAGCATCGTCTTCTTCAACGGCTACCTGCTCCACCGCTCCCTGCCCAACTACGCCACCGGCGGCTACCGGAGGGCTCTAGTCAACCACTACATGTCGGCTGAGTCGTACTTGCCCTGGTTCTGGGACAAGCTCCCCGAGGGCAAAGGAGCCAGCAACGCCGACTGCCGCGACATCGTCATGGTCGCCGGCGAGGACCCCTACCCCCACAAAGGCATCGACCAACGCCACGGCCCCCACGTCCGCCCCTCGGGCGAGGGCGGCTGCGGCAACGCCAACCGCAACACTGAGGCACTCGAAAAGAATCCCTAGCCTCTAGCCTCTAGCCTCTA
>JAFDWT010000070.1:1023-17125 GCA_018268335.1 Armatimonadota bacterium | reverse complement strand
AACCGCAAAGAGACCCCCGAAACCGTCACCGTCTGGGAGCGCCACTGGGGCGACCACAAGATCACCCAGCAGAGCATGGAAGGCAAGTGGCTGGACTCCCAGATCTATGAATTTGTCGTCACCCTCCAGCCCAACGAAGTCAAAAAGATCACCTACACGATCGAAACCAAGTGGGACTAGCCCCTTGGCGCCCTTTGCGTGAGACCCCAACGAGTTTCACGCAAAAGGCGCAAAGCTATTCCGGATCCTGAACCAAAAAACCTCGCGCCGACACAAAACCGTCTGAGTCAATAGAAATGCTTACTTTCACCACCGCCCTTGCACTCGCTGCGAGCGTCGCCACCGCGCCGACCGAAAGCGAACTCACCGTCTACAACGGCGGCTTCGCCCTCGTCAAACAGAAACGCTCCCTCGACCTCAAAACCGGCGTCCAGTCGGTGGGGATCGAGGACGTCGCCCAACTCATCGAAGCCAACAGCGTCGGCATCCGCAGCCTCTCAGCCCCCGGCTCGTTCTCAGTCCTGGAGCAGAACTATCAATACGACCTGATCAGCCCGATCGCGATCCTGAACAAGGCCGTCGGCCAGCCGATCACCTTCCATCGGACGCTCCCGAACGGCGGAAAAGAGGTCCTCAAGGGCACCCTATTGAGTTCGGCCACCGCCATGGTCAGCCAGGGTGATGGCAACTCCAACTACACCTACAATGGAATGGTCATCCGCACCGACGACGGCAAGATCATCCTGAACCCCAGCGGAGAAATCCAGGTCGACAGCCTCCCGGCTGGCCTGATCAGCAAGCCGACCCTCGTCTGGATGCTCGACAGCGATCGGGCCGGACGCAACGAGATCGAGCTTAGCTACCTCACCCGTGGACTCACCTGGAAGAGTGACTACGTGCTTTCGCTGGGCAAAGACGGCAAACTCGGCGACCTCAAAGGATGGGTCACGATGACCAACAACTCCGGCGTCGCCTACACCGACACCAAGCTCAAGCTACTGGCTGGCGACGTCAACCGGGTCGTCCAAGGCCCTGGCGGGTTTGGCGGAGGCCGGACAGGCGGTGCACCCATGGCCAAAATGATGGACGCGAACATGCAGGAAGAGCAGTTCGCCGACTACCACCTGTACACCCTGCCGCGCCCTGCGACTGTCCGCAACAACGAAATGAAGCAGCTGAGCCTGCTCGAGGCGACCGGCGTCCAAGTCACCAAGAAACTCCTGGTCGACGCCCTGTACGGCTTCGGCGCGTACTATCCGAGCGAAGGCGCCGTCGGCACCGGGCCGATCAAGCCGGTCGTCTACTTGCAGCTGAAGAACTCGAAAGAGAACAAGCTTGGCGTCCCGCTACCGAAGGGCACCTTCAAAGTGTTCCAATCCGATGCCAGCGGCTCACTGCAAATGCTGGGCGAAGACAGCATCGACCACACACCCAAGGACGAAAAGCTCAGCCTCCGGGTAGGCAAGGCCTTCGACATCGTCGTCGAGCGCAAACGCACGTTGTTCGAATGGATCCGCCGCGGCCACGCCTGCCGCGAGACCTTCGAGATCGAACTCCGCAACCGCAAAGAGACGCCCGAGACCGTCACCGTCTGGGAGCGCCATTGGGGCGAACACAAGGTCACCAAGGAAAGCATGAAAGGCAAGTGGTTGGACAACGACACCCTGGAATACGAGGTCGTCCTAGCGCCAAACGAAGTCAAGACCGTCACCTACACGATCGAGACTTCTTGGGACTAGCGCCGTATGTTTGCTGGGCGACCTCCTTAGTCGCCCAGCAATCCGTTCGTATTCACTTCGCGACGAGTGCCGTGTAGACCAGCCCGACTGTCGAGGCATATTGTGCGTTGACAAACTGGCCCGTCGCCGGATTGCACCACTCGAATGGCGCGCCCTTGGCCTTCATCTGCCGCAAATGCAACATGTACTCGCCAAACAGCTGGCGCGCCGCCGCCCTGTCCACCGTCGCCAAGGCGCGGACGAGCCAACCCGTCGGCGTCCCCCAATAGCCGCCGTTCTGGTAGGTGTCTTTGCCGCTAGTGGCCGACCGCCAATATTCGCCAACCGGCAGGTGCCGCACCTGGCCCTCAGCAGTGATCTTGCCCGCCTTATAGAGCCGCAGGAGGTGCTCTGCAATCTTGGTGGAGTCTTCCTTGGGCAACACGCCAAGACTTACTGTAAAGGCCGAAGCCCAGATGTCGTCTTGCTGGCCCAGTCCAGTCGCCGAAACCAGCATCGCCTCGTCTGTCGCGACCTGCTTTAGGAAGCTAGACCTCAAGCTGGCCGCAATCCGAGTCACGATCTCGCGATACGTAGAAGCTTGCTTCTTATCGAGCCCCGCCAACTGCCCAGCCGCCCGCCAGCGGAGCAGGGAAGGCATCAAACAAGAGCCAGTCTTGCGCACGCTGTCGCAAAAACCCCAGTCGACTCTCGTTTGCACGGGATCGCAAACCACCAACCCCGTCGCCGGATCCACCGCCACGCCCTCAAACGCCTTTTCAGCCCACGCAAGAACCGACATCGCTTCCGAGCCATTCTGCAACGGGGACGCCAAGAACTTGTCGTTTCCGGCCAACCGTCGCTGCTCAGCGACCATGCCGACAAAGTAGAACGCATCGTCGGCCGGTGGCAAGAGCCCATAGTCCCCCACTCCTTGCTCGGCATAGGCACCGGGATAAAAGCACCCCTCGCCCTTCAGCGTCACATGATCGGGCACGGAGTATGGCGGAATCACCATCGAGTGTTCAAGTCGTCGCTCCGTTGAACCTGACATTGCAGCGATCACGACCTTAATCCAGCCTTCTGTTTCTTTTTGCGAGACAAAGTCGGTACCCAACATCATGGCGGCGTCGCGGATCCAAAACGCCGGATAGTAATTTTGCGTCCCCCCAGGAACACGCACGTCATGCCCAGTCGAGTTCACACCGACGCCAGTGATCCCAGCTCCGGAACGCACAAGGGAAGCATCAATCGTCGTCTTCGCGATATTGTGCAATTCGGCCAGGTCAGCAGAACCCAAGAGCTGGCTTGCCATTGCCAAAGCCACGAACATGGCCTAATTCCCGTTCTGCTCAAGGATGCCGTCGGCGACAAAGACGGGCGCGTCCAGGCGCACGGCCAAGGCGATGGCGTCGGACGGCCGGCTGTCGATAACAATGTCCTGCTTGCCAGCCTTCATATGGATCTTCGCGTAATAGGTGTTGCCCCAAAGGTCGTCGATCACGATCTTTTCGACCTTCACGTCCAACTTGTCCAAGATGTTGCGGACCAGGTCGTGGGTCATGGGCCGGTCGGGCTGGTGGCCCTCCAGCGGCAAGGTGATGGCGGCTGCCTCGTATTGGCCGATCATGATCGGCAACTTGCGGTCGCCGTCGCTGAGCAAAACATACCGGTGGATGCTCTGGTTGGTCTCGGCGGCAAAGACGGCCTCCACTTGGCACAAGACAGGTGTGGTGGAACCAGTGAAAGCCTCGCCCTCCAGGACGGGTTCGCCGTAAGGAAAGAAGGCGGGCGGGTTGTCCAGGTCTTCCGGCTCGTCCGGTCGGTCTTCCGCCATGTTGTTTTCAAGATACCACGGGTTCTGCAAGCCCACCAAAAGTCCCCGCAGGGTCGCGGGACTCGCTGAGGTCATAGAAACCAGGAACTCGGCGGCCCGTCCAATCCGTGTAACATGGAACAGAGGCACGCCCTAAGGCTTGACCTCCCAATGGTGGGTGTGAAAAGCGTGTTGCTCCCGGCCACAGCCGACAAGAACTCAGACGAGGCTCTGGTCGCACGTGCCCGAGGAGGCGACTTCGAGGCGTTCGAGACGCTGTTCGAACGGCATCGCAACCTCGTGTACCGCTTCGCCTACCAGATGGCAAACAAGCGCGACGACGCCGAGGACATCGTCCAAGACGTCTTTGTCCGGGCCTATCAGAACCTCCACCGGTACCGCGACGAGGCCAAGTTCACGACCTGGCTCCTGCGCATCGCCACCAACCTGGGCACCGACCGGGCCCGCATGTTCACACGACGTAACCAGTTGGAACAGCAAGAAGCCTCGGGTGCCCTCAGCTGGATGACCGTCGGCACGTCGACTCTCGACGACGCCGAGCAGAACCTAGAGCGGGACTGGAAGCAAAACGCTCTACGGGCTGGCATCGAGGCCCTGCCCGACCATCACCGCAAGGTGATCGTCATGCGCGACATCCAAGAACTGGATTACGACACGATTTCCAGCATCCTGGGCTGCACGGTCGGAGGCGCAAAGCTCCGCGTCCTCCGTGCCCGCCGCGCCCTCCGCGACCGCGTCGCCCCGCTTCTGGGCGAGCGACAGGTGAATGTATGAACCAACGAGACCACGACATGATCGTCCGCGCCGCATACGGTGAATCCGAGCCCGGCGAAAAGGCGGCCGTCGAAGCCCTGTTGAGCCGAGATATTGAAGCACGCGAACTCTACGAGGAGTACGCTGGCCTGCAATCTGGCTTGCGCGAACTTGACAATGTCCCCGCCTGCCAACTCTCCACCGAGCGGCTCCGCTTAGCCGTGCTCAACAGCCAGGTGCGCCGTCCGTCGCCGCTCCGGCTGTATTGGGGCTATGGGCTGGCCGCCGCCTGCCTGGCAGTCGGCTTTGTGGCTTTGCGCCCGCAAGCGGGAATCCAACCGTCGGCCAACACTGCCACCACAATCGTCCCCAAGACGACTCCGCTCGACGTGGCAAACCCACCTGTCGTGGCCACCACGACGCCCGAATCCCCGACCGCAGACCTGGCCCATGTGATGGAAAACGGTGCAGGTGATAAGGCCGTTGAAGCTGTCGCTCCACCGACCCGCCCGCGCTCGATCCGTCACAAGCCGTCCGCCCTGCCGATGGCCAAAGCGAGTGTGGTGGAAAAGACCGCGGTCGATGACACCAACACCGGACGCTCCGCTGTCGTAGGTGGGCAGCCTGCGACGAGTCCAGCGACCGACTACGCCAACCGCGATGCGAACATGGTGGTGGCCACGTATGTACCAGAGGGGCCGGTGGTGGTCGTCCAGCCCGAAACCGACCCGCGCACCGGCGCGGCCTTAGCCTTCGAATCCAACCATGGCTCCGATTTTGTTTTTGGCGGTTAACTTGCTGAGCCTGGCCGACAACCAGGCGCAGTCGAAGTTCGAGCTCAAGGCGCAAAGGCCGGCTTGGGACAAGGTCGCTTCGTCCCTGGCCGTCCTGAAAGACTCGCACGGCGCCGGCACCGGGTTCGCCGTCCTCGTTCAGGACAGTGGCATGTTTATCGCCAACCGGTCGGCCGTCCAAGCCAGGACGGTGAACGCCACCTTGTCCGGCCCGCAGGCCATTGAACTCGTCGTGGTGGGCGAAGACGCGACCACGCAACTCGTCAGCCTGCAAGCCAAGAACTGGAGGACAGGTATGCGGTTGCCTGTCCGGGTCGTGGACAGGGAGATCGGCCCTGACGAAGTCCTCCTCGCTGCCTCGTCGAGTGGCCCTGTCGTCGGGCAGTTCGCCAACTCGCGCCGCCCGGGCGTCTCTGGGCGGAACCAGTTTCTACCGCTTTATGAGATCAGGCTGGAGTCGACCATGGACCTGCTGGGCGGAGCCGTGGTCTTCAGCCAGTCTGGCGAGCTCGTCGGCATCTTGAGCGCCACGCAAGGACCGGCCGATCGCGCCCTCACAGGCACGTTCGGCAGCCCCGGCGGATTCGGCGGAGGTGGTGGTGGCGCCGCGAAGCCTGCCGCACCAGGTAAGGGAACCCCCACGGCCGCCGACCTGACCCAGAAAAATCTCAGCAACTACGGTCCGCAAGGGCTGACCGTCGGCTACGTCCTCGGCCCACGCGTGCTCAAGCGAGCCATCAACGGATTCGCCTCGAGCGACCACAAAGTCAAGCACCCCTACATCGGCGTCGAGTTCCGAGAGCCGGTCAAGGGCCGCGTCGCGCTGACATTAGTGAAGGCTGGCTCGCCAGCTTTGCAAGCCGGCCTGAAAGGCGGCGACACTGTCCTCAAGGTCGGAACGACATCGGTCCAGTCCAGCGTCCACTTTGCCTCGCTTCTCTTCGAGCAAGAACCCGGCGAGACGATGCGGTTGACCATCGAGCGGCAGGGCGTCGTCCAAACTGTCGACGTGGCCGTCGGCGTTCAACCAGACGGCCGGTGATCGACCACCGTCCAGCGGAACTCTTGCTGGCCCCGGTACTCGGACATGTCCATCTTGACCAGGACGTCCATCCGGTCGCCGATCTTCTTGCCCGCGAACGACTCGCCGATCCCAAACGCCATCGCCCCGCGCTTGCGCCCGTTCTGGGCCAAGGTGACGCCGACATGCTCGGGCTTCCTCGTCGGTCGCATGCCGACAAGTTCGACATCACGGACCAGCCAGACGGGCTCTGGGTTGCCGTGCCCGAACGGCTCCATCCGGTTGATCTGCGTGAAGGCGTCCGGCCCAGCCTCGGCCATCGTCGCCTCCGCGTCGTACTTGACTTTGAAAAGGAAAGCGTCCGGGCTGAGCGTGGCCTGAGCGTGGGCGGCCACCGACTCGCTGAACGCCACAAGGTTCTGACCCGAGACATTGACACCAGCAGCCATAGCATGGCCCCCGCCACCGATGATCAAGTGCCGGTGCAGGTCAATGGCTTCCTTGAGATGAAAGCCCTCGATCGACCGCGCCGACCCTTTGGCGTTGCCTGCCTCGTCGACCGAGAGCACAAAGGTCGGCCGCCCAAACTTCTCGACCAGCTTGCCCGCTACGATCCCAACGACACCCGGGTGCCAGCCCTCGCTATCCACGACGATAACCGCCGGAAGCTCCGGCATCGCCTCGACTCTGGCGATGGCCTGGGCCAGCGCTTCGTCCTGATGGCTGCGCCGCAGCAAGTTGGCGGCGTCCAAGGCTTGGGCCAACCCAAAGGCCTCGACCGGGTCGTCGGTCAGTAATAAGTCCAGAGCCGTCGAAGCGTCGTCCACCCGCCCGACAGCGTTGATCCGTGGCCCCAACTGAAAGCCGATGTTACGCGCCGTCAGCCGGTCGGCCATGTCCAGGCTCGCCACCTTGAGCAATGCCTGCACCCCCGCCTTCTTGCTGTCGCGCAGCACTGGCAGCCCTAATGAAGTGATGACCCGGTTCTCGTCGGTCAGCGGCATCACGTCGGCGACCGTCCCCATCACCGCCAAGTCGAGATAAGCCCGCAGATAGTTCTCGCGCCGGATCCCCAGCTCGTCGGCAATCCCCATGCACAGCTTGAACACCACGCCGACGCCACTGATCTCGGCGAACGGATAGGCCGACTCCCTGCGGTGCGGATTCACGACAGCAACCGCTTCCGGCAGCGTCTCGCCGAGCTCGTGGTGGTCGGTCACCACTGCCGTCATTCCCGCCTCGTTGACCGCCCTGATCTGCTCGTGCGCCTGCACGCCGCAATCACAGGTCAAGAACAGCTTGCACCCTTGCTCCTTGGCCCAGCCGACCGCGTCCAGGTGGATGCCATACCCTTCCCGCATCCGGTGGGGGACGTGCGGGACGACGTCGCAGTCCAGCCGCTTCAAAAATCGGGTCAACAGGGCCGCACTGGTCACACCGTCTACGTCGTAGTCGCCGTGGACATAAATCTTCTCGCCACGCTCCTTAGCCCCCAGAATGGCTTTGACCGCCGCCTCATAGTCCGGCAGTAACCGCGGGTCATGCAGGTGCCCCGCGTCAGGATAGAGAAACTTGGCTGCGGATTCGAGGTCGCCATAGCCGCGTCCGACCAGAAGCCTGCCGACCGTCTCCGGCACGACTAACTCACGGGCCAATTGAGCGGCCTTCTGCTGGTCGACCTCGACGCCGACCCACGCTCTTCCGGTCGCTGACAAGCCTTGCATGGGTCAATGATCGTACACGCAAACCAGCGACGACCACCGTCCAATGGCGGCTCGACCAGGCAAACAAAAGCCCCGCTGACCGAATGGTCCAGCGGGGCAGTGTGGAGAGACTGGCGCTCAGAGGTGGTCGGTGCGGAACGAGACGATCTCGTAGCCACGCGACGTCCTGCGGAGGCCATAGCTGTGCTCGACCGACTCGCGCCGGCCCCATGAGTCCACATAGGTGTGGCGGGCCGTGATCGAGGCGCCGTCGCGCCAGGCGTGCACATCGGTGATCTTGTAGCTGATCGTGTGCGTGCCTTCGATCAGGTCGCGGAGCATGTCCGAGAAGTCGTCCCCGCGCAGGTCGTAGTAGTCGGCGTTCTCGACTTGGATCTGCACCCAGTCGTCGCGGTCGACCATATACGACATGCGCCCAAAGTCGCGGCGGCGGAAGGCGTCTTCCAGTCGGTCGGCGGCGCAGTCGAGACGGTCTTCGTCAAACCGCTCGTAGTGGTACGGCCGATAGTCGTACCGGCTGCCATAGCCGAAGTTGAAGACCACCGACACCGTCGGCCGGCACCGGTTCCAAGCGACGTACGCCGGAAGGTGCGGATACCAGTACCACGGGCTCGGCGCACAGTTGTCTCCATAGACGAACACATAGTTCGGATAGAAGAAGTCGGAGTCGCACCAGGTGTCCCGGTAGTGGTAGTAACCCGACCGATAAGGCACCGTGCGGACAGTGCGGTCTTCGCGCCAAGCCCGGGTCGTCGTCTTCGAGTTCACCACGACTGGGGGCGGGCTGAAGGTCACCCGTTCGCCACGGGTCGCTGGCCGGTTATGGTCGACGTTGCGAGTGACGTCGATGGTGCCGCCACGGCGCCCAACGGGGTCACCGACACCTGGGTTGCCGGGTCGGACACCGCCTCCGCGATTGTCCTGGGGCGGCTGGTTGCGGGGCTGCACTTGGCCGCGACCAGTGTCGTCCCGTCGGGGCGTTCCAGGGTTGTTGCGGTCTTGCGGCGGTGTGTCGCGCTTCGCCGGAGGCGGTGTGCGGTCCTGTCGTGGTTGTGTCTGCTCGTTGCGCGGCTGGCCTCGGCCGGTGTCATCGCGTTTGGGCTGCGGTGACTGTCGGTCGTCATTGCGCTGAGGCGGAGGCGGTGAGTTCCGTTCTGGCTGTTTCTGCTCTTGGCGCGGCTGGGCCGGAGGAGTCTGGCGCTCCTCTTTGCGCTGAGGTGGCGGAGGAGAGTTGCGCTCGGGTTGCCGCTGCTCCTGGCGCGGCTGGGGCGGAGGAGTCTGGCGCTCCTCACGTCGCTGCGGCGGAGGCGGAGAGTTGCGCTCAGGCTGCTTTTGTTCCTGCCGAGGTTGCGGCGGTGGCGACTGCCGCTGTTCCTGCTTTTTCTCAGGCGGCTTTTGGTCGTTCTTATTGCGGCCACGCCCGTCTTGGGCAAATGCGAGGGAACCAAGGGTTAGAGCCAGGAACGCGAAATAGAGGGTGCGCTTCATATGGATATCGGACTCCTATGTCCATGGAACGGCTGATTGCCTGTCAAGTTTCAGCTAGTGTACACGTGGTCCCCTTTGGTCCGCTGCATTTTGTGTGCCGTAGGTTCAATTCCGAACTCGAACAAAGGTATGTGCGTAAAATTCCAACGGACAATGTTCACCTACGCGCTCGCCGTTGTGGCTTTCGCCAAGCCGTTTGCACTCGCCTACACGGCTCGATACTATCTGCCCGGCGACGCCAAATCGACGGTTCGAGCCTACATTTGCGATGAGAACGGGGCCAACCGGACGGCCATCAGCCGTGGCAAGGCCGACGCCAGCGAAGTCGCTTGGGCCGGCCCCGGCCGCCTGGTCTGGATCGAAAACGGCTCGACCGACACTCCCGGACTCTGGACGGCGGCCATCGGCGGCGAGCCCACCAAGGTCCGCGACCTGCCCAAAGGTGCCGGACTCCTTCGCGGCTGGGCGCTGACCGAGCCCGGCAAGCCGGTCTACTACGAGACCGACGAGACGGCAGGCCCGTTCTGGGAGATCCAGCCCGACGGCACCGCCAAGCAAGTCCAGAAGCCGGTCTCCGCACTCAAAGACCTGATGCCCGAAGACACCACTGCAGGATCGCTGACCGTCGAAGGGTCGGGCGGCAAACCCCTCGCGCTGGACTTCACCGAAGACACCTACACCTTGTCGCGGGTCGACGGCGGAGCCAAGACCAAACTCGACCTGCCGAACCTCAACGACCTGATGCTCCGCCACATCTTCTTGCCGCCGTCCAAGGATGAGGCGTTCATCGTCGGCTGGACGCACGACAGCACGCGCGGCACTCATCTCGGGCTGGTGCGCTACGCCTTTGCCACCGGCAAGGCCACGACAATCTTCCAAGACGCCAGCGACGTGGACATGTGGCCGGGCCGCCGGGCCGTTGCCTGGACCACTCCTCGCGACCTCGCCCCGTTCGGCAAGAAGAAAGTCTGGACCTCCCAAGCCTGGGTCGGCGACATGGCCACCGGCTGGCAGCGGGAAGTCATCAAGGGCTCGGTCTTCATCTTCAACTTCGCCGTCCGACCTGGGGCGACGTTCAATGCCACGACTGGCGGCTGACGAAAGAGTCAGCGCGCCAGCGTCAGGCGGGGCGGTCGGGGGCTTTAGGCGAGGTCGGTGCGGAAGCTGACGATCACGTAGCCGCGTGGCGTCCGGCGGAGTCCGTAGTGGTGGTAGACCACTTCACGGCGCCCCCACGGGTCCATATAGACATGCCGTGCCTCAACGACGGCCATTCCTGAGCCCGACCGAACCCGGGTGATGTCGTAGGACACCGTCCGCGTGTCGTGGGTCAGGTCGCGCATCATGCCGCGGAAGTCTTGCCCCCGCACGTCATAGTCGTTCCGGTCGCCGACCTGGATCTGTACCCACACGTTCGGGTCGACCATGTACGACATCCGGTCGAAGTCTCCGTCGCGGAACGCAAGCTGCAGCCGGTCTGCCGCGATGTCGAGCCGGTCAGGTTCAAATCGACGGTAGTAGTGGGGCCGATAGGCGTAGACCTCACCAATACCGAAGCTGAACACGACTGATACCGACGGCCGCAACAGGCTGATGCTGAGGTACGCAGGCAGATGCGGATACCAGTACCAAGGCGACGGCGCGCAATGGTCGTCGTAGACGTACACGTAGTGCGGGTAC
This sequence comes from Armatimonadota bacterium, assembly GCA_018268335.1. Classification (GTDB taxonomy): domain Bacteria; phylum Armatimonadota; class Fimbriimonadia; order Fimbriimonadales; family Fimbriimonadaceae; genus JAHBTB01. The sequence goes on along the minus strand of JAFDWT010000070.1, from coordinate 6,110 downwards.
CAGAAGTTCCGGTCGCGCCAGTCTGGGTTGTAGGAGGTATAGCCCGAACGGTACACATTCGTGACGTGCACGTTGTTGATGACCTGGTTGCGCACAATGACTGGCGGCGCTGCGAAGCGAGACGGTGCTGACGACCGGCTGACGAAGCGGTTATGGTTGCCGTTGTCCTTGCGTTCGGTCTGGGGCGGCGACAAATGCCGGCCGATTTCAACATTGCCGTGATGCTGTTGTTGCCTCAGCTGTGGCTGCGACTTTTCGCGTTGCTCCTGGTGTTGGTATCGCTGTTGAGGCTGGGCCCTGCCTTGTTGCTTCTGTTGGGGCCGAGACCTGCCGGGCTCTTCATGTTGTCTCGGTGCCGGACCTCGTTGCTGCGCCTTCGAGTGTCCGTGCCCGCTGTTACCCGAGGAAGGCTGGCCATTATGGCGTTGGCCTTTGTCCTGTGACTGGCCATGTTGCTTCTGGTTAGACTGGCCGTGGCCCTGGTTCCTACCTTTGCTTCCGCCCGGATCAGCGATAGCCACCACTCCGAGGGCCAAAACTGTCGATGCCAAGATCAGGATGCGCTTCATAGAGGTTCTCCTTCATCCCATGTGACGACAGTCCTCTAGTGGTGTTTCCAGGTCCCGCCTAGCTTCATTTGAACCTGAGACGCATCAACTTCAGTTGAAACGACAAGGATGACGGTCCTAGTGTTGATGCGTTAAGAAAACTAAGTTCCTGCACAAAGTAAGCGGCGGCAGAACTAGAGTCTGCCACCGACATGACTGCGCGAATCCTAGTTCCCGCTACTTGGATTCCGACCGGAACGACGTCAGCCGGTAGCCGTGGTCTGTCTTTTCCAGGCCGTAGCTGTGCCAGGCCGTCTTCCGCTGGCCGAAGGGGTCGATGAAACAGTGTTCGGCGACGATGCTCGCGCCGTCGTCCCACGACCGAACGCTCTTCACCCGATACGACGACGTCCTTGTCTCGTCGACCAAGTCGCGGACGACGTCCTTGAACGCCCCGCCCTTCATGTCGTAGTGGTCAGCGTCGCCGACCTGGACTTGAACCCACCTGTTGTCGTCCACCAGCCAACCCATCCGGTCGAAGTCCTTGTCCTTGAACGCTTCGCCTAGCCGGTCGGCGACGTTGTCCAAGCGACTTTCGTCAAAGCGCGAGAAGTGGTGGGGTTGATATGAGTAAGCCGCGCCAGCCTCAAATTCGAACAGTCCTCCAATGGAAACTCGGACGTGGGCCGTCTGGATATAGGCCGGCATGTGGACGTAGTCGTACCAAGGAGAAGGGGCACGCTGACCGTCAAACTCTTCTGCATAGCCGTGGAACTTGTAGTGGCCCTTGTGCAGGCCATTGTCGTAATGGAAGGTGCCGGACCGGTACGATGAGTTGGTGTAGTCACCGGCCCCTGACTTGCGGCTCATGACGCAAGGTGGGCCCGCAGCCTTCCGTCCACCACGGTTGTTCGCCTCCAGCTCGCCGTCTCGTTTGCCCTGTCCCTTGGCAAAGTCAGGCGGACCGTGTTTGCCGCCTTTACCATTGTCACCGTGCCCGTGCTGTGCAAACGCGAAGGAGGACATGGCCAAAGCGGCCAAGGCGAAGAAGAGAAGCCGTTTCATAGTTGCCACACGCCGGGCGACCGCCCGCAATGGGTGTGTTCCACGCGATAGACCGCAGCTTGTGCAAGTTCAGGCAATTCGGCCAGAAGCAAAGCTACATTTGTGTTTGCAGCAAAACAACATTCGTTGAACGGGGAAAGGCGCTAGAGAAGGGAAGACACTGGGCTTTCCCCGTACAAGTGCCAGAATCTTACATATGAGCAAGACTCGCGTCGCAGTCATTCCGGGTGACGGCATCGGACCGGAGATCACCCAGGCGACCATCGACATTCTCGAAGCTACCGGCTTCGAAGCCGAGTGGATCTACCTTGACGCTGGTCTCAGCGCCATCGAGAAAGGCAAGTCGTCCATGCCGCAGGAGACTGTCGAGGCGATCCGCGAGATCAAGGTCGCCCTCAAGGGCCCGACGACCACCCCCAGCGGCGGTGGCCACACCAGTGCCAACGTCGCCCTGCGCAAAGCGCTCGACCTCTTTGCAAACGTCCGCCCGGCCAAGACACTCCCCGGAGTCCAAGGTCCGTTCGCCGACAAGCACCTCGACCTCATCATCGTCCGCGAGAACACCGAGGACCTGTACGCCGGCATCGAGTACAAACCGCATCCCGACGTGGCCCAGTCGATCAAGGTCATCACCCGCCAGGGCAGCTCCAGGCTCTTCGACTACACCTTCAAAATGGCCCGCGAACAAGGCCGCAAGCGCGTGACCGTCGTCCACAAGGCGAACATCATGAAGCTGAGTGACGGCCTGTTCCTGGAAGAGTTCTACAAAGCTGCCGCCAAGAACACCGACATCAAAGCCGACGACATCATCGTCGACAACTGTTGCATGCAGTTGGTCACAAAGCCGGAGCAGTTCGACGTCCTCGTTACCGAGAACCTCTACGGCGACATCATCAGCGACCTCTGCGCTGGCCTGGTCGGCGGCCTGGGGCTCGCCCCCGGTGCCAACATCGGCTACGACTGTGCGGTGTTTGAAGCCGTCCACGGTTCAGCCCCAGACATCGCTGGCAAAGGCGTCGCCAACCCCACGGCCATGCTCCTCAGCGCGGTCATGATGCTCCGCCACCTGGGCCGGCACGAGCAAGCCGACCGCATCACGAACTCTGTCCTGCGCGTCTGCTCCGACGGCAACTGTCTGACCGTCGACCTCGGCGGCCACGCCAGCACCGAAGAGTACGCCAGGGAAGTGGTGAGCATCAGCAGGGGCCAAGGCGCCGTTGCGTAGCCTCGTCCTGGGCGCGGCGGGGATGCTCGGCACCGATCTGGTCGCCGAGTGCACCCGTCGCGGCTGGGAGACCGTCGGCCTGGACCTGGCCGACATCGACCTGACCGTCCCCACCCAAGTCCAGAAGCTCAAAGACCGCGACTGGGGCAGCTTCGACTGGGTCTTCAACTGCGCGGCCTACACCGCGGTCGACAAAGCCGAAGAAGAGACCGCCCTTGCCCAACGCCTGAACGGCATCGTCCCCGGCATGTTGGCCTCGCTCTTTGCCGACATGAAGTGGCGGCTAGTGCACATCAGCACCGATTTCGTCTTCGACGGCGGCGCCACCCGCCCCTATCGAGAAGACGACCCGCCAAACCCGCAGTCCTCCTACGGCCGCTCCAAACTGCTCGGTGAGAAACTCGTACTCCAGTCCAACCCCGACGCCCTGGTCTGCCGCACGGCCTGGCTCTACGGCCCGCACGGCAAGAGCTTCCCCCGCACCATGGCCGCCGCTTGGTCGGCAGGCAAGCCGCTCCGCGTCGTCGCCGACCAGACCGGCTCCCCCACCTGCACCCTCGACCTGGCCCGCGTCCTCTGCGACCTGGCCGCCCTCGGCCCCGCCGGTGGCCTCTATCACACCGCCGGCCCCGAAGAAATGACCTGGCACGCCTTCGCCCTCCGCTCCGTCCACACCTACGCGCTGGCCAACGGCCTGGACCGACCCGTGGACATCGAACCGATCACCACCGCCGACTGGCCGACTCCTGCCAAGCGACCAGCCTATTCCGTCCTTGACACCACCAAAGTCGCCAGCCTAGGCATCGAGGCCATGCGTCCCGTCGACGCTTCTCTGGCTGACTTCTTCACTTTGTTAGGTACTCCGTAGCCCCCTCTCTATTCCGAGGGAGAGGGGGTTGGGGGATAAGGGTTCTCCGGATCCGCAACAGGCCGTCCTCCCGAACCCGGCCCAGCCACCCACAAGTTGCGGCAAACTAGCCGCATGCCGATCCCAGACCCGACGCTCGTCGAACTCTTCGACCACATCATCGGCGGCTACGACATCCCCAAACCCTCGGGCCTGAGTCGCCTAAAGAGGGAAGTAGCCACCCAAAAGCCGGACAACGCCCCCTACTCCCCCCTCACCAACCTCGCCCACACCGTCCTCTGGCAAGAGGCCTGGCTCAAGTCACTCAACGGCATCAAAACCCCCGGCCCCGAACTCTGGAACAACGACTTCCGCATCCCCGACCCCGAAGAGTACGAACCCCTCCGCAAGCACTTCATCGACGGCCTCCACGAAGCCCGCGCCTACGCCTCCGGCGAAGCACAGCACAAAGCCCAAACCGACGAGAAAGCCGTCACCACCCTCCTCAAAATCGCCGTCCACGCCAGCTACCACATGGGCCAGCTCAACCTACTACGCCGCATCGCAAAGGGATAGGAGGAGCAGGAACGGACGCACATCGTCAAACGTCAATTCCGATATGGGTTGGCTCCGCCTCGGTTTTGTAGTGACCGCCACTGTCGTCATGGCGGCCACGATCCTGCAAGCTCAAAAGACCGTCTCCGCCAAGACATCACCGAAGGCCAAGCTCCAGGCAGCACAAGGCTACAAAGGCTGGACAAGACTCAACGCCCAGCCCTATCACGCCTCGCCCACAGTCTCAGCGCTGTGCCGCAGCCTGACGCCAAAAGAACAGCACGTCCTCGACAGCGACCCGCACAAGGAAGCATGGATCACCGTCTACGCCAACCCGAAAGCTGCCCACTCCATCAAAAACCATGACAAGTGGGTGTTCCCCGAAGGAAGCGTGCTCGTCAAAGAAAAGCGCAACAAGCCCGATGCCAAAGAGCCAGACCTCAAAACAGTCATGGTCAAGCGCGCCCCAGGCTATTTCCCCAAAGGCGGCGACTGGGAGTACGCCGTCCTGGATGCCAAAGACCACGTCCAAGCCGACGGCAAAATAGACCTCTGCGCCTCGTGCCACGCCAACTACGCCCAAACCGGCTACGCGGCCCTGGACTATCTCGACAAGCACTGACAAAAACAAAGTGGAGCCGACCCAATCAGGGTCGGCTCCACACTCCCAAACGAATAGCAGCCCTTAGTGCGAGTGCCCTTCGTCTTCGTCCTTCGGACTCTCAGCGATCGCCGCCTCGGTCGTCAGCAACAAAGCCGAGATCGAAGCCGAGTTCTGCAGACAAGTCCGCACGACCTTCGTCGGGTCGACGACGCCGGCCTTCATCAGGTCCTCGAACTCCAGGGT
>JAFDWT010000070.1:199-988 GCA_018268335.1 Armatimonadota bacterium | reverse complement strand
CCCTCGACGCCCGCGTTCTCCGCGATCGTCCGCAGCGGCGCTTCGATCGCCTTCCGCACGATGTTCAGGCCGATCCCCTGGTCACCTTCCAACTTGAGACCCTTCAGAGCCGCCGCGCCAGCCTGCAGCAGAGCCGATCCGCCGCCCGGGACGATGCCTTCCTCCAGAGCCGCGCGGGTCGCCGCCAGGGCGTCCTCGATCCGGGCCTTGCGCTCCTTCAGCGCCGTCTCCGTCGCCGCGCCGACCTTCACCACCGCGACGCCGCCCGAAAGCTTGGCCAGCCGCTCCTGCAGCTTCTCCTTGTCGTAGTTGCTGTCCGTGGTTTCGATCTGCCGCTTGATCTGCCCGACGCGCCCGGTGATGGCCTCCTTCTTGCCCTTCCCACCGACGATCGTCGTGTTGTCCTTGGTGATGACCACCTTGCTAGCCGAACCCAGCATCGAAAGGTCGACGCTCTCCAGCTTCAGCCCGAGGTCCTCGGTGATGAACTGGCCGCCCGTCAGGATCGCCATGTCCTCCATCATCGCCTTGCGGCGGTCGCCAAAGCCAGGCGCCTTCACCGCCACCACAGGCAAATTAGCCCGAAGACGGTTCAAAACAAGAGTGGCCAGGCACTCGTTCTCCATGTCCTCAGCGACGATCACGAACGGCCGGCCCGAGCGGACCACCTTCTCCAGGATCGGCACCAAGTCCTGCACCGCCGCGATCTTCTTCTCGTAGAAAAGGATCATCGGCTCTTCATAAACGGTCTCCATGCGGGTCGCGTCGGTGATGAAGTAGGGCGACAGG
>JAFDWT010000070.1:0-165 GCA_018268335.1 Armatimonadota bacterium | reverse complement strand
GACAGGTAGCCCTTGTCGAACTGCAGGCCGTCGACGATGTCAAACGTCGTCTCCGTGCCTTTGCTCTCTTCCACGGTCACGACGCCGTCCTTGCCGACGGTGTCGATCACCTGGGCGGTCATCTCGCCGATCTCGGCGTCTTTGGCGCTGATCGTGGCGACCTCG
>JAFDWT010000006.1:10058-12773 GCA_018268335.1 Armatimonadota bacterium | reverse complement strand
GACACGCCGAAGCTGCTTCTCAACGCCACCCTCTGCCCAGCCGACGCCTTTGTCTTCGACCTGGAAGACGCCGTGCCAGCCGACAGGAAGACGGACGCTTTGTGGTTGGTCGACGCGGCACTGCGCGCCCTCGACTACGGCCATGGCGAAGTGTCTGTCCGGATCAACGCCGGTCAAGCCGGAATTGATGAGGCGACGTTCCTGTGCGGAGCCGGTGTCGAGGCGTTTTGGGTGCCCAAGTGCGAGCGGGTCGAGGACATCTTGGCGTTGGACCAAGCCCTGTCGACGACGGGATCACCGGCGCTCCTGGTGCTGCTGATCGAATCGGCGGTCGGGGTGGAGAACGCCTACGAGCTCGTCCGGTGCTGCCCGAGGATCGTCGCCGCCTCGCTCGGCGTCGAGGACTACCTGCGCGACGTCCGTGCCGAACGCACCGAGGGCCAGGCAGAGTCTGCTTGGGCTCGGGGTCGCGTCCTCAACGCGGCGGTCGCCGCTGGCGTCATGCCGCTGGCGTCCGTCTATCCCCGGTTCGAAGACCTCACGGCGGTGACCGCCTACGCGCGTTCAGCCCGTGCCGCCGGGTATCGGGGGGTCGGGTGCATCCACCCTGCCCAGATCGAGGCTGTCCATGCCGGATTCGCGCCTTCGGCAGATGAAGTCGAGCATGCAAGGAGGGTCGTGGAGGCGTTCGACGCATCGGGCCACCAGGCGGTCGCCGTCGACGGGCGTATGGTGGACGAGCCGGTGTACCTCCACGCCCGCCAAACGCTGGCTGAGGCCGAGGATGCCGACCGATGACCTTCGACCGCGCCCCAAGCAAGGAGTGGACGCCTTTCCAAGGTGTCGGCGCGGTGCGGCCGTCCGGTCGTCGCGTCGGGCCACCGCTGCGCTCGGCTGCCGCCTATCCGGACTCAGGCGACAAGCGCGTCGCCGACCTCAAGACCGCCCTCCACCAGGCTGGCCTGCGGGACGGCATGACGCTCAGTACCCACCATCACCTGCGCAACGGTGACCATGTCGCGTTGGCTCTCTTCCAGGCGGTCAAGGCGCTGGGTGTCAAGGACGTCGTCTGGTTCCCCAGCGCTGTCTTTCCCTGCCATGCCGCCCTCATCCCCTACCTCGAAGACGGGACGATCCACCACATCGAAGGCAGCCTTAACGGGCCGGTGGGTGACTTCGCCAGCACGGGGCAGATGCGGGGATTGGCCGTCTTGCGGTCGCATGGGTCGCGTCTGCGGGCGGTGATCGAGGGCGACGTGCGGATTGACATTGCTGTCGTGGCTGCCCCGGCATGCGACATGTTCGGCAACATGACCGGCGCTCTCGGCCCGTCGGCGTGCGGGAGCCTCGGCTTTGCCGTCGGCGACGCCGAGACGGCCGACCACGTCATAGCCGTGACCGACAACCTCGTCGACTTTCCCTGCGTGCCATGGCAGATCGCCGGCAACCACGTGGACCAGGTGGTGGTCGTGGATTCGATCGGCGATCCGACCCAAATCGTCAGTGGGACGACGCAGATGACCCGCTCGCCGGAACGCCTGTTGATCGGCAAGCTTGCCGCGCAGTTCGTGCGCGAAGCCGGGATCATGCGCGACGGGTGGTCGTTCCAGGCAGGGGCCGGAGGCGTGTCGCTTGCCTTCACTGTCTACCTGGCCGACATGATGCGCGAGGCAGGCGTGACCGCCGCCTTTGCCCGCGGCGGCAGCACGCGCTACCTGGTGGAGATGCTGGAGACAGGATTGGTGAAGACCATCCTGGACGGCCAGACATTCGACCTCGAGGGCGTCCGCAGCATCCGTGAGAACGAGCGGCACGTGATGACGACGCCGTTCAACAGCTACAACTACCACGGCAAAGGGCGGACGGCGTCGGTGCTGGACGTCGCGGTGCTCGGCGCGACGGAGGTGGACATGGAGTTCAACGCCAACGTCGCCACGCATTCGGATGGGCGGATGCTCCACGGGCTTGGCGGCTGGCAGGACGCGCTCTTTAGCCGGTGCACGATTCTCGCTGTCCCCAGCTTGCGCAACAGGATCCCGGTGCTGCGCGACCAGTTGACCACCCGGTGCGGGCCAGGAGAACTGGTCGATGTCGTGGTCACCGAGCGGGGGATCGCGATCAACCCGAGGCGTCAAGACCTCGTCGACGCCACTAAGGGGTCTCGGCTTCCGATCCGCCCGATCCACGAGATCAAGCGCGACATCGAAGACTTGGCTGGCGGCCCGCCCGCGCCGGCGCGATGCACCGACGAGACCGTCGGCCTGGTCACCTGGGTCGACGGCACCGTCATCGACCAGATCAAGAGAGTCCAGCCATGAGCCTAGCCGCCTTCGCCATCGCCTGCATGACACAAGCACCGAACTTCGACGCCGACCGCCTGGCCCGAGTGGTCCCGCGGTTGGTCGAGATGACCCACCGCGGTGCCCTCGCGGGCAGTGTGGTGCTCGTGCGGCAACACGGCAAGACCTTGCTGAGCCGGAGCATCGGCTATGCCAACCTTGAAGCCAAAAAGCTGATGTCCTCCGACACAGTCTTTCAGGTCATGTCGATGACCAAGCCTGTCACGGCGACGGCGGTCATGCTCTGCGTCGAGGACGGCCTCCTCAATCTTGACGACCCGGTGTCCAAGTACTTGCCTTCGATGAAGGGGGTCACGGTCCGCGGCTTTGAGGCCAAGCCAGCGCCGACTGTCCTCAACCTCCTGACCCACACGAG
>JAFDWT010000006.1:8630-9960 GCA_018268335.1 Armatimonadota bacterium | reverse complement strand
GTCGGCATCTCGGCGGCCGCGGCGGTGGTCGAAAAAGTGACTGGCAAGCCGTTCCACGAGTTCGTCCAGAAACGGATTTTCGACAAGCTGGGCATGGCGGACACCCACTTCTTCCTTCCGGACGCGAAGCGGGCGCGGCTAGCCCAGGTGTACGGCGGCGAGCCTGGCTCGCTCAAAGTGTTCGCCCACGACCGGTTCCGGACAGGTGCACAATTCGCCAACGGGGCCGGTGGCCTTTATTCGACGGCCAGTGACATGGCCAAGTTTATCGAGAGCTTTGTGGGCAAGAGCCTGCTCTCACCGGCGGGAACGCGCCTGATGACGTCGCTGCAGACGGGCGACCTCTTGATGGACAACGGTCGCGAGCGCGGTGTCGGGATCGGATGGATCATCACCCGCCGGACTCCGGTCGGCACGTCACTGAGGCCGGCCGGGAGCTTTGGGCACACCGGTGCGTTCGGTACAGAGTACTGGGCCGACCCCAAGAGCGGGACGGTCGCCGTCTTCATGGCCCAGACGTTTGGGCTGCCCGAAGACGCTCGCAAGTCGTTTGACACCATGGTCGCGGCCGCTTGCTGTCGGGACTAGTACAGCATGGGTGGCACTGGATAAAGCGCAGCTGTTTCAGTGCAGCCACAGAGCGCTCCCGACTACCAACCTGCCATTCGAGAGAAAGCTGGAGTCCGCCCACTGCAGACTCCGCACAACACGGATTCCCGGTCAACTCAGGAATGACGAGCGAAGGTGCCCCTAGATAGAGTGAAGTCTTACCGGTGCTCCGGTCGGGGACTAGTAGCGGTAGACGATCCGGGCGCGGGTGAGGTCGTACGGGGAGACCTCGACTTTCACGCGGTCGCCGACCATGAGGCGGATCCAGTACTTGCGCATCTTGCCGCTGACATAGGCAAGGATCTCTTGGCCGGTGTCTTCGAGCTTGACGCGGAACTGGGCGTTGGGCAGGTTCTCGGTCACGACGGCGTCGAGGCTGATCGCCTCTTCTTTGTCCGCGACAATCTTTCTTCTGGGGGCTTGGTGTTTATATCGTGCCATACGTGGGCTTGTCTCTCAGACGGGCCAGGGGTCATTCTAGGGTCAGGATTTCTGGCCCCGCCTTCGTCACTGCGACAGTGTGTTCAAAGTGCGCGCTTAGTTTACCGTCTGCGGTGACGACGGTCCATTTGTCTTCCAGGTACTCGACGTCGGGAGTCCCTTCGTTGATCATCGGTTCGATGCAAAAGGTCATGCCTTCGCGCAGGAGTTCGCCCTTGCCCGGTCGTCCCACGTTGGGCACGCTCGGCTCTTCGTGGAGCTTGCGACCGATGCCATGGCC
>JAFDWT010000006.1:0-8619 GCA_018268335.1 Armatimonadota bacterium | reverse complement strand
CGTGTGCCCGATGTCGCCGATGCGCTTGCCGATCTTGGCCTGAGCGATGCCTTGGAACAGCGCCTCTTGGGTGATGTTCATCAGGCGCTGGGCGTTCGGCGCGATCTTGCCCACCGGGTAAGTCCAGGCGCCGTCGGCGTGCCAGCCGTCCAAAATGACGCCGAAGTCCAGGGTGACAATGTCGCCCTCTTCCAGCGGCCGGTCATTGGGCACGCCGTGCACGACCATGTCGTTCACGCTGATGCAGGTGTCGGCCGGATAGCCGCGGTAGTCCTTGAAGCTAGCAATGCCGCCGGCCTCGCGAATGAGACGACCCGCCAGCGCGTCCAGCTTCTTGGTGGTCATGCCGGGGGCGATGTGGCCGGAGACCTCGCGCATCGTCCGGGCGATGATCCGACCCGACTCGCGCATCTTGCCGATATCCGACTTGCTCTTGTAAAGGATCAAACCAGACCGTCCACGATGTCCTGGTAAACCTGGTCAGCCGGTCGGTCGGCGTCGATGTGTCGCAACCGCCCAAGCGTCTCGTAGTAATCGATCACCGGCTTGGTGTTGTCGCGGAAGACGCGCAGACGCTCGCGGACAGTGTCCGGCTTGTCATCCTCTCGCACGAATAGCGGACTGTTGCACTTGTCGCAGATGCCTTCGCGCTTAGGAGGCTTGTTGGTCGAGTGGTAAATCTCACCGCACTTGGTGCAGCCCATCCGGCCAGAGAGCCGGTCGACGATCACGTCTTCGGGCACCTCCAGTGATACAACCGCGTCGATCGTGACTTGGATGTTCTCCAGCTCCTCGGTCAACGCCTCGGCTTGGCGAACCGTCCGGGGAAAGCCGTCCAGGACGAACCCGTGCGACCGCACTTCCTGGCTGCGGATGCGCTTCAGCATCATCTGGATCGTGACGCCGTTCGGCACTAACTCGCCGTGATCGATATAGCGCTTGGCCAGCTGGCCCAGGTCGGTTTCGGCGTCGATTTCGGCGCGGAAAATGACGCCCGAGGAGAGTGGCTTGGCTCCAGTCCTTTGCTCAATCAGGGCGGCCTGAGTGCCTTTTCCGACACCAGGCGGCCCGATCAAGATCAAACGGAGCGGCAAATCAACCCTCGTATTGTTTGGCCATCAAGTTGGCTTCGATCTGGCGCATGGTCTCCAGGGCGACGCTGACCATGATGAGCAGCGAGGTGCCGAAGATCAGACCCAGGTTTTGGATCGAAGCGATGAGCGGCAAGATGAACTGCGTCAGCGCGATGATCGCCAAGAACCCGGCGCCTACGAATGTGACGCGGGAGATGACGCCGTCCAAGAACTCCTTGGTCTGCTTGCCCGGGCGGATGCCGCGGATAAAGCTGCCGTGCCGCTTGAGGTTGTCGGCGATGTCTTCGACGTTGTACTGCAACGCGGTGTAGAAGTACGTGAAGAAGAAGATCATGCCGGTATAGACCAACGCACCGACCCAGCCTTCCCAGCTGCGGAAGTTGGGATAGAAGAACCTAGCGACCTGCTGCAAGGCTTGCTGTGCCGGATGGTTGGGCGGGAACATGCCGCCGAACATGTTCGGCAAGTTGGTCAGCGCCAACGCGAAGATGATCGGAATGACGCCGGCCATGTTCAGCGAAACCGGCAGGTAGCTCACCTGACCGCCGACCGACTTGGTGCCGAAGTTCCGGCGCATGTGCTCGATCGGGATGCGTCGTTGGGCGATAGTGAAGTACACGACCACAAATGTGGTCAGGAAGAACAAGGCGCAGATCAGGACGACCTGCCACCACTGCACCGAACCATTACGGACGGCCTTGGCGACGATCTCAATGACGTTCGGGATCGAGATGACGATACCGGCGAAGATCAAGATCGAGACACCGTTGCCTATGCCGCGTTCGGTCACCTGCTCACCGAGCCACAGGAGGAACATCGAGCCGCACATCCAGAAGACGATGGTCGTGAACATCGCGAACTGGCTGAGGTGCAGCGTCGCGCTGCCCATTTGGCTGAGAAGACCGCCGCCCTGGAAGACGCACAAGATCAGGGTCAGAAGCCGGATCCTGCGGTTCTGTTGCTTGCGAGCGTATTCGCCGCCCTCCTTCATCTCTTCCTTCCAGGAAGGGATGCCCATCGTCAGCACCTGCATGATGATGCTGCCCGAGATGTAGGGGCCAAGGCCGAGGGCGAAGATGGAGATGCGCTTGAACGCGCCGCCACCAAAAGTGTTGAGCAAGTTGAAGAAGGCGTTGCCTTCGAGCAACTTCTGCATCTGCGCCGGGTCAAAGCCCGGGATCGGCACCGGGACGTGGACGCCCAGGGCATAGATCAAAAAGATGCCGATGACGAACATGATCCGCCGGCGCAGGTCTTCGTCGGCCCAGGCAAGGCGCAACGTGTCAGCCAGCGAAAGCCGCAGACTCTTGTCGCCCGATCCCGGGGCCCCACCCAGCGCGCCGGCGGGTGTCCTCACAGCGTGACCGCCTGTCCGCCCGCTTTCTCGATCTTCGCTTGCGCCGACTTGCTGAAGGCGTTCGCCTTCACCGTCAGCTTCTTGGTCAGATCACCGAAAGCCAGCACCTTCAGACCGTCCTGGAGGTCGCTGACGATGCCCTTGGCCACCACGGCCTCTGGCGTCACTTCAGCGCCCTTGTCGAAGTGCTTCTCCAGGTCGTCCATGTTGATGATCGCGTACTCGACCCGGTTGACGCTGCGGAAGCCCTTCTTGACCGGAAGACGGCGATGGATAGGCGTCTGGCCACCTTCAAACCATGCGGGGATCTGCCGACGGGCTTTCTGGCCCTTCGTGCCGCGACCCGCGGTCTTGCCCAGGCCGCTGCCGATACCGCGCGCCACACGGCGCCGGCGCTTGGTCGAGCCTTCGCTCGGTTGTAGTTCGTTCAGTTTCACCTAGGTCACTCCTCGGTCTTCTTCTTGGTCGTGGGCTTCTTAGCCGCCGGTTTCTTGGGGGCAGGAGCCGCCTCTTCGGCAGCCGGAGCGGCCGCCACGGGCTCTGCCTTGGCTTTCACGGCTTTCTTCTCAGCCTTCGGGGCCGCGGCAGCCGCCGCCTTTGCCTTGTGGCCACGGCGCTTGCGCGGAATCTCGCCTTCAACGTCGATCTCCTCCACGGTCAAGACGTGCTTGACCTGGTGGACCATCCCCTTGACGGCGGACGTCGGGTGGTTGATCGTCGACTGGCCGATTTTGCGCAGTCCGAGGGCGTGGGCCGTCTTGACGTTCTTCGGCACTTGGCCGATCAGGCTCTTCGAGAGTGTGATTTTCAGTGCCTTAGGCATGGTCGGCCTCCTCTTTGCGCGCCTTGGCGAGCCAAGGCACCAGCTGGGCGACGTCGGCGCCGCGAGTCGAAGCGGTCCTTTCGGGCGCCTGCAACTCCTTGAACGCGTTGACGGTCGCATAGGCGATGTTGACGCCGTTGCGGCTGCCCAGACACTTGCTCAGCACGTCGTGGACGCCCAGGGCTTCCAAGCACATGCGGACGGCCGATCCGGCTTTGACGCCGGTACCAGGGCTGGCCGGGCGAAGGATGACACGGGCGGTGCCGTGCTTACCCTCGACCTCATGCGGGATCGTCTTGCCCAGCATCTCTACGCTGAACATGTTCTTGCGAGCGGCGTCCTCGGCCTTGCGGATGGCGTCGGGGATGCCCCGCGCCTTGCCAAGGCCGACACCTACCTGGCCCTTGTTGTCGCCGACGACGACCAGCACCGACCAAGACATGGTCTTACCGCCCTTGTGGGTCTTGCTGACCTTGTTGGAGCGGATGACGCGGACGTCAAGCTGCGGCCCGCCGTCTGGGCGGGGCTGATTTTGGCCGGTCGTCCTTCGACCGACGATGCGTGGTCCTTTGCGCGCCATATTAGAACTCCAGGCCCGCCTCGCGGGCTCCGTCGGCAAGGCTCGCCAAGCAGCCGTGGTAGCGGAAACCGCCGCGGTCGAAGACCACAGTTTTCACGCCTTGGGCGGCTGCCCGCTTGCCCAGTTCGACGCCGATCTTTTTGGCGCCTTCCAAGTTGTCCGAGGCCGCCAGCCCTTTCTCGGCCGTGCTGGCCGCGGCGAGGGTGTGGCCCTTGGTGTCGTCGATGACTTGGGCGTAGAGGTGCTTCTGGCTCTTGAAGACAGCCAGTCGCGGCCGCTCGGCCGTTCCGACGAGGTTCTTGCGGATGCGCTTGTGGCGCACCTCGCGCATTTCGCTTCGAGATCTCACTGCCATTTTTACTTACCTGCCCTCTTACCTTGGCGCAGCTTAATGACCTCGCCTTTGTAGCGCACGCCTTTGCCCTTGTAAGGGTCGGGCTTGCGGACCTTTCGGATGTCGGCGGCGACTTGGCCGACCAGGGCCTTGTCGATGCCGCTGACGGTGATCGTCGTCACACGAGACTTGTCGTCGGCCTTCACTTCAAAGTTGACGCCGGTGGGGGCGACGACCCTGACCGGGTGCGAATAGCCGATGTTCATGTTGATGGCCTGGCCCTCAGCGGCGGCGCGGTAGCCGACGCCGTGGATTTCCAAGGCTTTGGCATGACCCTCGGTCACGCCGACGATCATGTTGTTGATCAGCGTGCGGACCAGGCCGTGCTGGCTCCGGTTGCGGCGCTGGTTGTTCGGGCGCTCAACGGTGAGCTTGCCGTCTTCCTGGTTGATCGTCAGTTCGCGGGCGATCGGCTGGCGAAGTTCGCCTTTCGGGCCCTTGACGGTCACCTCGGCGTTCTCCACGGTGACCGTGACGTTGCCGGGGACGGTGATGGGTTTCAGTCCAATACGTGACATCAATACACCTCGCAAAGGGCTTCGCCGCCGATCTTGCGGCGACGGGCTTCCCGGTCGGTCATGACCCCTTGGCTCGTCGTCATGACGACGACGGAAAGGCCGCTGCGGCGAGGCCGGAGTTCGTCCACCGACCGGTAGCTGCGCAAGCCAGGCTTGCTCACGCGGCGGATCTTGTGGATGACGGGCTTGCGCCTGGAGTCGTACTTCAGGTGGACGCGGAGCACCGGGAACTTGCCCTCGGTCAGCGTCTCTTGGGATTTGACAAAGCCTTCGTTGACCAGGATCTTGGCGATTTCCACCTTGATCTTGCTCAGCGGGCAGTCGATGAACATCGCGCCGGACATCAGTCCGTTGCGGATGCGCGTCAGAAGGTCGGCAATCGGGTCGCTGTGCATAAGATCACCAGCTCGACTTGACGACTCCAGGGAGCAATCCCTTGTGGGCGCACTCGCGCAGACAGATCCGGCAGATGCCGAAATAGCGGAAATAACCACTGTCGCGACCGCAAAGGCTGCAACGGTTATAGGCGCGCACCTTGTACTTGGGCTTCGCTTTTTGTTTGATTTTTAAGCACTGTTTGGCCATATTTCTTCCTTACCACCGTTGTCCGACCGGTTTGCTCGGGGGCCACCTTGCTCCTTTCCGCGTCGCTTGCGCGTCTTTTGGAATGAGGCTTGGTTCCTCTGCACCTGGTCGGTGGTCAGGTTGTCACCGCTTGGCGGCACCACAAAAGGTGCGCCGAAGCAACGGGGAATGATACCCGCCACCGCTTCGGTGCCGGGTCCTCCGTGGGCCGGGCCCACGTCCCCCTGGATTTTCGGTCGCTGGACGCTCTTGCGCCACTTCACAAGGGCCTGTGTTAAGACGGCGTCAAGATCGTAGGTCTCTTGGAACGATCCAAAACGGCTCGACACTATAGACGTTACTAGTACTAGGTGCACGGGGGTGGGGTCATGGCCGACGTCCAACATGATGCGCAGGCAGCCTATTTAGCTGGAGATTACGCTCGCTCAGTCGGGCTGTTCCGAGACGCCATCAAGGAGACGCCTCACAGCGTCCAGGCATGGCAGGGTCTTGGATACGCGCTGTACGCCGCTAAGCAGTTCAACGAGTCTGTCGACGCCTTCCGCGAGTGTCTTCTGCTGTCCGGCGGTTCTGCAGACGGGCACTTCGGCATGGCGATGGCCCTGTGCGCCACCGGTGACGAGGTCGGTGCCGCCAAGGAACTCGAGGCGACGGTCGCTCTGAAGCCAGACCACGCCGCGGCCAAAAAGGGTCTCGTCGCCACGCTGGTGCGAGCCGGCAAGCGGCTGCAAAGCGAAGGCAAGCTCTCGGCCGCGGAAGAGCTTTTGCAGAAAGCCTACAAAATCGACCACAAGAACAGCGATGTGATCCATGCGCTTGTCGCCTACTTGCGGCACGTGAACATGCACAACGATGCCGGCGAAATCGTCCGCCAAGCCATGCAGGACGTCCCCCACATGCCGGGTATCCACGACCTGGCCGCCGAGTTCGGGCTCACGAAGCAACGCGAGCGCGGTTGGCTTTACTGAGCCTTTACCAGGGCCAGAACGTCGCGGAAGGCCTCCTGCTCGGCTGTCCCTAACCACTCGTACGCGACGGATTCGCTATGCACCAGCATCGCACCCATGTCACGCAGTCGCTTGACGGCAAGTTTGTGCATCTCCTCCGTCCGCGCCGACACGGCGTCGCCCACTACGTAGACCTCGAGCCCTTCGTCGATGAGGTCAAGGACGGTCTGGGTGACGCAGATGTGGCTCTCGATGCCGCAGATGACGACCTGTCCCCGGCCGTAGCGCTCCAGGGCGTCCTGAAACTTGACTTCGCCAAAGCAACTGAAAGACATCTTGCCGATCACCGGTGCTTCGAGCAGCTGGCCGATCTCCAGCGCGACGCCGCCCATGCGGTCGGGGTACTGGGCGGTGGCGATCATCGGCACTTCCAGCCGCCGCGCCACCTGGGCGAGGAACTGGCACCGCTTGAGCACGCGCCCGACTTCATGGATC
The DNA here is from genome assembly GCA_018268335.1 of Armatimonadota bacterium. Taxonomy (GTDB): domain Bacteria; phylum Armatimonadota; class Fimbriimonadia; order Fimbriimonadales; family Fimbriimonadaceae; genus JAHBTB01. The sequence goes on along the minus strand of JAFDWT010000006.1, from coordinate 1,826 downwards.
GGCGCCATAAAGGTCGGCTGCATGTCGACGATGACAAGGACAGACTCTTCCGCTCGCAAGACCATGCGGCGGGTTTACCTTGGCTGGTGGGTGCGGAACAGGTCGACGGCTTTGGCCGCCTGCTCGCGGTGGTCGACCAGAGGCGGCGGGTATCCCTCCGGAGCGAAGAGTCCGTCATGCGGCCAGTGGACCTCGTCGTCGCTCAGCCCGGCCAACTCGGGGACCCACTGGCGGATGAACGCCCCATTCGAGTCGAACTTGCGGCTTTGGAGCACGGGGTTGAAAACGCGGAAGTACGGCTGGGCGTCCGCGCCGGTCGAGGCCGACCACTGCCAGCCGCCGTTGTTGCTGGCGAGGTCAAAGTCGAGCAACTTCTCGGCAAAATACGCCTCGCCCCAGCGGTAGTCGCACAGCAAGTCCTTGGTCAGGAACATGGCGCATACCATCCGCAGGCGGTTGTGCATCCATCCCGTGGCGTTCAGGCACCGCATGGCGGCGTCGACCAGCGGGTATCCGGTCTGGCCCGCGCACCAGGCGTCGAAGTCCGCCTTCGTGCCCGGCCATCGCAGACTGGAGTACTGCTCCTGAAAGGTGGTCGTCGTCACAGAGGGAAAGTTCGCCAGGAGCATGTGATAGAACTCGCGCCAGATCAACTCGTCGAGCCACTTGGCCGCCCCCTTGCTGTCGCGCGACATGGCCGCTTTGGTGCATTCGCGTACTGAAACCGTGCCAAACCGCAAGTGGACGCTGAGGCCACTTGTTCCCTCAACGCCCGGGAAGTCGCGCCGGTCGGCGTAGTCGTCGATCTGGCCCAAGAACCAGGCGAGCCGTTCGGCAGCGCCCGTCGCACCTGGTTTGAGCCAGAGGCTGGTCGGCTCGAAGCCAATGTCCTTCATCGAGAGGTTGCCTGTTCCTGGCGGTGTGGGCGACAGCCGTGTCATGTCAGGGACGTGCTCGCGAATGTCCTCAGGGGTGAGGCGTTGTTTCCAAGCTTTCGAATAAGGCGTGAAGACGCGGAACGGCAGGCCGCTCTGGTTCAGCACCTCTTGCCGCTCAAAGACGACGTGGTCTTTGACCGTCACCAATTCGACCTCAGCCCCGACCCGCGCATCGCGGGGTAGGGCGTACGGATCGTCATCGTGGGCGGCGAAGACTGCTTTGGCTCCCCACGACCGCGCCAGACGGGGGATCTCGACGGCCGGGTCGCCGATGACCGCTACCAGCCGTGACCCGTACTGGCGCAGCCGCTCGTCGATCTCCTCCAGCGACTGGTGGATGAACGTCACCCGGCGGTCCGCCTTGTCGGGCAAGGTGTCGAGGATGACGGTGTCGTAAACGAACACGACGGCCACCTCCCGGGCGGCCGTCGTCGCCATTGCCAGCGCGGCGTGGTCGTGTAGCCTCAGGTCGCGCCGGATCCAGCAGAGCGCTCGGCTCATCTAGGGCGCCCACTTCCACCGGGGCCAGTCGTCGATGCTGCGCTTTTCTTCCACCAGGTCGGCCAGGAACCGGCCCATCCAGGGGCCAAACTTGAACCCGTGGCCGCTGCACGGGCTGGCGACCAGCGTCTTGCCGTCCAGCCAGCCGATCACGAAGTCGTCGTTGGCGGCGTTGGTGTAGAGGCAGACACCGGTCTCGACGACCACCGGGTTGTGCTCGTGGAAACGAGCCTCCACCCGCTGCAGGATAGCGTCGATCGCGGCCGGCTGGGGCTCACGGCCTGGCTCGTCGGGGTCAGTGGCCGGGCCAGGCGTGTGGTAGCCGACCTTGAATGTGGCCGACCCGTCCTCGCTAGGGAAGCCGTAGCAGTGGTCGCCGAACCCTTC
>JAFDWT010000069.1 GCA_018268335.1 Armatimonadota bacterium | reverse complement strand
GTGGACGGTCGCACTTCAGTCTTCGCCATACCAGTTCAGACGTAGCATTGTTCGAAAGTGGTAACGATCATATCAAGCTCAGTTCCTTCACCCGCAGATAAGCCCCGACCAGCGCCGAAGCTAGCTCTTGCGGCTCCGCCTCGAGAGTGTGGAACCCGGCCGCCCGGAGTACTGCCTCTGCCTTCTTGCGGTCGGCCGAGTACCACAGGGCGGCTGTCCGGGCGTACATGTCGCGTTCGTCCGAAACCTGCAGCGCACGCAGCTCGCGCAGCTTCGGATCCGCCACCCGGACCACCATCAGCAGGTGACGCCGGTGGATCGGCCCGAGTGACTGCACCAAGTCGGTCGCCTGGTCTTCGTTCTCGGCGTCAGTAAATACGACCAAGAGCGACCGTTTCTTCCAACGGTTCGCCAAGTAGGTGAACGCCGCCGCGTAGTTCGGTTGCACCGGCTCCGCCTGGGCGTCGTGGACTTTGTCCAGAATCGCAGCCACTTGCGCCCGGCCCTTCCGCGGCGCAGCGTAAGCCTTGATGACGTCGTTGAACACCAGCAGGCCGATCTGGTCGCCCTGCCGCTCTGCCGTGTGCATCAGCATCAGCGCCGAGTCGAGGGCATAGTCGAGCTTGCGCACACCGTCGACCTCCGCCATCATGTGGCGGCCGACGTCGACGCAGACGATGACGGCCTGGTTTTTCTCCGTCTCGTAGTTCCGCACGACCAGCTTGCCGCGCCGGGCGCTGGCCTTCCAGTCGATCGTCCGGTAGTCGTCCTCGTTGTAGTCGCGCAGCGACTCGAACTCCTGCCCCAGTCCCTTGTTCCGCGTCCGGCGCAGGCCCATCATGTTGAGCTTGCCGCGCTGGTTCAGCAAGTCGAACTCTTTGACCGCCTTGACGTTGGGATACACCCGGGCCGTCTGCCGGGTCGGCAGCTCCTTCTGCACCCAAGCCAGCCCCAGCGGGGCCAGATACCGGACATGGGTGCCAGTGAAGTCCTGCTCGCCCCGCTCAAACGGCGTGATCGAATAGGACACCTCCTCGGGCCGCTCGGGTTCGAGCTTCATGCGAAAAGCCGTCTTGGTGGCCAACGCAGTAGCCGGCGGCTCGTCGCGGACCTCGACCGTGACCGGCGTCTGGCTGGTGTTCTCCAGGGTCAAGGTCACCGCATTGGGCACGCGCACGCTCAGGATCGGGTCGCTCTCCCGCTTCACGCTCAACGGGTCGCCCTTCTTGGCCACAAAGCCGGTGATCAGCAGCAGACCAAAGACGCCGATGTCGTAAGGCAGCAGGAGCTTTTCCAGCCCGGGCACCACAGCCCCGGCCAAGGCGATGGGAATTCCCAGGGCGACAAGGGCCCAAAACCTCTTGGTCGGAACGATCATGTCCGTGTACGATGATACACGTGACCGACCAGCACATGGTTTTGACCCCGGAGAAGGTCGTGGTCAGTTATCGCCTGGCCAGCCTGGGCACCCGCATCATGGCCCACGTCATCGACGTGCTGATCGTCGCGGTTATGGTGTGGATTTTGGCGATCGGGGCGGGGATTCTTTTAAACGACATTCCTGAGCTACAGGCAATCTTTGTCACCTTGGTAGTCGCCTTTGGCATCTATCTTTATTTCGTCCTACAAGAGGGCTTGTGGGGAGGCCAGACGATTGGCAAGAAGATGATGAGCATCCGAGTGCTGATGGCCGACGGCACGCCGGTCACCTTTCCCGCCGCGATCTATCGCAACCTGCTGCGGTTTGGCGACTTCCTGCCAGGTTTTTATCTGGCCGGGTTCCTCAGCATGTTCACCAACCCGCGCTCGCAGCGGATAGGGGACATCGTTTCGGGCACCGTCGTCGTGCACGAGCCCAGGAACGTCTACGCCTTCACCCCCGCGCCGCACCGGTACGGCGTCCACCGCTTCGAAGAGAACATCGGCGACCTCCGCAAGATGACGCTGCAGGAGTACTTCGCCATCAAGCGCCTCTGCGATCGGTTCCCCGAACTCCCGGCCCAGACCCAGACCGAAAGCCTGCGCGACATCTGGTTCCCGTTTGCTGGCCGGGTCGGAATCGAGCCGATCCAGAGCGTCCACCCGCTTTACCAGATGGAGGCCGTCGTCATGAAATACGGCCGTATGCACAAGCTGGTGTGAAACCAGGGGGAAAAGTGGGGGACCAATTGGACAACTGCCAGATGGGGACAACAAGCGGATTCACATGTCTTTTCCCACAGCGTTTTCCACTTTTGACCGGCGGGGCCTCGGGGTCATTTCGAACCTGGCCTTTACACGTCCTTAACCTGAACCAACCTCCTGGCTCTAGCTTTTCCACTGCTGTTCACATGCTAATAACAACAACTAGTCTTCCCATCAGAGAGGATCTTTGAAAGAGAAGAGTGTGGAAGGCGTCCGGGTCGGTGAGATCCGCTACCACGACTTTCGCAACCTGGCGGTGGTGGAGTTGAACGCTGGGCCAGGCGTCAACCTGATCGTCGGCCCGAACGCCCAAGGCAAGACAAACCTCTTGGAGGGGCTGCACCTTCTGTCAACGGGCCGACTGCTCAGAGGTTCGCGGGAGGCCCAGGCGGTCCGACACGACCAGCCCCGAGCGGCCGTGGAAGCAGCCTTGCAACCCCACGGCACGACCGTCCGGGTCAACATCGAGCCGGGAGTCCGCAAGCGGGCGCTGATTAACGGGCTGGGTCTGCCCCGTGCCGCCGACTTGATCGGGCGCCTGCCGTCGGTGAGCTTCAGTAGCCAAGACTTGGCCGTTGTCTCGGGTGAGCCCGCCGACCGGCGCCATTTGCTGGATACAGAGCTCTCCCAGGTCTATCCGGCGTACCTGAACCACTTCAGCGTCTACAAACGGGCTTTGGAGCAGCGGAACGCCTTGCTGCGCCGCGCCCAAGAGTCTCACGTGGAGGACGAGGCTTTTGAGGTCTGGGAGGAACAACTGGCCCATCACGGGGCGGCCATGCGGGTTCAGCGACAGGAGTGGGTGGACGGCTTGGCGGATCTGGCTACTGAGCGGCACGCCGCCTTGGGAGACGGTGAGGTCCTCTCCGTGTCCTATCGGGCTGCCGACCAGGGTGAACTTAGCCAGTCTCTGGCCAGCAACCGAGGGCACGACATTCATCGCGGATCGACCAGCGTCGGTCCGCACCGCGACGATTTGGACATCCAGGTCGCGGGTGCCGAAGCCCGGCACTTTGGCAGCCAGGGACAGCAAAGGACGGCGGTGGTGGCGATCAAGTTAGCTGTCCTTGCGCTGGCAGAAAGGGCGTTCGGTTTTCCACCGATGCTCCTGCTGGACGACATCTTTTCCGACCTCGACGACCGACGCCGTTCTCACCTAATGGACGTCGCGTTTGAAGCTGGAGGGCAGGTTTTTGTGACCTGCACAGAAGCCGAACAGGCGGGTGCAAAACTTCTTGGCAGCGCGAAAATCTTCCGGGTAAAGTGCGGTCGTCTGGAGGAGAAATGAAGAGGCTCTCGGACGTGTTGCCTGGCGCGTTGGCCAGTCCTGAATTATTGAAAGCTGCTCGTGCGCAGATGGTGATGCGCCGCTGGGAAGAAGCAGTTGGGCCGTTTCTTGCCGCCAAGTGTGTCCCCGACCGGTACGACCATGGCACCCTGTGGGTCGCCGCCGCGGGCTCGGCATGGGCGCAAGAGCTGCGCATGCGCCGCCTGCAAGTCACCGACGTCCTGAACACGATGGCCCGCGAAAACCTCTTCACCGACCTCCGAGTCGGCGTCCGGCGTCCTCGCCAAAGCTAGGGAACCGACTGCCGTATGCGCGACCAGTTGGCCCGTCGGCCCTTGGTTGTCGCCGCCACCGCCCTAGCCTTGGGCCTCAGCTCCTCCTTTGTGCCCTGGCATCTACTATTAGGCGCAGCCCTTTTGCTCTTGCTGCCCGACCGGCGGAGCCGGTGGTGCGTGGTTTTCAGCTTGGGTCTTGGCTGGTTGTTGCGGCCTATGGCGCCCGCCCAGCCGGTGTGGGAGAAGCACAGCGATTCGCTGGAAGGGAGGATCGTCAGCGTCCCAGAAGACCGCACGGACGCTCGTCGCAGCCTTCTGGACGCCGGTGGTAAGCGATACGTCCTCTCGACGCCCCGTGACGTCGACGTTAGTTTTGGCGACGTCGTTCGGGTCGGCGGGGAGTCCGGCCCGCTCAGCGAGGCCAGCGGCTATCAACATGGTGCAGTTGGGACACTGCGGGCTATAGGGGACGTGGAAGTTCGGTCAGCGGGCCCATTTGTCGGCCGGTGGGGGCTCGCCGTCCGTGATAGCTTTAGGCGGTTCATCGACCGCGTCCTCTCACCCAAAGACGCTGCGCTGGTCGACGCCGTGGCGTTCAATGTCACGACCGACATCGACGAAGCGGACTACTCGGCTATGCGTCGGTCCGGGATCGTCCACGTCATTTCGACATCTGGCGTGCATGTGGTCCTTGTCGCTAGCTTGCTCGCTATGTTCGCCCGCAGAGTCCCGGTGCCTCGGCCCTGGAGCCTGGCGGCGCTGGCCGTCCTCTTGGTCGTCTACGCCTGTGCGGCGGGGTTGCGGCCCCCGATGGTGCGGTCGGTCGGCATGGCTCTGCTGGCCCTCTCGGCCTACTTGTTTCGGCGGGAGCCCGACGGGTTGTCGTCAATGGCGGGCGTGTCTGTCGTGACCCTGCTGGCCGACCCTTGGGCAGTGGTCGACGTCGGCTTTTGGCTGTCTGTCGTCTCGGTGGGAGGCATGGTCCTCTTCATCGACAATTTCCAGCCAAGGGAGCGGGCACGAGGCCCCAAGGATTGGCTGTCGTCGGCTCTGCGGACCAGCGGAGTGGCTTCCCTGGCGACGCTGCCAGTTGTCGGCGCGGTGTTTGGCCAGTTGGCCCTGGCGTCACCGCTCGCCAACATTGTCGCCGTCCCGGCCAGTGAGCTGCTTTTGGTGGCCTCTCTCGCGTCGTGGCTCCTGTCTTTGCTCGTCCCTGTGTTGGGGCAAGGCCTGCTGCTCATCAGTAGCGGGCCTTTGCTTGGCTTGTTGCGTGGCGCTGCCTATGCTGGCGCGGCGTTCTGCCCGGGCGTCCCGTCGTTCTCTCCGTATTGGTGCGTGTGGCTCTATGGCGTTGCGTTGGCCTTTTGGCGACCCTTCACTCGTCCGGCGTGACTTCCTTGTCCTCTGGGGCCTGGTCGGCCTTGTTGGGGCGGGAATGGAGGTCTCCCGACGGCACATCGTGCCTCACCTCAGCTTTTTGGCGGTCGGCCAAGGGGACTGCACCGTCTTGCAGGACGGGGGTCAGGTCATGGTGGTGGACGTCGGTGGCAAGACTGAGCACATGGACGCTGGCGAGAGGCTGGTCGTGCCCGAACTTCGGCGTCTGGCCGTCGACCGTATCGACCTGCTCGTCCTGACCCACCCCGACGCCGACCACGTCGGAGGCCTGTCTGCCGTGGCGTCGCACTTCCGCATTGGTGCTGTGGCCGTGCCGGCCCACTTCCAAGGAGACACCACGATGTTAGGCTGGTTGCGTGGTGCCGGGATCGACCCTGGAATTGTCCATTGGGTGAAGGAAAAGACTGACCTTCAGGTTGGTTTGGCTTCTGTTTGCCTGTGGACTGCTCCGGCCGCCATTGCCGGTACGGACAATGACGGCTCGATGGTGACACGGATTAGACAAGGTCGAGGCAGCGTCATCCTGACTGGAGATGCAAGCAGCGCTGTCGAGGCTTGGCTAGCCAAACAGCCAGGCTGGGAGGCACAAATCCTGAAGGCAGGACACCATGGCAGCCGGTTCTCCGCGTCCACCGAATGGTTGAAGCATGTTCATCCGGTTTACACAGTTTTCAGTGCTGGAAGAACAAATACCTACGGCCACCCAAGCCTGGACGCCCTCGAAAGAGCGTCCAGGCAAGGCCGCATATGGCGTACTGACCGGCAGGGCACACTGACCTTTCGGTTAGAAAGTAGCGGATTCGTGCCGATCCTCAACCGTTGAACGACTGCAGTTGAGCCGTGATTTTCTCCAACTTGTCTTTCGCTTCAGCCAAGTTCTCGCGTAGTTTGGCGACGACCTCGGGCTTGGCCCTCTCGACAAACTGGGGATTGGCCAACTGCTGTTCAAGCTTCGTGACTTCGGCAGTCTGCTTTTCAAGCTCCTTGCCAAGCCTGGCGCGCTCTTTGTCTTTGTCGATCAGGCCGTGAGTAGGCAGAAAGAGGTCGATTCCGGCGATGGTGGTGCCGACATGCTCCTCTTCGGGCTTGCCAGACCTCAATTCTGCAAACCAAGCCTGGGAGCGCACGACATCAAGCCCCTCGCCAAGGTCGCCGGAGAAATAGGCGACTGGCAGCTGCTTGATCGGCGAGGCGCCACACTCAGCCCGCAGGGCACGCAGAGCCCGGGTGACCTCGATCCAGCGGTCAACTAGCGCTTCGGACTCCGGATTCTCCCACTCGACCGGAGGCTCGGGCCAGTCCTCGCACATGACAAAGGGCTTCTTGCCCTCGGCTGGCAGCTGCGCATAGACCTCTTCGGTCAGATGTGGCATCACAGGGTGCAGCATGGTGAGGAACGCTCGCAGGCACTGCACCAAAACCCACTGCGGCGTGGCCCGCTGAGCGGGGTCTTGCAGCCTCGTTTTGCTGATTTCGATGTACCAGTCACAGAGCTCGGACCAGAAGAACGTGTAGAGAGCCTGCACGGCTGACTGCACGTCGTACCCTTCGAACCCAGCTGTCACCGCCTTCTGGCACGCCACAAGCCGGCTGAGAATCCAGCGGTCCACCGCATGTAACTGCTTTGGCACAGCCCCGCTGTAGCCCTCCAGGTTCATGAACACAAAACGGCTGGCGTTCCAGACTTTGGTGGCAAAGTTCCGGGCGTCATCGACCTTGCGTGGGCCGTAGCGCAGGTCTTGGTTCAGGCCCGTCTGGCTGAACAAGGCGAACCGCAGAGCATCGGCGCCTTTCGTTTCGATGATCTCGACCGGGTCTACGCCTGTGCCCAAGCTCTTGCTCATCCGTTTGCCCTGCTCGGTGAGCACGGTCGCATAGATGTACACATGCTTGAACGGCAGTTGCTTGGTCAGGTCGAGCCCCATCATGATCATCCGCGCGACCCACAGGTAGAGGATTTCGCGGCTAGTGACCAAGACATCAGTCGGATAGTAGGTGGCCAGGTCGTCGGACTGTGACGGCCAGCCCATGGTTGCAAAAGGCCAGAGCCCGCTGCTGAACCACGTGTCCAACACGTCGTCTTCCTGCCGCACAAGCTTTTCGTCGCCGGCCTTGGCTTGTGCCTCTTCCCAACTCAGACCAGCGTAGGCTGTGCCGTCCGCGGTGTAGTAGACGGGAATCCGGTGCCCCCACATGAGCTGGCGGCTGACGTTCCAGTCGCGGATGTTGCGCATCCACTCCAGGTAGACGTCCTTGTAGCGAGCGGGGAAGAACTGGACGTCCCCGTCCTCGGCAGCGTTGATAGCGCCTTGGGCGAGCGACGACTGCGCTGCGAACCACTGCTCACTGACCAGGGGTTCGATCACGTCCTTGCTACGGTCGCTGATCAGGATGGCGATTTCGTGGTCTTCGACCTTTTCGAGCGCACCTGCCTCTTCCAGCGCGGCGACCATCTTGTCACGCGCAGCCTTGCGGTCCAGACCCTGGAATTCGGGGCCACCGAGGTCGGTGACTCGGCAGTCTTGGTCGAGCATCACCAAGATGGGGAGCCCGTGCCGTGCCCCGACTTCAAAGTCGTTGGGGTCGTGCCCAGGCGTGATCTTCACAGCGCCGGTGCCAAAGGTGGGGTCGGGATACTCGTCCGCCAGCAGGGGCACTTCGCGGCCGACCACGGGAACAACCAGCGTCTTGCCGATTAAGCCGGTGTACCGCTCATCGCTGGGATGGACGGCCACAGCGACGTCTGCCAGGATCGTCTCTGGCCGCGTGGTGGCGATGGTGATGTGGCCCGAGCCGTCGGCAAAAGGGTAGCGGACGTGATAGAGCTTGCCCTGGATGAGCTGCCTCTCCGTCTCGATGTCGCTGACGCTGGTCTTGAGGACAGGATCCCAGTTGACCACCCGGAGACCGCGCTTGATCAAGCCGCGGTCAAACCAATCGACGAAGGTCGTCAAGACAGCGCGCGAGTAGTCCTCATCGAGAGTGAACCGGAGGCGAGACCAGTCGAACGCGCACCCCATCATGCGCAACTGCTTCAGGATGGTGTCGCCGCTCTCGTGCCGCCACTCCCACGCTTTGGCGACGAATTCGTCACGCGAAAGACTGCCGGGATCGACGCCCTGCTTTTGCAGGCTCTTGCGGACGACTGCCTGCGTGGCGATTCCGGCATGGTCTTGGCCGGGCAGGATGAGCACGCGATAGCCACGCAGCCGCTTGTAGCGGCCGAGCAAATCCTGCACGCCATAGCAGAGCGCATGGCCCATGTGGAGAGACCCGGTCACGTTGGGTGGCGGGATGGTGATGGTGAATTGGGGCTTACTAGTGTCGGCGTCAGGCTGGAAGAGTCCGGCCTTTTCCCATGCGGCGTACCATTTGGGCTCGGCCCATGAGGCCGTGTAGCCCGTCGAGGGGGCGGTTTCGTTCATATGCGGTTACCTTCGTGTCGCGAAGACAACCGCATTGTACTGCGGGTTTCTAATGTTTCACGTGAAACAACTACCGTTGGCCCAGGACAAGGAGCAAAAAGACATGGGAGAAGGGGAAGGAAAACAGAAGCGAGTCTAGGCGGTCGAGCAAGCCACCGTGGCCGGGAAGGATGCCCCCGCTGTCCTTCTTGTCAACCGAGCGCTTGAGAGCGCTCTGCAGTAAGTCGCCGACCTGCCCCGTGACCCCCGCGATCGCGCCCACGGCTGCGCCGACCCAGAGAGGTGGGCCGATGAACCAAGACAGCACAGCTCCCGTGATGATTGAAAAAATGAAGTTGGCAATGGCTCCCTCCCAAGTCTTGTTGGGAGAGATGTTGGGCGCCAGCGCGTGGCGTCCGAACTTCTTGCCGAACACTAGCGCTGCCGTGTCGCCGATCCATAAGGGGCCGGCAGTCAGTAGCACTAGGTTGGGCCCCAGAGGCTGATGCGAAGATGCGTGGGCAGAAAACTGTTGCAACTGGGTGGCAGCAAAAACGGGGCCGATGACCCAGAAGACGCAAGCCGCGTCTATCCCTGCCCGTCGCTTGAAAATGATCCGTCGTAGCAGGGCCGCAACCCCGACGGCCAGGCCTATGACGCCAGCATAGGCTGGCTGGATGCGCTGCGACAGCGAGCCCATGATCAGCCCGGCGAGCAAGCCGAAGCCCATCAGCTTCCACTTGGGCTCGACGCCCAGGAGGTCGGCCAGTTCCCAGACGCAACAGTAGAGGACGATGCCGGCCAACACCAGCGCTGGCCACGCCGCCGTGCTGTGCACAGCCAGCATCGTCACCACCAGAAGCACGAAGGCAGTCGCTAGACGGGTTCTCAAGTCTGTTAACAAAGAGACGGCCCGGAAGCCGACGGGGCTCCGGGCCGTAGCGGTCTGGGTCGGGCCTTTAGGGGTTGACCGTCACTTTGATCGTCGTCGAGTACGGCTTTTTGAGGCCATAGACGTCGCTGATCGTGAGCTTGATGACGTATTCGCCCGGCTTGCGGAACCGGCGTGTGACCGTCTGGCCCTCAGCGTCGACACCGTCCATCTTGCCAGCGTCGAAGCACCACTCGTACTTCAATGCCGTGGCACCGCCAAAGCCGCTGCCGACGAACGTGTACTCGTCTCCGATGGCCAGGTTCAGATCCGCGCGAGTGTTCATTTCGCCGTAGATGGCAGTCGGGTCGTTGACGATCTTGATCTGGCCGATGTAGAACGTGCTGACGCTGTCGCCAGCGACAGCGATCGACGTGATCTTCTTGTTCGTGCGCTCAAAGCCCGTGATGGCCTTCAGCGGGATGCCCGCAGGAGCCCAGCCGTCCTTGCCGGCAAATGTCGAGGAGAGGTCGACATAGGCTTCGCTCATCAGCCCGTCGCTGGTGCCGACCACGACCCGCACCATCGAGAGGGGCGGGATGACCGCCGTCGAAGCGGCTCCGCCAGGTGCTCCCGGGCCACCGGGGCCAGACGCTCCGCCAGGGCCGCGTTGCCCGCCAGGGAAGCCTGCGCCGCCAGGGAAACCTGCCCCGGGCCCGCCCGCTCCGGCAGGGCCTCTCTGGCCTCCGCCTCCACCACCGGCACCAGCAGGGCCGCGCCCGCCGCCGCCCCTACCTGGCGAACCGGCTCCTGGAGGGCCTTGGGCACCAGGAAATCCGCCAGCGCCGGGAATGCCCGCTCCGCCAAACTTGCCGCCTCCGCCAGCGCCACCAAACGTCTTGTTACCAGCGGGTACCAAGACCATCAACTGCAGCAAATTGTCCTTGTTGCCAAACGCCGCCGAAACATCGACAGGGTTGGTGAACTGCACGATGCCGCCCTGGAAGAAGTTGCGAGAAGAGACACGTATGGATGTCGCACCCTCAAAGGCAGCCTCGTCCGCCTCCTTGATCGTGCCACTGCCCCAAGAGCTGAGCACGATGCCCTGGTCCTTGGCCGTGCGTGTCGGCGCATAGATCTCCTGCGAAAAGCCGATGACGGCTGCCAAGGAGAACGCGGCCAGCGTCGTGGTTTTGATCCAAATCTTCATCTTCCAGACCTCTACTCTTTAAGGACGCCGCAAACGGCTGATCGCTACGGCGCGCCCCGTGTCATATGAGACGTCTATGACTACTCCACAGATTACACCAGGTTCGTTGGCGACTTCAAAACGTGTTGGCAATCCTGTCGTGAATTTGCGCAGGACGATGTCGCGGTCCATGCCGATGACGCTCGGCTGCGGGCCACACATACCGACGTCGGTGATATAGGCGGTGCCACCGCGCAGGATCTGCTCGTCTGCGGTCTGGATGTGGGTGTGCGTCCCGACCACCGCTGAGACCCGGCCGTCCACATAGTGACCAAACGCGACCTTTTCGCTAGTCGCCTCGGCGTGGAAGTCGATGAAGACATGCTTGGTGCCGGTGCTCGACAGAATTTCGTCGACAGCCGCGAACGGGTCGGCATAACTCTCAAGGAAAACACGACCGCACAAATTAACGACCGCCAGATCGACCCGCGCCTTTTGCACGTGGCAGATACCCCGACCCGGTACGCCCTTGGACATGTTGTAAGGCCGGACGATCGGCTTGTTCTTGTCCAGATAGTCGTTGATTTCGCGCTTGTTAAAGGCATGGTTGCCGAGCGTGATCGCGTCCACCCCAGCCTTGAAAAGCTCATCTGCGATGTCCGGAGTGATGCCGACCCCAGCAGCCGAGTTTTCGCCGTTGACGATCACAAACTCAGGGTTGTATTGGTTGAGCAACGAGGGCAGTTCTTCTAGAACGGCCGTCCGGCCCGGTTTGCCGACGATGTCGCCCAGGAACACGATGCGATAGGTCAAGGACGGACGACCTCGGTGACACGGAACTCTCGGACGACGGTGACGCGCAAGGGCCCAGGGTACTCCAGACCGGCCTTGATGCGCCGCACAACCTGCTGGGCGATCCTCGTGGCGCCCTCGTCGTCGATTTGGTCGGCCCTCACATAGACCCGGACCTCGCGCCCGGCCTGCACGGCGTATGCCTTCTCGACCCCAGCCAGGCTCGTCGCCAACGACTCGATGGTTTCCAGTCTTTGGATATGGTCCTCTAGCTTCTCGCGACGACCGCCAGGCCGGGAAGCGCTGAGTGTGTCGGCGCAGGCGACGACGATGGCCTCGGGAGTGTCGCAAGGAATCTCGTCGTGATGCGCCCCGACAGCGGTCAGGACAGCTTTTGGCTCGCCATGCACGCGCAGAAACTCCATGCCAGCCAGCGCATGGGGCCCCTTCCACTCCGGTCCGAGGGCTTTGCCGATATCGTGCAGAAGCCCGGCCCGTCGGGCGACGGCGTCGTCGGCCCCAAGCTCGCCAGCCAGCATGGAGGCCAGTTGGGCGACCTCGACGCTGTGTTCCAAGACGTTTTGGGCATAGCTGGTCCGGAACCGCAGCTGCCCTAGCACGCGGGCGACGGGGTCGGAAAGTCGTCCCGCCTTGGCCCGCGCCGCCGCGTCGTGGCCGGCATCGACCAGGCTGCCCTCAATGTCCGCCAACGTGCGCTCGTGGATCTCCTCGATGCGTGCCGGGTGGATTCGACCGTCCAACACAAGGGCGACAAGCGTCACCCTGGCGGCCTCGCGGCGCATTGGGTCAAAACAGGAGACCGTGACGGCCTCGGGGCTGTCGTCGATCAGCAAGTCAGCCCCGGTCACTGCCTCGAAGGCGCGGATGTTTCTCCCTTCGCGGCCGATCAGGCGGCCCTTCATATCCTCGCTGGGCAGCGGGACGACAACGGTCGTCCCCTCGGCCACAGTGGTCGCCGCCATGCGCCGTACGACATTGAGCAGCAGGCGCTTGGCGGCGGCTTCGGCCTCCTTGGGCGACAATCCGGAGTCGTGGTCCATGGCTAATCGGGGAACAGTCGCTCCAAGGTGTCGCGCACCGTTTCCTCGTCAAACCCCCTCGCCGCAAGGTACCTGGCCGTCTTGGCCATTCCCGTGCCACTGCCCAAGCGGGCTGCCACAGTGAGCGCCTTCTCAACCTCCGAGGCGTGCTCCATCTCGCCGACGGCCGACTCGACGAGCGACTCGTCCAGTCCGCGTCGCAACAGTTTGGCCCGCACCCTCTCCTTGCCGACCGGCTTTTCTCCTTGCGCCGCCTGGACAGCCTCTTCGGCCACACGCGCGTCGGAGACGTAGCCCAACTCGACCAGTCGGCCGAGAACAGCGTCGATGTCCGCAGGCTCCACGCCCCGTGCGCCCAGCCAGCGACGGAGTTCGTCGGCCGACTTTTCCGATCGGCCGACTGCGTCCCAGGCCAGGTCAAAGGCGTGATCGCGGGAGGTCACACGTTCAGAACGGCGTCGACGACCGCCGACTCGATCGCCTTGGCCCCGGTCTTCACGCCGAGCTTCTGGCGGACCAATCCGTCGATCTCGTCCAGCAGCTCAGGGTGGTCTTCCAGGAACAGCCGGGCATTGTCGCGCCCTTGACCCAGCCGGGTCTCGCCATAGTTGTAGTACGTGCCGGCTTTGCCGACCAAGTTGTGCTCGACTGCGAGGTCGAGTACGTCACCAGCCCGGTTGACGCCTTGGCCAAAGATCATGTCGAATTCGGCGTTCTTGAACGGCGGTGCCACCTTGTTCTTGACCACCTTGACCTTGGTGCGCGCACCATAGGCATCAGGTCCGTTCTTCAGGAATTCGCCGCGCCGCACCTCGAGTCGGGTGCTGGCCCAGAACTTGAGCGCCCGTCCACCGGGGGTCGTCTCCGGGTTGCCGAACATCACGCCGATCTTCTCGCGGATTTGGTTGATGAAGATGGCCGCGGTGCGCGTCTTGTTGATCGAGCCGCCCAGCTTGCGCAGGGCTTGGGACATCATACGGGCCTGCAAGCCCACATGGGTGTCGCCCATGTCGCCTTCGATCTCGGCCTTGGGTACGAGGGCGGCGACCGAGTCCAGCACGACGACGTCCATCGCGCCAGAACGCACCATGGAGTCCATGATTTCCAACGCCTCTTCGCCGGTCGTTGGCTGAGCAACATAGAGACGGTCCACGTCCACACCGAGCCTGCGGGCGTACTCGATGTCAAGGGCGTGCTCGGCGTCCACAAAGAGTGCCATGCCGCCCGCCTTTTGCGCCTGCGCGATAACGTGCAGGGCGATGGTCGTCTTGCCGCTCGATTCCGAACCGTAAATCTCGGTTATCCGGCTGCGCGGCAGGCCGCCGATACCTAAAGCGGCGTCCAGAGAAAGGGAACCGGTCGAGATGGCCTCAATCGGCTCAGCTTCCGTCGTGCCCAAGCGCATGACCGAGCCTTTGCCAAATGACTTCTCGATCTGTTGCAAGGCGATCTCGAGCGCCTTGTCCTTGTCCCCTGCACTGGTCTTGTCTGTCGCCATGGTCGTGTTCGTCCTCAACTTGCCCTCGTCACCAGAGTGTTAGACATCAGTATACCATTCTTGTCCACTGAAGGCAACGGCAAATGCGCGTGTCAACCTCGTAGAAATACTGGAATTCCAGTTTTGCTGAGGGGACCCGACACTCGTAATATCACTGGTAGTATTATTACCAGTGCCGTCCGGGTTGCCGGACGCTGACCAGTTCGAATCAGAGAAGGGAAGACATGAAAAAGACACTGTTTATCGCGGCGCTTGGAGCTGTCGCCGCCGTCAGCCACGCGTTCACCGTCGCATCGTTCCAAGATCCGACGATCGGCCAGTCCAACCTGGTTGTCTTCACTGTCACTTCGTCCTCCTTGACCGCTTTCTACACTGGGATTGAACTGAACGTTCTGGGTACGACTTACACTGGCATCACGCTCAACGTCGCGCCGGTCGCTGTCTCTGGCGCGGGCCCGGTCAAGACCGTCGCCGCCGGTACGGCTGTGTTTAGCTCAGTTTCGGATCCCAACGTCCTGACCATTTCTTGGGACAACGCCAGCCTTGTGGAGCCGTTCGGCGTGGGTGCCAGCTTCGCTTCGGGCCAGAACATCACCTTCTCTGGCACGAGCATTCCTGCAGGGGCCGCTTTCTGGACCGACGAGCAGTTCGCCTTCTCCTTTGCTAACCCGGTCATCGGCCGGAACGCCGACACCTATTCGGCGTCCATGACGTCTTCGGCTGTTCCTGAGCCCGCTTCCATGGCCGTGCTCGGCCTGGCCGTCGCGGCTCTGGCTCGCCGCCGCCGCAGCTAAACCCTCCAGCACGCGGACAAACGTGGCCGACAGCATCAGCTGTCGGCCACCTCTTTTTTGCCAGGCAGCCCTTTGTATACTGGCGGCATGCTCCGGGCGCACATGATGGCGATGCTGTGCGCTCTGGTCGCATTAGTGTCCGCCCAGAGCGAGCCCATGACCATCCGGATGATGGCCAAGACGTGGGCCGTCCCCTCGCCCAACGCCAGCGACCCACGCTCTGTCGCCCGACGGGCTGTCTTCGACGAGTTCCACCGCCTGAACCCCGACGTCCAAGTGGCCAATGCCGGTGGCCTGGAACTCCCCTCGGACACCGCTGAGGTCGGGCTCTTCATGTCGATGGCCGGTGACACCGCGCCCGACGTCTTCTACGTCAACTTCCGCCAGTACTACAACTTCATCGACCAAGGCTTCTGCCGCCCCCTCGACGACTTGCTACAGAACGACCAGTCGATCCTCGGCCGCATCAGCCCGGAAGTGCTCAAGGTGCTGCGCAGCTACGACGGGCACATCTACGCCGCCCCGTTTTTCCAGGTCGCCCAAGGGCTGTACTACCGCCGAGACCACTTCATCGACGCCGGCCTCGACCCCGACAGGCCGCCCAAAGACTGGGACGAGTTTCTGGAATACGGCCGCCGCCTGACCGCCAGCAAGCCTGGCCGCAACGGCTTCGCTTTCGGCACCTCGGCCCAGAGCCAAGCCTACTGGTGGGTGAACTTCCTGTGGCAGGCCGGCGGCGACGTCGCCGCGCCGACCGACACGGGCGTCTGGCGCTCGGCCATCGCCACTCCGGCTGGCGCAACGGCATTGGAGTACTTCCGGCGCCTGACGACCGAGACCTGGACCGGAGCCGACGGCCAAAAGAAGGGGCCGATCAGCCGGATGACCTCCGACCTCTCGGGCGACATCGCCGCCGGCAAGGTCAGCATGTGGTTCAGCTACACCGGCGACGTCGTCCTCAACCAGAGCGACATCCCGGCCAGCCTGATCGGCATCGCCCAGATGCCCGCCGGGCCCGCGGGACACGCCAACGAGGTGAACGCAGGCATGTGGGCGATCAACGCCAGGATCACCGACCCCAAAAAGCTGTACGCCTGCTGGCGGTTCGTCAAGTTCTGGGCCAGCCAAGAGGCGGCCAAGATCAGCGCCCAGCGCTTCATCGACGCCGGCCTCGCCAAGTTTGTGAACCCCAACATTCTAGAGGAGCTCGGCCGACACGACCTGGCCACGCAGATCGACCCCAGCTATGCCCAGGCGAACGTCGACCTGTTTAAACACGGCCACCCCGAGCCATACGGCCACAACTGCCAGCAGGTGTATTCAGTCCTGGACAACGCCCTGGAGCGGGCCCGCCACGAGAAGACTCCCGCCATGCAGATCCTGCAACAGACGCAGGCCGAGATGGACCGCAAACTCCTGGGCTATACACCGCCCGAGGTCCTCGCCCGCCAGCGAGGCTGGGCGACTGGCCTGCTGGTCGCCATAGTTGGAGCCATGTCCTGGTGGGCAGTGGCCGCCTGGCGTAAAGCCCGCCAACGGCTCGCACAGGTGGAAGACCAGCTAGCCGCAGGCACCGACCGCAGGCGTGTCGCCCGGTTCCTGTTTTGGTGTCTCATTCCTGCTGCTGGGAGCATCTTGCTCTGGTCGTATGTCCCCCTCGCCCGCGGACTCGTGATCGCCTTCCAAGACTTCAAGATCATCAATGGCAGCCACTGGGTCGGGCTGGACAACTTCATCGAGGTCTTCACCCAACCGGTCTTCTACCGGTCGGTGGCGAACAGCCTCGTTTTCGTCAGCCTTTCCGTCGGTATCGGCTTCTTGTTGCCGGTCTTTTTGGCCGTCGGGCTGAACGAGATTCCGCGCTACAAGGTGCTGTTCCGGACGCTCTACTACCTGCCGGCGATGACCAGCTCGGTGGTCGTCGCGTTCCTTTGGCGGCAAATCTACGACCGAGGGCCGCAGGGGCTGCTCAACTCGCTCCTCGATCCGTTCGCCGGTCTATTGGACGCCCTGTCCGGTGTCAAGCACACCCCACTGGCGGTGGACTGGCTAGGCGACCCCAAACTGGCGATGCTGGCCGTCGTCCTCCCCGGCATCTGGGCTGGTGCCGGGCCCGGTTCGATCCTCTATCTGGCCGCCCTCAAGCAGATCCCCGACGAACGGTACGAAGCCGCCGACCTCGACGGCGCCTCGTGGGTGCACAAGCTGCTATTCATTACCTTCCCCGGCTTGCGTCCGCTCATGATGATCAATCTCCTTGGCGCGGTGATCGGCGGGTTCAAGGCCATGGAGAGCATCTTCGTCCTCACCGGCGGCGGCCCCGTCTACGCCACCCATGTTCTCGGGCTGGAGATCTGGACGAACGCTTTCCAGTTCCTCAAGTTCGGCTACGCCACCGCCGCCGCCTGGGTCATGGGCGCGATGCTGATCGGCTTCACCCTCGTCCAAATGCGCTCCCTCACCCGCCTAAAGTTCAGTGCCGGTGCTGGATAGCCTGGGTAATGGAAACCTTAGTGCTCGATCACGCCGGAGGTCGACGCCGCCAATAAGACCTTTCCGGTGGGAAATGTCTTCGCATGGCTGTCGACAAACACTGCCGACAGGTGCCCGTCTGGTTTTTCGAACATCTGAAAATAGAGGAGCGTCGACGCAGGGTCGTCGATCATCGACACCTTCTTGCCCTGGATCCGCGAGTTGGCGTCAAAGACATGCCTGTCCGGTGTGTAGTAGTAGATAACATCGGGATCAGAACGCTTTAGTTGCTTCGGATCGGCAACGATCGACTGCATAGCGGATCTGGCGTCCCGCATGTCTGGAGGCAGCCGGTCGTCGTTGTCTCCGGTATAGATCAACGTCGCCATGGCCAACCGCTTCAGCGACGTGAGGATCGGGGACTTGCCGTCTGTCTTGCGCTGCATGACCCAAGGAAACGATAACAGGCCGACCGGAACAAGGACGACGGCCAGGCCCAAAGCGACCACCCAAAGGCGGACTCTCGGTCGGTTGCTCGCGTTGCATATATTATCCATCGCTATGACATGTTGTGCCCGAAGCCTACGGCACCACGCCACGGCGCACATAGACCGCGTCGCGAAAAGCCGCGTCCAGCAAGAACTTCGCGTGGCCGTCCAAGAACCCGACCGCGTGCTTCCCGTCCGGCCAAGGATCCTGTTCAAACTGCAAGACGATGCGGTTCGGTTCTTTGAACTCTTTCGTGTCCCTGCCCTTGAGCCGCAGGTTGGCGCGGAACGGAGGCTGGCCCGGCTGGTTGCTCAACGCGACTTCCTGGTTCTTGACATAAGGATCGACAGGGGCGATCGAGCCCAGGTCAATCGGCAACTTGTCATCGTAGTCGCCGGAGTAAAGGAGGTCGGCTAATACCAATTGCTTGATTCGAGACAGAGAGACAGTCTTAGGCGACCCATGCGAGCAAGCGCACGCATACACTGGCATGAGGACGAGAAAGAGGAAGGCGCAAGCCACCGTCAACAGTGAAGCAGTGAAGAAACTCACCCGCTTTCGCTTTGGTTGCCCGATGCCAGACCGAGGATAAGCAACTACCTGAGTCCTCCTCATGTCCCCATGATATGCCGCTTTTCGTCGCCTGCGGCTTGCTACTGCGAGGAGGTCCCGGTCGCCAGGTCGTTCGGCCCCAACACGCCCTTGTTCGCCTCGTGCGCACGGAACACGCTGTCACCGGCCAGCACCTTGGCCGAGCCGTCCGCCAACCCGACGCACCGCTTGCCGCCGGGCCAGTCTTGCGAATCAAAGAACACCAGGGTCAGCTGTGGCAGCGTGAGCTTCGTAGCGTCCGCCGCCGCCAAGGTCTCGTTGCCACGCCAGGTGTGACTGCGCTCGTTCATGGTCTGGAACAGAAAGTCCAACTTGTCCTTGTCCGTGACCCCCACCACGTACTTCTCGATAAACGGCCGCGCCTCATCTGCCGAGCCCATCGCCGGAGGGAAGTGGTCGTCGTGGTCCGCCACATAGGTCAGCGTCGCCACCAAGAGTTGCCTGACATTGCCCAGCGAGGCCGACCGCTGCGCCGCGATCCGCGCCTGGGAGAACACCGGGAACAAGACCGCCCCGACTACCGGCAGGCACACCACGCACAGACCGACGAGGACGACCAAGGCGATGACATACGGGTTCCTGCCCGGCTTGGTCTGGCTGGGAGGCGTGGCAAAGGCGGCGTCCGGCGCGATGAAGACGCCCTGCACGACCTGGGCCGGAACCTCTGGGCCAAGGTCTTCGGGCCGCAGCCTGGTGTCCGGCTTCACCAGCCCCGCCGCCGCCATCGCCTGCAGCTCCGCCAAAGTGAACGGCCCGTCCGCCTTCTCCCCGTCCATGACGTAGTACTTCATCGTCTCCCCAGGATAGACCCCCGATGCGGCTCCTGACAACAAAAGTCAGGTCTTTGACGGTGCGAGGACTCCTTCTCTTGACCGCACGGCGGCGACCACCTCGGTGCCTTTGCAAGACTGGATGCGCCCATCGGCAAAACCAACAAATCGTGATCCAGTCGACCAATCTGCCGCCTCGAAAAACACCAGGGTGTCAGCGGAGCTCTCCAAGTCAGACTCCCGCCGACCAGCCAGATGGAAGTTCCCCAAGATTGTCTGGTCGGTCGGATGCCCGCCGCGATACGCCTCGATCCCCCGCTCCACAAGCTCTCCCTTCATGTAGGGCGCAATGAAGGGCCTTGCGGCGAGCGCGCTGTCCATTTGCGGAGGAAAGCGATCCTCGTTGTCCCATGCATACGCTCGAGCGGCTTCCGTCAAGTGTTTGATGGCAGTCAACGACCGCTCAATCCGAGATGCCTGCCTCGACGATGCAAAGACAGGATAGAGCATTGCCCAGAGGATCAAAACTGAAACAGCAATCGGGATCCAACAGGACATCGCATCGCGCACCTGGGCCAAGGTCATTTCGTTAGGCGGCAACTGCTTGGCCACACTAACAAGATAACACCTACCCCCAGGTTCCGCGTCTTCCTTTGCATGCCACCTGTGCGCACGGGAGCACAAGACTGGGAGAAGGACAAATGTTTTGTGCCCCCCATCCCTTTAGGGTGGGGAAGGGTGGTTTCCGACCAAGTCCCCGTCTTCCCCGGCCTTAAGGCACGGGGGCACATGCCAAGTCGGGTGGCCCGATCCCTTGAGGGTCGGGCAAAGCCGGGTAGCTTGGCAACCATGCCGGAACGGATCCTTGTCGCCGATGTCGGCATGGAATCACGGGCTGCCGGCGCCGAGGCCGTCTACACCTACGCCGCCCGGTCGGGACTGAAGGTCGGCGACGCCCACCTCGTCCCCCTCGGCCCGCGCAAGGCCGTCGGTTACGTCCTTGCTGTCCGCGAAACCGAGCCTGCCGACCTCGGATTCGACGCCACCCTCCTCAAGCCCGTCGGACCCCAGGTGCGCGGCATGGAGCTGCCCGAGCCGACCCTCGACCTGGTCCGCGAGGTCGCCAGGCAGACCCTGTCCTCCGTCCCCACCGCCCTCGGCCCCGCCGTCCCGCCCGGCACCCGCGACCGCCTGGTCGCCACCTGGGAATGGACCGGCCGCTTGCCCGAGTCCGCCCTCTCCGCCGCCCTCCAGGAAACCCTGCGCGTCCTCCAAGAGAAGGCCGTCGTCGACACCAAGACCAAACCGCTGGCGGACGGCACCAAGCGGCACTTGAGGGCTCTGGAGAAAGCCGGACTGGCCCGCAACATCCTGGCCCTCGCCCCCGCCGTCGCCCGCCGCGGAGCCCTGGGCCACCTGCGCCTGACGCCCGACAACGACAAAGTCGAGAAGTTTTTGGCCGGCCCCGGACGCCGCAAGCCCGCCCAATCCGTGACCCTGATGCGTTTGCAAGGCAGCGAAGCCGCCAGCTTCTCGGCCCAAGAAATCAAGACCCTCGGCGCTGTCACCGACCAGACGCTCAAGGCGCTGGTCGATGCCGGGCTGCTCGTTCCAGCGGCCGAGACTCCCGAAAAGCCGGTCAAGCCGCCCGTGCCCAACACCGAGCAGCAAGTGGCGATCGACCAAGTCAGTGCCGCCGTCACCGCTGGCCGGGCTGAGACGTTCCTCCTCTTCGGCGTCACTGGCTCCGGCAAGACCGAGGTCTACCTGCGCTGCGCCGAAGAAGCCCTGAAGCGTGGCCGCCAGGTGCTGTACCTGGTGCCCGAGATCGCGCTGACCGCCCAGGTCATCGCCCAGCTTCGCGCCCGCTTCGGTCCCCGCGTCGCCGTCCTGCACAGCAATATGACCCCCGCCGAGCGGCTGGAGTCCTGGCTCCGCGTCCGCAA
Organism: Armatimonadota bacterium; assembly: GCA_018268335.1. Classification (GTDB taxonomy): domain Bacteria; phylum Armatimonadota; class Fimbriimonadia; order Fimbriimonadales; family Fimbriimonadaceae; genus JAHBTB01. The sequence continues at coordinate 670 of JAFDWT010000069.1, read as the reverse complement.
CGGCGAGGCGCCCGTCGTCCTGGGTGCCAGGTCCGCCGTCTTCGCCCCGCTCACCGACCTGGGCCTGATCGTGATGGACGAGGAGCATGAGGCCAGTTACAAACAGGAAAGCTCGCCGCGCTACCACACCAAGCGCGTCGCCACCTGGATGGCCCGGCGGCATGGCTGCCCCCTCGTCTTGGGTTCGGCGACTCCGTCGGTCGAGTCGTTCTTTGAGGCCGAGACTGGGGCCACCACTTTGCTCAAGATGACCAAGCGGGCCGCCAGCGCCCGCCTCCCCGATGTCCACTTAGTCGATCTGACCGAGATGTTCCGTGAGCACCGGGCCTCCGTCTTCGCCCCGCCACTGCACGAGGCGCTGGGCGAGACTCTGGCGGCAGGCTCCCAAGCGATCCTGTTCCTCAACCGCCGGGCCTACGCGCCGTTCGTCGTCTGCCGCGATTGTGGCTACCGTTTCATGTGCCCGCACTGCGCGGTGGCCCTCTCGTTCCACCGCCGCGACCGCCGCTTGCGCTGCCACCAGTGCGACCACGACCAGCCCGCCCCCGAGACCTGCCCCGAGTGCGCGGGCAACAAGGTCTCGGCGTTCGGTGTGGGGACGGAGAAGGTGGAAGAAGCCGTCGCCACCCACTTCCCGACCGCTCGCGTCGCCCGGCTCGACCGCGACATC
>JAFDWT010000068.1 GCA_018268335.1 Armatimonadota bacterium | reverse complement strand
GGTCAGGACGATGGCGTGGTGCAGCGGGCTGGTGGGGTCGTCGACCACCTGATGGGCGGCAATCCAGGCCGCGCGCTTGCGGATCAGTTCGCGGATCGGTTCGGTGACCATCAGGTGCGCGTGGCACATCTTGTCAGTGCCGTCGCGGAAGCTGACGATGATCGGCCCGGGCTCTGTGGGCTTGACAAAGCAGAAACCGCCTTCGTCGTCGGTGTCCACCTCAGTCTCAGCGGCGCGGCTGACCCAGAACCGTTTGGGTGAGACTCCCGCCACCTCGACGCCGATGCCGACATCGATGGGCGCCACCGCGCTCGGCAACAGCTTGATCGTCGGCCGGCCACAAGCGGCGAGGGTGTGGTTCAGGCCGTCCTGCTTGTCGCTTTCGGTCGGGACGAACCGCATCTGGAACGTCCGGCTGTCGCCGGGCTCCAGGATCAGCGACGTGTGGTCGTTGAACCAGGTCGGCCACTCCTCCCGCTCGTAGGTCGCCTTGCTGTGGGCGTAGACGATGGGGATTCCTTCCCATTGGTAGGGCGTGTTGAGACTGCTCCGGACGTGGCTGTAGAATTCCCAGCTCGTGCCCTCGCCGGGGAAGACCAGGAGGCCGGGAGTTTCGGCGGTCATCCGTTCGGCGAACAGCCAGCTCGCCGCTCCGCCGATGAACTTGTGGATGTAGACCCGGCTCTGCCACAGCTTCTTCAGCTGCTCGTCCGACCAGCCGAAGCCTTCGTAGAGGTTGTTGAAGGCCAGAGGGAAGCCTAGCTCGCCGATCTCAATGCTGATACGGCCGGTGTTCTTGATTTCTAAGTCCCAGCAGATTTGGGGCACGACATCGGCGACTTCGTAGAACTTGCCGGTCGCTTTGATGTCGTCCAGGAGGGGGAAGGTGTACTCGTAGGTGACCTTGGTGGGGTCAAAGGAGTCGGAGTCCAGGTCCATGACCTGCTTGGCTTGCCCGTTGCGGCTCACCATCCAGGGGTCGTCGGGGTTGGTCCGCGCGCCGATTAGGATGGTGCCGGGAAGATAGTCGTCGGCGGTCTCCTCACCAAATTGCAGCGGAGGCAGGACGAACTGAAAATCCTCGCCCTCTTCAGGCAGGCCGGGGTCGCTGGCCCACAGTTGCTGGATCCGCCCTCCGGGGCCGAATTCGATAGAGATGAGACTGCCAGATAGCTCGGGACGGTCCTCGTCAAAGGGATCCATTGAGGAGGGCAGGATACCCGGCGGTATCATCAGCCTATGCCCAGCCGCGAGGTCGCCGTCATTGGTGTCGGCAACTTGCGCTGCGGGCCGCCGGTTCTGGCGACCTTGGCGTCGTGGTATCCGGACGTCCCCGCCCAAGTGCGGCTCTTTGACGCCAGTGAGGAGCGTTTGGACCTCTTCGACCGGCTCGCCCGTCTGCTCTTCGACCATACGGGCAACGAGACTGGTCTCAAGGCCACCAATGACCTGGATGAAGCCGTCGCCGACGCTACCGACCTTGTTCTTTGTCTGCATGAGGACTGTGCCAGGCGGATGGTGGGGCCTCGGCAAGCTCGGTGGCTAGACAATTTGGCTGGCGAAGACGAGTCGCATCTGCTCAGCCGCGGCGACCCGAACCGCCCGACTCCAGTGGACCAGTTGAGCAGCGCCACCCGGGCGATGATCGAGGTGCCGGTCGAGACCTCGATGTCCCGAGACGAAGTAGTGGCAGCCGCAGTGGCACTCACACTGGAGGTGGCGCCGTCCGATGCCCGTCTGATCAGCCTAATGCGGGGCGTCGCACTCCCCGCAAGCCGCGAGAGCACGCACCTCGCTTGGCCTGCTCCCCTGGACCATGCGACCATGTCGCTCGTCCCTTTTCAAATTCTACGATGGATCACGAAGGACGACCGGCTCGAGGGCTTGGTGGAAGCAGGACAGAAAAACGCCTTCCGGGATTGGTTAGAGATATAGAGACTGGCTCGTGCAGGCTATGCGGTACGCAGGCCGACCTCTACGAAGCAGGCGCATTCGCCTCAGCCTGCCGCTCCTGCCACTCGTACCTGCGAACACCGGGATACGGACGGCACTCTGCGCCGCCCATCAGGATCAGGGCCCGACGGTCGATATGCGAGGCGTTGGCCGGCGCGTAGTGGAGGGTGCGGTTATGGTGGACTGTGCAGCCTCCGGCGACCAGAGGGCAAGGGACGACCTCCCACTCCGCGTCGATGGGCACAGCGAGTTCCAATCCGTGGGTTTTGGGGTTGTTGCCGATCGGCTGGTGGGGGAGCACCTCCCACCGGTTGGACTTCTTGACGAAGTGGAGACAGCCTTGCTCGACACCGACGTCCTGAAGCGGCACCCAGATGCTCATGGAGTTATAGGTGACGGCCGGGTTCCAATACGCCTCGTCTTGGTGCCAAGGCGTCGGCGCGCCGTAGCCGGCGGGCTTGAGGATCGCGTGGTCGCCGATCATCGGATCGGCCTCGGCCAGCAGCTGGCCGACGATCCTTTTGGCGTTGGCGTAGAGGAGGGTTTCCTTCAACTCGGGCCGAAGGTCGCTGGGTGAGAGGATTTGTGGGAGGGTGGGCTTTTCTTCGCTGTCACCGGCTAGATCGAAGCTCAGGTCGCGGCCAAACTCGGCGCGCGAGGCGAAGAGCTCGTCGTAAATCTCACGGACTCGGGAAAGGTCTTCGGGCGTCGTGATCGGGCCCAGGGCAATAAAGCCCTCACAGTAGTACTGGGCGACTTGCTCTTTCGTCAGTTCGACTTGCATGGTCGGATTGCCCGCTCGTTCAGTCGTCCAAGGAAGCTGCGTAAGCCTCGGGAGACAGCAACGCATCAACCGCCGAAGTGTCGGCCACCATGATCTTGACCATCCAGCCACCGCCGTACGGATCGGTGTTGACCAGTTCGCTCTGGGCGTTCAGCGAACCGTTGACTTCCACTACCTCACCTGCGACAGGCGCGTACAGGTCGCTGACCGTCTTCACGCTTTCCACGGTTCCAAACGTCTCTTCCAGCGCCAAGGCCCTGCCTGGAGTGGGCAGATCGACATAGACCACGTCACCCAGTTCAGACTGGGCGTGGTCGGTGATGCCGATGGTCGCGGTGTCGCCCTCCAGGCGCACCCATTCGTGGGACTTCGTGTACTTCAGGTCGGCAGGGACGTTCACGGCGCAGAGATTACCAGTCGGCTACACTCGGCGGCACATGCGGGTGGCGTTTGTGACCTTGTTCCCCGAAATGGTGCACCAGGCACTGGGTCACAGCATCATGTCGCGGGCAGCCTCGGCGGGCTTGGTGCGGTTCGAGACCGCCAATCCCCGCGACTTCACCACCGACAAACACCGGACGGTGGACGACAACAGCTATGGCGGCGGGCCCGGCATGGTCATGATGGCTCCGCCCGTCGCGGCGGCCTTGAATTTCCTTTCTCCTTCGTCGTCGTCGGCGGTTGTCATGACTGATCCGGCGGGTGAGCTCTTTACCCAACGCCACGCCGAAGAACTGGCGGGTAGGGAAGACGTTGTCTTTTTGTGCGGCCACTATGAGGGCGTGGATGAGAGAGTCCGGGAGAAGCTGGCGACACACTGCCTGACGATCGGCGACTACGTCTTGACCGGCGGTGAGTTGCCGTCCTTGGTAATGGCCGACGCCGTCGTGCGGCTATTGCCGGGGGTGCTCGGCGACCCCGAGAGCCACCGGGACGACAGCCACTCCGACGGGCTCCTGGGCTTCCCACTCTATACTCGTCCCCAATCTTGGGAAGGCATGGTGGTTCCGCCTGTCTTGACCTCGGGCGACCACGCCGCGATTGCCAAATGGCGGCGGCAACAGCAGCTTCGCCGTACGCGCAGCAGCCGTCCTGATTTGTTCGCGCGTGCAGACCTACTTCCGGGCGACATCGATCTGTTATAATCCGTGCTCCGTGAGAGTTTCGGCGGGCGCATCTGGCCAACGGGCACGCGCTGACCGACAACCGCGTTAGAGGTTTTCAAGAGCCATGTCAAAGCAGGCCATTCTCGATAGCGTCGCCAAGCCTTATATGAAGGACGACTTGCCGGACATCCGGCCCGGCGACACCGTGCGCGCCCACGTCAAAGTCCGCGAGGCGGGCAAAGAGCGCATCCAGATTTTCGAGGGCTTGGTGATCGCTGAGCGCAATGGCGGAGTGGCCCAAAACGTCACCGTCCGCAAGATCAGCAACGGTGTCGGCGTGGAGCGCACGTTCCCGCTGCACTCGCCGAACGTGGCCAAGTTCGAAGTCCTTCGCCACGGTAAGGTGCGCCGCGCCAAGCTGTACTACTTGCGCGACAAGGTCGGCAAGGCCGCCCGCATCGAAGAGAAGCGCTGAACCTCGTGTTTCCTTTCTGGTCACTGGTCGCACAAGCTCAAACGGGCGGCATGATCCAATGGATCGACAAGCTCGCGCGGGCGCCCATCAGCAAAATCCTGGTCTTCGCCGCCATCGGCACGATCATCAGGCTTTTGGTCTTCCAGAAGGTCATGAAGACGCCGCCGCATCAGCGGTTTGGCGGCTACAAGGTTTTTCAGGGCATCAACGAGTTTGCCGACGCGCTGGTCTATTCGGCCATCGTCGTCTTCATGCTCGTTCGGCCGTTCGGCATCCAGACGTTTGTCATTCCGTCCGGGTCCATGGTTGACACGTTGCGATTGAGCGACTACATTGTCGCCAACAAGTGGGTTTACCGTACGTCGAACCCAGAGTACGGCGACATCATTGTCTTTAAGCCACCCAAGGACGGCCTGGTGCCGCCTGCCACGGAAGAAGAGACCGACTACATCAAACGCCTGATCGGTAAGCCCGGTGACGTGATCGAGTACAAGAACAAGGTCCTCTATCGCAACGGCCAGGTGATCAATGAGCCTTACGTCGATTACACCGCTCCCGGTGTGCACAACACGATGGACGAGGTCTTGCCGAAGAACGAGTGGGACGGCGTGCAGCTGGCCGACTACAAGCTGGTCCAGTTGGACGGCAAGTACTGGTCGGTGAACATGTTCGGTTCGTACACCAACGACGGAGGCTATGACGCTCCCGGCCCGGCTCAGCAGTTGGCGCCAGTATTCAAGACCACCGATCCGGACTTGCAGAAGCGGCTCCGCGACGCTCCGGCGGCCAAGATTCCCGAAGGCTACTACCTCTTTATGGGTGACAACCGGAACGGCAGCTACGACGGCCGCGCTTGGGGCCTGGTTCCTCGCGACTCGATTGTCGGTAAGGCCTGGTTTATCTGGATGCCGGTCAGCCGGTTCAAGATGCTGGACGTCCGACCGGATTATCCAGATATCAAGAAGTAGGGCGACGAGCCAGGTCGCTGACGATACCGAATTCGGTCTCAGTGACGGGCATTACGCTTAGCCTTTGGCCCTTGCGTAGGACGAACATGTCCTCCAGGCCTGGCGTCTCGCGCAACTCTGATAGCGTGATACAGCGGGAGAACTTCTCAACAAACTCGACATCCCTCGTGATCCATCGAGATCCGTCGGCCGGGGCCTTGGGGTCGTAGTATTCGCTCTTGGGGTCGAACTGGGTGGGATCGGGATAGGCTTCGCTGACGACTTTCATGACGCCAACTATTCCGGTTGGTGCAGCCACTGAGTGATAGAAAAAGGCAAGGTCGCCGACCGACATGGAGTCGCGGAAGAAGTTCCTGACAGTGTAGTTGCGGCAGCCCTCCCATACGTCCGGACCGGCTTTGGCCCGGAGATCGTCGATGGAATAGCAGTCGGGCTCGGATTTCATGAGCCAGTAGGCCATGGGTTGATTCTGGACCATCTGTGGTCGGAAGTGGCCAGTCCTGGAGGCGGCCAGACTTCGCCGGGGAAAAGCTCGGTCATAGGCCAAGCACTCAAAAAATTGGACCCGCCGGAATCGCGCGGCGGAGTAATCTCCTGGCTCGTCTGTTCCATGCGCCCTTGACGTAGCGGTCGGGGACGTGGTACACACGAGTAGATATTTGTCTACTGCAATTGGAGTGGGCAGAAGGTCAATGCAATGAGCACGATGAACTACACGTTTGGCGACAGGACATATGTCCTCGACATGGACCAGGCCGAGGCGGCCCAGGCTGGCAAACGGGTGATCAACGGTCGCGAGACCATGACCTTCAATCTTCTGCCCTTGAAGTATCAGTGGGCCTACACGCTGTACCGGACGATGAAGGCGAACCATTGGGAGCCAGAAGACATCCCGATGCAGAAGGACATCGAACAGTGGCGCAGCGACACCGCACTGAAGGAGATCGACCGGTGGATCATCCGTATGGCGGTCGGCTACTTTAGCGCTGCCGAAGGGATTGTCGGCGACAATATCATCCACGTCGTCCGGGAGTTGGTGACGGCATCCGAGCTTAAGCTTGTCCTTGGCCGGCACGCCCACGAGGAGAACATCCACGCCGATTCGCTGCTGTACATGATCTCCTCGCTGGGCATCAACCCGCACGAGTGCGAGGCGATGTTCGAGGACGTCGAGACCATCCGACGGAAAAACGAATTCGTAACCCGGACGAGCCAGACCATGCGCCGCGACATGTCGCTGGACACGGTCGAGGCTAGGCAACTTCTGGCGAAAAACATCTTTGTCTTTGGCCAGTGCATGGAGGGCACCCAGTTTTACGGGTTGTTCGGCATGGTTCTTTCGCTGTATCGCCAAGGGAAGTTTCCTGGCATCGGGCAGATGTTCCGCTACACCCTGCGCGACGAGTCGAACCACATCGAACTGTTCCGCCAGTTGCTGATGGAGTTGGTGGAAGAAAACCCGGACATCTGGACGCCGCAGTTCCGCAGTGAGCTTGTCGGGCTTATGAAGGAGGCGGTGTCCCTGGAGAAGGCGTTCATCGACGATTGCCTGCCGGTCACCGGCGTCGGGCTATCGGCAGAGGAGTTCAAACAGTACATCGACTACATCGCCGACCGCCGTCTCGAAGGGTGCGGGCTGCCCGTGTTGAACCCTGGCATCCAGAACCCGCTGCCTTGGCTGGCTGAACTCATGGATATCAAGAAGGAGCAAAACTTCTTTGAGGGCCGGGTCACCGAGTACCAAAAGTCCTCGGCCTTAGGGTCTGTTGACGACGACGAGCTCTGATCTTGACCCGTATTTATGCCGGATAAAGCCCAGTAATTGGCACATGGCGAAAATGCTGTGGTAATTTGACGGTGTTTTGGAGATGCATATGAAGAGGATCCTATTTGTCGCCAGCTTGGCCGTGGTTGCCGCCGCTTCTCAGGCAGCAGTCAACTTGAACATCAGCAACCCTGTGCAGGTCGTTGCTTTGCCGAATGTCGGCACGATCGGTGTCGTCTTTTCCGGCACTGTGACAACGTGGGGTGGCTTTGCTCCTTCAAACAGTTGGGCAGTTGAATTGCCAAGCGACGGAACCAATTTCTTGGGCGGTGCGATTGATCCCGGGTTTGCCGCATATGCCGCCGCTGGCGTCGTGAACTCCAACTATGCCGGCAACCTTTTCACCATTTTTGTTAACTCGACAGACCTGCCTGGTGTCTATGACCTCAACAACAGCGGATTCGGATTCAGCCCGTTTGCTGAAATGATCGTCTCCGCAACGCGGAACGGTGTCACAGCTGTTGACAACGAGTTCTTTTCTGTTGAGATCACTCCTGTTCCCGAGCCTGCAAGCCTGGCGATCCTCGGCTTGGCCGCAGCGGCTCTGGCACGACGCAAGAAGTAAGTAGGACAGACCCTACAGACTGGATGAGGTCCAGGCCATTGGCCTGGATCTCTTTTTTTGTCGGCAGCCTGCAAATATGAATCGCTGAGCCGACGGAGAGTTGAGTTGTAGTGTTCCAATAGTTGACGTTTTCTTATGCATCAATAAATCAATTGTGGTGACGGCGCGACCTTGATACATATGAATTCTTGTCATCTTGCCCATCCTTAACCGTAAGCGAACGAAAGCGGTGGCACAGTGAATGTGTTCAGGTGATGAACATGAAGAGGAAACTAACACTTGCTAGCTTGGTCGCCGCCGCCGCCGTCTCACAGGCAGGCATCAACTTCAACATCGACAACCCCGACATGTCCGTCGTCAAGCCGACCAGCGGCTTTGTCCTGGTCGACTTCACGGGCACGATCACGACTTCGGCGGGATTCGCACCGACGCTCGACGGTGGTGTCGAGTTGCCAAGCAACGGCTCTGCCTTGTTGACCTTCGACCATTTTGACGCTGGCCTTGTCGCCTACTTGACGGCTGGAGTGGCCGATTCGAACTACTCGGGCGCGTTGTTCACGTTCCGCGTGCAGTCGACCGATGCCGACGGCGTCTACGACCTGTCCAGCACGTCGCTTGGATTTAGCCCGTTTGCCGAGGCAGTGATCCACGCCAAGAAGAACGGCGTTGACGCCTCAGACAACGAGTTCCTCTCCGTCAAGGTCTTGTCTGTGCCGGAGCCCGCTTGCTTGGCGCTACTGGCTCTAGGTGCGTCCGCGCTCCTGGCCCGACGCAGACGCGCGTAAATCGACCGACCGACTCTCCACGCATGCCGCCCGGCACCGGCCGAGGCGGCTTGTTTATCAATAGGGCAGTCGTGCCGAAATGGCCTCAGGTCCCGGTATCTTTACGAAAAGATGAACGACCGCATCGCGCAGATCGACGCCATCGTCGCCCAGTTTGATATTAACAACCACCCCTTCTATCAGGAGTGGGCCGCCGGCACCTTGCCCAACGCGAAGTTGCAGGACTACGCGGGCGAGTACGGACGCTTCATCGGCACGATCGCCCGCGGATGGGAGACCATCGGCGAGCCGGCCATCGCCGAAGAAGAGCGCGACCATGAAGTCCTGTGGGGCGACTTCCGCTACGAGCTCGGCCTGAAGGCTGAGAGCCGCCGTGCCCAGACCGATGTGCTAGTCAACGCCGCCACCCAGTACTTCGGCGAGCCGGCCGAGGCCCTTGGTGCCCTCTACGCATTTGAAGCCCAACAGCCCAGAACGTCGGAAGCCAAGCTCGAAGGCCTGAAGACGCACTACAAGGAGATCACGGACAAGGGACGCGAGTACTTTCGCATCCACGCCGCCGATTTTGCCGAGCCTGAGATGCTCCGCGCCAAGATGGCCGAGATGACGGACAGCGACTTTGCCCGCACGAAGTCGGCTTGCACCGTGGTCTGCGCCGCGATGTGGAGTGCATTGGACGGCGTCTACTACGCCGACTGAGCCCTTTGTAAGCGCGATCCCTGAGGCGGCGGTTCGACATAGAGCGCCGGGAGCGCCGCCTCTTCGGTCAGTCGGCTCCACACGGCTTGGCTGACTCGGCTCATCTTTCGAATGATGGCCACCGACTCCACTTTGCCCTTGTCTTTATCGATCGTTTGGGCTTCCAGAGTCGTCGACAGGCGGATTTTGTCGCCCTTCCAAGAAACGGTGATCTCCAGGTCGGACTCCATATCCAGGGCGTCGTAGCTTTCGAGCGCGACTGCACGAGGGGCGACGGCGACGACTTTGACCGGCTGGACTTCGCCTGCGCATTCCAAGTCGCCGTTCAGCACATGCTCCAGCAAGTGCAAGTGGTGCTTGCGTGGCAGGGCCTTGCTCGATGTGGTCGGGCGGATGACGATGAAGGTGGCCAACGTGGCGATCGCCACACCGTCGAACCACAGGTGTTCCCGCTCGTTAAAGCACTCGACCTCGACGTGGCCCAAGAAGGTCTTGGCGCGGTCGCCAACGTCGACGACGATTTGAATGCCGATCTCACGGCGCACGACGGCGCACAGTGACTCCCCAGTGTGGGGGTTTGTCATCCTGACTTTCGACCCTTGCAGCGCGAGACTCATCCGTGAGGTGCCCATCCCATATTCGGCCCGCACGGCCAAAGGTGAAGGTCTAGAGAAGCAAACAAAGAACCCCGGGACCGAAATCCCGGGGTTTTGCTGGGCGGAGTGACAGCAGTTCTACTTGAGGATGAACTTGATGCCTTGTGCGTCAGCCGAGACGCTTTGTGTCGATGTGCTGCCGTCGCCGAAGCGCCGTACTCGACCGAAGCCAGAATAGCGGACCTTCATGACACCGTTTCCATCGATGTACTTGGCCATGTCGGCCGCGTAAAGGAAGGTGGACATGGTGCTGACCCCACTGCCAATCAAGTTCGACGAGAACGTGACCCACTTCAGCTTGACGGGATCCCACAAATTCAGGGTCGAGTTAGTCGGGACGTCGGCCTTCACATACTGCCGCAGCAACATGGCATGGACGTTGGACAGGTCGCCGAAGTTGTAGGTGGCGTCGTACATGACAGTCGGCCCATAGATGGGGATCGTCGCGGCTTGCACCACGAAGAAGCTGTCATCGAGGACGGCCAGGTCGGCGGCGGTGCCACCAGTCAGCGTCCCGTAGACAATGTTGACGCTAGTCGGAGTCGCATCAAAGTTGGTATCGACGGGAACCGCGCGCAAGGCACCGAACACGTTGACTAGACCGTGCATGCAACCCTTAGGCGCAGCGAAGGCCGTGCTGGTCATGGCGTCTTGAACTTGCGTATAGGACAGCGTTGTTCCGCCGAGCGAAAACAGCAACGCTGATGTGCCGCTGATATAGGGGCACGCCATTGATGTGCCGGACTCGTAGCCATAGCCGCCAGGCAATGTGGACAAAATGCTCTCACCAGGAGCAACAATCTCAACAAGAGTTTTGCCGTAATTGCTGAATCCGGACAGTTGGTTCTTGGAATTGGACGCACCGACAGCAAACGTCGGCGGGTACGAACACGGAACTTCTATGGCTCCGAAGTCGCTGAACAACGTGTCCAGGTTCACGCCTGAGTTCGCAGAAGCGGCAACAAACACGACATTGTTCGCGTGCATATAGTCAACGATGTCGATCCAGGGCTGCGGAACGTTCGCCTGGAAACGGTAGCCACCGACGCTATAGGAAATCACGTTGGCACCGGCGTCAGTGGCTGCGGCCAGCGCACCAAGGAGCCAAGAGTCCAGACCAGATCCAGAATTGTTCAAGCCCTTGACTGGCATGATCATGCTGTTCCAAGACACGCCAGCAACGCCGATGCCGTTGTTGCCCGAAGCCGAAGCAATACCTGCACAGTGCGTGCCGTGTCCGAAAACGTCGTCGACGGACTCACCAGGAACGAAGCTCATGGGGTTGACGATGCGACCGGCAAACTCTTCATGGGCAAGATCCAGTCCCGTGTCGACGACCGCCACTGTCACGTTTGGACTGCCGATCGTCAGGCCCCACCCAAGGTTGGCACCAGTTCTCGCATGCGAAAACTGACGCGGATACATCGGGTCATTGGGAAACGCCTGAGCTTTCTGGACGCCGTCTTTTCCCACGTACCGGACAATGTCCAGCTTCTTCAAATTAGTTAGCAGGGCGTCCGCCGAAGCTTTCGACGGCAGTCGGACGACTTCAATTTTGAGGGCTGGGATCTCCTGGACGACCGCCGCGTCGGAGGGAAGGGCATTGCGTAAAGCTGGTGCGGACTCGAATTTCTTGAGGCCGACAAGAAGTGTCCTCTCAGCCAACGCCTCTAAGACCGGGTCTGTGGACGTTTTGAGAGTGCCTTTACCTCCAGATTGTGCGATGGTGGCAGCGGCAACGGATGCCACCCCCACCAATGTGAGAAAACGACAAATGCTTGGCTTCATGAATTCACCCCGACTCCAGCAAGGCACGAAGGCCTCCCGCTGAGTATACATAAAGTACGACGCGGACCTCAATGGTGAAGGTTCGCCCCATATCCCATTTCGGCATCAATGTAAGCTGGTGCCACCATGAAATGCGTCGTTGGAATCGATTACCGCGGCCTTTTCGAAAGAGGAGCCGCGTTGTTGGCCGGTCTGGCCCCCTCGACTTGTGAAACAGTGGTGGTCCGCGTCATCGAACCGGTGGTCTCCGAGGGTGTGCCGGGCCTGACGCCGGGGCATCCGGTCTATGACCTCACCGACTCCTTAGTGAAAGACGCCGAGAGCCATGTTGACGAGGAGGCCGCCAAGCTGGCCAAGTCGTTTGCGGTTTCCGACAAGGTCGTCCTGATGGGCGATCCGGGTATCGAACTCGCCAGGTATGCGGATGAAAACGATGCCGACCTGGTCGTCGTCGGCTCGGAGCAAAAGAGCTTCCTCGCCTCGATCTTTCTTGGCAGCACCACCCGGTCGCTGGCGATCTACTGCCCGTGCAGCGTGTTGTTCGGCAAGTCTGCCCCGAAGTCCGGTGCCCGCCTCGTCTGGGCGACCGACCTGTCGGTCTACAACAAGGCTTGCCTGCGCAAGTTCCTGTCGTGGAATCCGAGCGGAGTGAAGGAAGTTGTCGTCGTCCACTCCGACGTCGAAGGCGTCCCTGGTGAGATCGAAGAACTGGAAGCGTTCGCGAACAGCTTCAGCCCTTTGGGGGCCAAGGTTTCCACAGTTCTCAGCGACCAAGAACCGGCAAAGGCGCTCGACTCTGTCTTGTTGCCTGGCGACCTGCTAGTCGTGGGTGCAGCCGGGCACGGCTTTATGGAGCGCGCTTTGCTGGGCAGCGTGTCGTTCCACCAGGTCGTCCACACCCAGCACAACGTCCTCGTCATGCGGGTGCCG
>JAFDWT010000067.1 GCA_018268335.1 Armatimonadota bacterium | reverse complement strand
GTTCTGCCCGCTTGGATCCTCCTTGGTCTCTGGTTCCTTTGGCAGATCCTCGTACCGCAGCAGGGGGTGGCCAACTGGGCGCATGCGGGCGGCTTCCTGGCGGGGATGGTCACCGTCCTGATCATGGGAGGCCGCACGACGATCCTTAAAGGCCGCGAGGCGGAGTTTGAGGAAGATCTCTTTGACGACGATGAATGAAACCCGACTTCCGAATTGGCTGCTGCCCTTGGCGGCTGCCTGCGCCCTGCTAGCCGCAGGATCCATCTACTACCGCATTCGCGTCGAAGCGAGAAACCGAGCCACCGAGATCACGGTCGAAATGGAGACGGTGGAGAACTTGGCTTCCAGCCAAGGCGTTCCGCTCAACCGGGCTCTCGCGTCGCTGAAGCAGAGCGGGCTCGGCTCGGTCGTCCTCTCCGAACTCACGGTCGCCGACCTCCTGAACAGCCACCAGGCTAACATGACCGCCACGTCGGAGAGCGTCGCGTTCACGTTTCCCGATCGATCGCCACTTTCGTCCAGTCTGCGGCGCAAGCTCGCGAAGGCGATCCGTCAGCGCTTCCCGCTCGTCAAGCTGGCCCCCGAAACCGGTGCTGCCGCGCCCTACTCATTGACCCTAAGCGGCGATCTTCCAAATGTCTTCGCGCTGCGACAAACGAGCATCGGCCTCGCGGCTGATGAACTTGCCGAGGCGAACGCCGCCGACCTCCGGATCATCGGGCGCTTCGGTAACCCGGTTGGCGCCACCGAAACCTACGTCACTTCGGTCCTGACGCAAGCCAAGGTGGATGGCGCCTACGCCTTCCTGCCTCAGGGCGAACAGGTCCTCGGCCGCCGCGACGGCCTGAAGCACATGGAGGACGAACTGGTTGGGAACGACCTCTATTACTGCACGCCCGAGTTCGCCAAGATCGGCGGCGATGCGAACGTCGTCGACGATATTCCCGAGCGTGTGATCCGGCTGCACTCCGCGCAATCCGCAGAACTGGACAAGCTGCCATACGCGGCTGCCGTCGACCGCTATGCGAAGGCATCGCGCGAGCGCAACCAACGAATCCTGCTGTTGCGCCCGGTCAGCAATTCAGCCGAGAAGCCGCTCGACGAATTTCGTCAATTCATCGTCGACGTGGGCAAGGGCATTCGCGCCGATGGCAACTCAGTTGGGGCGGCGAAGCCTTTCGCCGAGCCCGAGACCCCGCGCCTCGTCTTCCTTCTGCTGGGTCTGGCCATGATCGGCCCGGTTTGGTACGGGCTGGCGCGCTTCATTGCATTGGCAAGCTGGCGCTGGGCATTGCTCGGCCTGATCGTTCTGTGCGGCGTCGCGTGCTGGAGCCCCCATTTTCGTATGCCAATGGCCTTCCTCGGCGCACTGGCGTTTCCCATGCTCGGCTTCTTCTGGCTCGACGACAATCCGCGGACGCCCGTCCCCGTGTCCTACCTGGTGGTCACGGTGATCAGCATGATCGGCGGGATGTGCGTTGCGGGGTTGCTCAACGGCCTCCCGTACTTCATCCAGGCTCAGCAGTTCCAGGGAGTCAAGGTGGCGGTCTTCCTCCCGATTGTCGCCATCGGCATCCATTACATGAACCGGCTGGGCGACATCCGCGAAGTGCTTCGAGATCCAATCACCTACCGGCAGGCGCTGCTCGGCCTCGTCATCCTGGCTGTGCTCGGCTTCATGATCAGCCGAACAGGTAACGACAATCCGGCCGGTGTCAGCGGCACCGAGCTGAAGATGCGCGACGTGCTCGATAAGATCCTGTTCGTGAGGCCCCGCACAAAGGAGTTCATGTTTGGGCATCCTTTCCTCGTCGTGGGTCTTTGCCTCCTTGCCTGGGATCGAGATCGGAGAAAGCGGGCGACCGAGGAGCCCGGTATGGAAGTGCATTGGACTGCGCACGAAGCCGAGGTCACCGAGACGACGCACGTCTCGGCTCGAAACCCGATCGCCGGCTGGACGGCCCTCGCGCTGATGCTGGGCGCGGTGGGGCAGACCGATGTGGTCAATACCCTCTGCCACCTCCATTCGCCGATCATGCTCGCGTTCGCAAGAATTGGAGTTGGTTGGGTCGCCGGTGGTATCTTGGGCTGGGTTCTTTGGGCCGTCGTCTCGAAGCTACTGAAGAACTACGGAGAGCAGCTTGGCTAACCTTTTGATCGCCGGATACTTCGGTTGCGGCAATCTCGGCGACGACGCCATTCTTTTGGGATTTCTCGAGGGCATCAAGGACCTGCCCCATCAGGTCACCCTGCTGAGCGGCGCCCCCGAAGAGACCTACCGCAACTACAAAGTGCCCTCTGTTCCCCGGCGGGATCAAAAGCTCTGTGCGGACGCGATCCAGAAATGCGATGCCCTCGTCTTCGCCGGCGGCAGCATCTTCCAGGATGTTTCGAGCATTGGCAGCCCAATGTATTATGGCGGGCTCATCAAGAAGGCCAAGGACCTCGGCAAGAAGGTGATCTTGCTGAGCCAAGGCGTGGGCCCCCTGAACAATCTGGTCGGGCGCACGGTTTCGACCCAGGCTTTTAACCGGGCGGATATCATCGCCGTGCGTGATCCTGCGTCGGTCGCCCTGTTGCGAAAACTTGGGGTTAAGACTCGTATCGAGTTGACCGCGGACCTGGCATTCTTGATTCCGCCTCCTCTCGCCCGTTCTGAGCCGAACTCGTTCGGAGTCGGCAGCATGAGGACCGTGGGCTTGGCGCCGCGCCCCTTTGGCAAGAAGAACGACGTCGTTCTGCTCTTCGGTGAGCTCGCCCGCCTACTGTACAAGGGCAATATGATGCCGGTCTTCATGGAGATGGACCGGAACGAGGATGGTCCCCTCATACGCGAGATCGCCAAGCAGCACGGTGGCAAGATGCCCGATCTCACACGGCTCCAAACACCGATGGACGTGCAGCAGCGGATGATGCGGATGGACAGCCTGCTTGCCATGCGGCTCCATGCCGGCATTCTCGCCACGACCGTGGGCGTCCCGCCGTTCATGCTGAGTTACGATCCCAAGGTAACCGCCTTCGCCAAACTCCTCCAGCTTCACGAGGCTCCGGTCATGGAGAACGTGAACGCCCAGCGTGTCTTCGATCAGTTCATGAAATTCCAGCAGGACCGGGAAAAGAACGTCCGTGTTCTCGAATTCCAGCGCGCGGAATTGATGAAGCTCGCAGAGAAGAACATCGAAGTGCTCGAGATGGCGCTGGGCGCTCGCTCGGCAAAGAAATAGCTCAATTGCCTTTTTGCGCCATTTGGTTCGCTGCGTCAAAAAAACCGGGAACTACTCCTACCCCCTAGAGGTATATAGAGAGCAGTTTTGCTCATGGGGTGAACGGCGAGTGGATCAGGTACTGACTTTTATCAAGAACGGCGGGGTGATGATGTACCCGCTCATCCTCTGCTCGATCGTGTTGGTCGCGATCGGTTTGGAACGGCTGATCGTCTTGCGGAAGGCCAATTCCGATGGAGACGAGCTTCTCGACGAGGTGAAGAAGCGCTACCGATTGGGCGGAGATCCCGAGGAGGCGCGAAAGATGTGCCTTGAGTACGGGGGCGCCATAGGCCGCGTATTTGCCCGCGGTCTCAAGAACGCCCATCGGGATGCCGACGCGATCGAGATGGCGATCGAGCAGGAGGCCGCGAACGAGTTGCCGGCCCTCGAAGCCAACATGCCGATCATCAAGACAATCGTCAACATTGCACCCCTACTGGGGCTGCTGGGCACGATCGCCGGCATGATCACCTCGTTCCGGGCAGCCTCCCAGACGGGACTCAGCAACCCGACGCAGGTTCTCGGCGGCATCTCCGAGGCGCTCGTCTCGACCGCGTCCGGCATCAGCTTGGCGGTCGTCGGCTTCGTGCTCTTCAACTATTTCGCCAACCAATCCAAGAAGATCGTCGAGGACATCGAATTCTATGGCGGAGAACTCGTGAACTACCTCACGGGAAGGATCGACTAAGTGCTTCGCAGGCGGGTCAAGGTCGGGGGGCGCAAGTCGGTCGAGGAGCCGGAAATCATCGTCATCCCGATGATCGACGTCATGATGTTCCTCCTGTTCTTCTTCATGGTCGCATCGCTCGCCATGGTCGTGCAGAGTGGCCTGCCAGTCAACTTGCCCAAGGCCAGCGCGTCCAGCGAGCACAGCAGCCAGAACATCACCATCACGATTACTCCTGCCGGCGACGTCTTCCTCAACACGGCCAAAACCACCTTGGCCAAGCTCGCCGACGGCCTGACCGCCATCCACGCCGGGCCCGACAACTTGGTGATCATCAACGCCGACAAGAACGCCAACTACGGTATGGTCGTCGCCGCCATCAGCGAGGCGGGCAAAGCCGGCATCACCCGCTTCACCTTTGCCACAGAGAAGTAGACGATGAGCCGACGACGCCAACAGAACCCGCTCCTCAAGCGCATCCTGCTCGTCTCCGTCGTCGCCCACGTCATCGCCATTCCCGTGCTCGCCAAGTTCGGCGTCTTTGAGAAAGTGAAGCAGCAGCTTGTTTCACGGGTCGTCAACGTCGAAGCACTGCCGCCGGAAAGAGAGAAACCGGTCGCCCCGAAGGCCGAACAGAAGAAGGCGGCGTCTACCGCGAAGAAGCCGGGCGGACAGGCGAACAAGGGTGCCAAGAGCAACCTCAACCTGCCGAAAGTCGTGGCCTCCAGTGCGCCCGCCGGGGCGGGCGGCGAGGGTGACCCGACCGTCAGCACCGAGGGCAGCGGCAAGGTCGGCTCGGTGCCGACGGAGAACAGCAAGCCCGAAGCGAAAACCGAGCCGAGCAAGACCGAACCCGCCAAGAACACAGAAGCCAAACCCAAGGAAGAGCCCAAAACCGAGCCGACCAAGCCCAAGCCAGAAGAGAAACCCAAGGAGGTGCCGAAGGCCGAGCCAGCCAAACACGCCCCGATCCTTGTCGCACCCGAACCCGTCGAACAACCCCGACTCGAAATCCCCGACGACCTCCGCGCCGAGGCCATCGACAAGACGACAGTCGTCATGATCGACGTCCAGGCTGATGGCACTGCCGGCAAGGTCAGCGTCCTCACCTCAAGCGGGGTCGACGAGCTCGACGCCATCGCCCTCCGCGCCGCCAAGCGGTGGAAGTTCAAGCCCGCGACCAGCGATGGCGCCCCAATCTCCGGCCGCGTCCGCCTGCACGTCCACTTCAAAGTCGACTGACCGCCATGCCCCTCGACCCCGCTTCCCTCGCTGCTTACGCTGCTCTCCAAAAGGCGCTGCTCGGCCACATGCCGGACTACAGCACGACCTACCTGGTGCGTGTCCAAGACCCCGGACAGGAGCCGCCGGTGCGCGACGTCTACATCACGGTCAACGTCCCGCGACTGAAGCGGGCGACGAGCGACACCGGGACCGGCACCAAGCGCACCCAAGAAGAAATCAATAAGTTTGGCGGCGGCGGTGGCGACGTCAAGAACGTGACCAAAACGAGCGCGGGCGTCACTGAAGACTCGTCCGGCCAGCAGCACGTCCGCGGCGAGCACACAGAGATCACCTACGTCGTGGACGGCGTCCCGCTTCCCGATACCCTGAGCGGCCGCCAGGGCGCAATCGTCGTCAGTTCGACCATTGAGAGCGTCGACGTTGTCCTCGGCGGCTTTGCCCCCGAGTTCGGCATCCAGACCGCGGCGATCCTCGACATCACCACTCTGCCCCGCGCCAAGAAGTTCGGTGCCGACCTGGACCTCACCTACGGCGGATTTAACACCCGTAACGCACAGCTCACGGCGATGAGCCCCGTCGGATCGAAGTTCGGTTACGTCCTCAACCTGGCTTCGAACAAAACCGACAGAGTCAGCGAACCGCAGCAACCCGACCGCCAGGCCGCCCACAACCACGGCGAGGACGAGAACGCCTACGGCAAGTTCACCTACCAGGCTTCGGCACGCGACCGGCTGGCCCTGACGCTCAGCACCAACCCGAGCCGGAGCCAGATCGGCAACCGGACGGGCTTGCCCGACAGCTTTGCCCAAGCTGGCCAGGGGTTCGGCTTCCAGGGCCTACGAAACCACGACGGCTCGATCCCAGGCATATCGCCAGACGGAACCCTCGGCAGCGCGACCATGCCTCTCGCCAACCAAGACGCGGCAGGAATGGACATCAACCAAAAGGAGTCGAACGAGTTCGCCACCTTCACCTGGCGGCACACGTTCGACGAGAAAAGCACTGGGTTGTTCGGGTTGGTCTTCCTCCACTCGGGGCAGGACGTCTTCAACAACAATCCTTTTGTCGATGTCCTGAACTTGCCGGTCGACAGCAGCATCGAATACAACCCCACCGCCAGCCGCAACGTCCATCACGTCCAGGTCAACGGTACGTACTCGACTCGCACGGGGGCACATTCGCTCAAGGCAGGGTTCATCTACGACAAGCAGAGCGGCGATGAGAGCTACCGCATCGAAGCGGCTAGCCAGTTAGCGCTCGACGGCCTTGCTGCCCTAGCGCCCGAACTCGTTCCTGTCGGAGCGACCAACGGCGAGACCGACGTCTATGGCAACCCGGTCTACGTGCCGACCTTGGGCAGCACGCCGACCCTCCACGTCCAGCGTGACGGGCACTACGCAGGGTTCTTTCTTCAGGACACCTGGCGCATGGGCAAGAAGTTCACCGTCAACTACGGACTCCGCTTTGACAACTTCCGCCAGACACAAAACCTCGGCCAAGCCGCTGTCGACAAGTCGTTGGTCTCGCCTCGGCTCAACTTGAGCTATGCGGTGGACAAGTCCACCACCGTCCGCGCAAGTTACGACAAGCTCTTCAACACGCCGCCCCTCGCCCAGGGCGCGATCCTCGGAGAGCCGCTCCAGCCGCCAATCGTGGACCAGTACGACCTTTCCATCGAGAAGCAGATCACTCCCTACCAGTCCGTCAAGCTCGCCTACTACATGAAGGACATCCGCAACCAGATCGACGTCGGCCTTCTGGTGCCCGGCAGCGAGATCGGCCTCTACAGTGGCGTCAACCTGCAGCGCGGCGGCGTCCATGGGCTCGAGTTCAGCTACGACATCACTGCTAAGGGCGGCGTCGGCTGGGACGGCTACTTCAACTACACCCTCAGCGCCGCCAAACCGAACGGGCTCGATAACACGGGCGAAGAAGTGGACGACTACAACGACCACGACCAGCGTCAGACCGTTGGCTTTGGTTTGGCTTACACCTGGAAGTCAGGCTTCTCGGCCGCGATCACCCTGCAACACGGCAGCGGCCTGGCGTCGTCTGCCATCCCACCGTCCACCAGTCGTACCCCGCGAACTTCGGTCGACCTGCACCTGACGACCGGCGACCGGCTGTTCAAGGGCAAAGGCGGCCTCAGCCTGGACATGGACAACATCTTCGACCGCCGCGACGTGATCAACTTCCAATCCGCCTTCAGCGGCACCCGGTTCCAATCAGGCCGGACGCTGTCGCTGACAGCGACCTTCAAGTTCTAGCCAGCATTTGTCAGAAAGGACATATAGGCCTTTTAAGTCCTATATGTCCTACTATGAAACCGTCACCCCATGTGCGCGATGATGTTGTCGCCGAAGCCGCTGCAGCTGATCTCCGTCGCGCCGTCCATCAGGCGGGCGAAGTCGTAGGTCACCTTCTTCGACCCGATCGCGCCGTCCATGCCCTTCAGGATCAGGTCGGCCACTTCGGTCCAGCCCAGGTAGCGGAACATCATCTCGCCGCTCAGGATCACCGAACTCGGGTTGACCTTGTCCAGGCCCGCGTACTTCGGCGCGGTGCCGTGGGTGGCCTCGAAGATCGCGTGGCCGGTCACATAGTTGATGTTCGCGCCCGGGGCGATGCCAATACCGCCGACCTGCGCCGCCAGAGCGTCGCTCAGGTAGTCGCCGTTCAGATTCAAGGTGGCGATGACGTCAAAGTCCTTCGGCCTCGTCAGCACCTGCTGGAGCGTGATGTCGGCGATGGCGTCCTTGATGATGATGCCCGCGCCCGGCTTGCCCTCGGGGATCTGGCACCACGGCCCGCCGTCGATCTCCACGGCACCGAAAGCACCCTTGGCGAGGTCGTAACCCCAGTCCCGGAACGCGCCTTCGGTGAACTTCATGATGTTCCCCTTGTGGACGAGCGTGACGCTCTTGCGACCGTTGTCGATGGCGTACTTGATCGCGGAATAGATCAGCCGCTGCGAGCCCTCTTGGCTGACCGGTTTGATGCCAATGCCGACCATCAGCTCCGGCGATCCGGTCTGCCCGCTGGCCTTGATGAACTCAGCCTGCTTCTCCAAGGTGCCAAACCGCACCTTGTCGAACATCTTCGGGAACTTGGCCTGCATGAAGTCCAGAACTTCCTTAGCCTCCGGGGTGCCGGCGGCAAACTCGATGCCGGCGTAGATGTCCTCCGTGTTCTCGCGGAAGATGACCATGTCCACCGCGCCGGGATCCTTGACCGGCGACGGGACGCCTGTGAACCACCGCACGGGCCGCAGGCAGACGTAGAGGTCCAAAATCTGTCTGAGAGCCACGTTCAGCGACCGAATGCCACCACCGACCGGTGTGGTCAACGGCCCCTTAATGCCGATCAGGTGGGAATTGAAATCGTCAAGGGTCGCCTGAGGCAGCCATTCGCCGGTCTGGTTGAACGCCTTTTCGCCCGCCAGCACCTCGTGCCATGTGACCTTGCGCTTGCCGCCATAGGCTTTCTCGACGGCAGCGTCGAAGACGCGGACAGACGCCGCCCAGATGTCGGGGCCAGTGCCGTCACCCTCGATGAACGGGATGATCGGATCGTCGGGGACGACAAGGCCATTGGGCGACATGGAAACTGCGCTGGACATAGTGGTGTGCCAGCATACCAAGCTCCACTTTCGGGCCCTTGGCCCGCCTTAGACGGCAATGGCTTCGCTGAGCGCCGTAATTGCCGTAAGGAAGGTGCCCAAGGTGGCGAGCCGACCCCAATCTGGCCTGCAAATGATGAACTTGCCTTGCTTTTCGACCGTGATCAGCCCAGCGGTGCGAAGCTCTTTCAAGTGGAAACTGATCCTCGGGTTCGCCTTGCTGACACCGGTGACCGCCTTGCTGACCTCGCCGACCGTGGCCCCTTGGCCTTGCTTGTCTGCTTGGCAAAGAAACGTGACGATGCCCAAGCGCGTCGCATCCCCCAGGGCCCTGAACGCCCGGGAAAGGTCTTCGACGTCATCTGACACCATCTCGATTTTTTCCACGGCCATGACGGATTTCCCTTGCTCGACAGACGTAAATATGCTCGGGAAAGTGACACTGTTCAAAAAGTGTTCACTGGCGACGCCGGACAGATCGGTCGATCCGGTGGGGCGCCTGCCGAGAGAACCCAAGCAACTACCTCCTATTCTGGCCAATTCGCCGCAGAGACCTCAGCTGGGAAACTCGGACTCTGCCCCGTGGTTTTGCAGCATTCAGGCTCGTCTCAGCGACCCGGAGGCAAACAGAACGCCGCAAGGGTTGGCTTTTCGAACTCGGCACCTGCAGTCACTGTGGAAGTCCAGCCATGCCAAAGAAATAGGTTCATCCAAGTTTGCGAAATGTTGTTAGAACAATACCATCACGAGAAAAAGTTCATGAGTTGACTTCTGGTTGTTGACTCACGCCACCTTTTGGAGGTCATCACCCTTCGCTCCACAAAGAAAGTTGCTCGCGCAAGTACTACTTTCTTTGCCAAATCTTGACATGAGGAAACAGATTTCGTCATAACGTTACATCTTCCGGCCCTGTAGACGCCTCTTTTATTTGGTGACTAGCGCCAGCAGGGCCGGCGAACTCGCCACCACGGGGAGAAGTCAGACGATTGCAATCATGTGGGCTTCCATTTACGAACTTCGACCTCCGCATCGCTTTCAGGCGATGCCATCCACCATCCTCGACGCCAGCTATGCGCGGAGTGACCGATGAGTCAGCAAAGCCCTGGCGCAACGTGGTCTTTCGTCACCAACCACACCGCTGTACTCGTCTGCTTAGCGCAAGACTCGGGAATGCGACTGCGCGATGTCGCCGAGAAGATCGGCATCACGGAGAGGGCGGTCCAGCGCATCGTGGCTGACCTCGAGGAGGCGCATGTGCTGAGCCGCCAGAAGTCTGGCAGGCGGAACGTCTACACGCTCGACACATCGATTCCTCTGCGGCACCCGCTTCTCCGCGACAAGTCGGTCGGCGACCTGCTGGCAGCACTCACCAAATAGCCGCCTCAGTTCGTATACTGGAGTCAGGATCAATCAATGCTGGCCGCTTTCGCAGCCTGCCTATTGGCCATGCCTGCCCTCCAGGTCGACAACATCGAATACGAGATGGTCGAGATCGTCCGGCCTCGACTGGAAAAGGGCTTCTCGCACTGCGTCGATGTCAACAACAAGAACGTCGCCGTAGCCATGGCTGGCGGTACCAGGATGACCCAGACTGGCGGCGTGGGAAGCTCGCGCGCTTGGATGTGGCAAGCCGACGAATCCAGGCCGATCAAGGGAGTCGCCGACTTCGTTTTGGTCCAACAGATCGACGACGACGGGACTCTCGGCGCACTAGTACCTCTATTCGACAACGGCATCAAACGATGGCACCCTGGGTACTTTCGAGACGGTGAGGCGTATATGTCGCCGCTCACCGTTGACTACATCGACTGGATGCGACCGTATGACCACAATGGCGGCCTGAGCGCCGTTGTATCGATCCCCTATTCCACCTATGTGGTCGTCCCTTCGGGGACAGTGGACAGACCGGTGACCATCGCCGGAAAGCGACAGAACGGTGGGATTCCGGGCCCAGTGACGACGGCGACCGCCACGGTGCCGAAATTTGATACCGTGCCAGTCAACGGCATGACTGTCTTCGGCGGCATTGACAAAGGAGGAGCCTGGGCGTATCCGCCTGATATTGGACAGCAAGTGGTCTTCGCCAATCGCCGGGGTGGAAAGGTCACTAAAAGATCGACGAATTATCACGGACTTTCCCAGACCGTATGAACTACGACAGTTGGAAATCTGTGGGATGCCCCGACGACATTTCTTATCCTTGGAACATTCCAGAAAACCCGAATGGCATGCGAGTTCTGGAGAGACAGACAATGGATGTGAGGGTCTATCGGCTCAATGACAGAGGTTGGGTGACCTATTCCAAGAGGACGGGCGGCGTCAACGTCAAAGACTCGATCATTGAGGAGGGAGGGTTTTTGATCACCAACGCGGGCCAGATCCGTGTCGGACTGTCCAAATTCTTAGTCAGCGACCCGCTTGGACTGAACGAAGTTGGAGATGTGGTCGGCAGCTCCCGTGTGGACAACAGCACATTTCTTCGAGGCTTTCTCTACCGGCGAGGTGTCAACTACGATCTCAATGACATCACCTTCGACCGGCACGGATGGATTCTAAGTTCTGCCCAGGCCATCAACGAAGAACGCTGGATCGCCGCCACGGCGATCAAGGGCAACCAGTACGTCGCCTTTTTGCTGCGTCCACTGGTCCAAGGCTCCATCCGCCGAGCCGCCAAGATCGCCTGCAGCCATGTCTACGACGGTATCGTAGGTGCCAAGACAAAGGCTTGAAGACACCACTTCTCCTCTTGGCTGCGGCGTGCCTCCTCTCAGGTTGCGCTGCGGGGCCCAAACACCGCGTGGTCCGGTTTGCCAACTGGGGCGGCGCGGGGGACGACGGCGCTGTCAGCAGGGCCTACCGTGAAGTGTTCGAAGAGTTCGAGCGCCGACATCCCGGCGTCGAGGTCCAGGTCGAAGGCACACCCGGCTCACAGGACTACGTCAACAAGATGCTGCTCGGCTTCGTGGCAAAATCGGCTCCCGATGTCATGACGGTCGATGCTTCCAGTGCCGCTGTCTTTCTCGACAACGGTCTGTTGCGCGACCTAACCGCTCTCACAACCAAGGACAACGAGGTCAAACTCGACGCCTACTTCCCCAACGTCTTGAACATCGGCCGACGGGGGGACAAGCTCTTCACCATACCGCTCGACTTCACGCCCATGGTCGTTTTCGTCAACAAGCGGCTGTTCCGAGAGGCAGGCGTCCCGTTGCCGAGCCCCGATTGGACTGTCGATGACTTCCGCGCTACCGCCAAAGCCTTGACCAAGAACGGGAAATACGGCTTCAAATTCACAACCTACATGTACACATGGGTCATGTGGTTCTGGAATTTCAACTCTGACGTGCTTTCTCCGGATGGCAGGCGGGCAGAAGGCCACTTCGATGCTGAGGGTTCGATTCGAGCTCTGCAGATGCTGGCCGACATGGTCATGGTCGACCGCTCTGCGCCTGCGCTGTCACAAGCCGCCGCCTCCGGCATCGACCCCTTTTCTGGCGGCCAGTGCGCCATGGAAGTCAGCGGCCACTGGTCGCTGACCACTTACGCCGAGGCCAAAGACCTCAAGCTAGAGGACATTGCAGTACTGCCAATGCCACGGTCGCCAGGCGGCCGAAGCCAAACTGTGATGTACGAGGCGAGTGTTGGCATCACGCGTGACGCTAAAGAACCAGAATTGGCTTGGGAACTGATCAAGTGGATGACCAGCGCCGAGGCCCAGCGCAAGATCCAGGCCTCCCGAATCGCCGTCTGTGGCCGTAAAGACGTCGCCGCCGAATACGCGACCGACGACCGCGAACGCGCGTTTCTCCAGATCGTCAACTCCGCCCGACCACCTTGGGGAGCCTCCGTCCGTGGCTATGACTTCGTCGAGACGGAAGGGATGAAGCTCATGGACGGCGTGCTGAAGAACGGGCTCGACCTCAAGAAAGGAGCCCGCGATGCCGCCAAGGCCATCGACAAACACTTCAGCAAGCTCTAGCCCAGCAACGCCCTGTAGGCGACCACTGCCGCCGTCACATGGACGTTCATCGAGCGCCCCTTGCCGTACATGGGCACGTAGACCGCTCCGACGCACTTCTTGAGCACATTGCCATAGACGCCCTTTTCCTCGTTACCCAGCACCAGGCAAGTGCGCTCAGGAAAAGTGAACTCCTGGTACGGCTCGGCCCCTTCGGCGATCTCGACGGCGACGAGCGACCAGCCTTCGGCGATCAGCGCGGCGCAAGCGTCGTCGTGCCGGGGAAAGTGGCGGAACGGCACCCTTCGGTGGTGCCCCAGCGACGTCACGCCGATCATCGGGTCGGGCGGGGCCGGCGTCTTGCCGGACATCACCATTTCCGCCGCCCCACAAGCGTCCGCGACACGGAACATGCCTCCGACGTTGTAGGCGTCGTCCCAGTCCTGGAGATAAAAGGCGAGCTCGACCCGAGGCGGAAATTGGCGGCGGGCGTCCTTCTGCAACTGCCGTGCCCCGGTCTTGCTGCGGATCGTCTCCATCGGCGGGATTGTAGCCCCGCGTAAAATGGTGGCCATGGACGCCGTCACGGTCATCTCCCACCGCCGGGACGGTTTGGTCCAGTCCGCGGCCGAACTCCGGGCCGTCGCAGAAGCCGCCGCCCACGGCACCTGGACCGACGACCAACTCGCCGCCTGGCTGATGGCTGCTTACCTACGGCCCCTTACCCTGGATGAGACAGCCGATCTGACCCTGGCCATGGCCGCTTCGGGGAAGAGACTCGACCTCACTGGCCTCCCCAAGCCGTGGCTGGACAAGCACTCCACCGGCGGCGTCGGTGACAAGACCACACTCGTCCTCCTTCCTCTCCTCGCCAGCTTTGGGCTGACAATGGTCAAGATGAGCGGCCGGGGCCTTGGGATCACCGGCGGCACCATCGACAAGCTGGAGTCTGTCCCTGGGTTTCGGATCGACCTGACTCCCGCCGAGATGGTCGCCCAAGCCAGCCGCATTGGCCTGGCCCTCACCGGGCAGACACCCCGGCTCGCCCCTGCCGACGGCAAGCT
This sequence comes from Armatimonadota bacterium, assembly GCA_018268335.1. GTDB lineage: Bacteria > Armatimonadota > Fimbriimonadia > Fimbriimonadales > Fimbriimonadaceae > JAHBTB01. The sequence goes on along the minus strand of JAFDWT010000067.1, from coordinate 5,688 downwards.
GTATGCCCTCCGCGACGTCACCGCCACCGTCGGCTCGATCCCTCTCATCACCAGCAGTATCCTGAGCAAAAAGATCGCTGGCGGCGCTGAGACGGTCGTGATCGACGTCAAGTGCGGCTCAGGTGCCTTTATGAGGGATTTGTCGTCCGCTAAAGAACTGGCCCACTGGCTGACCGAAGTGGGCCGCCGGGCCGGTCTGCGTGTTGCTACCCACGTCACCGACATGGATCAGCCTCTCGGCCGGTGCGCGGGTAATGCTCTCGAGGTCAGGGAGGCCCTGGCAGTCCTGGCCGGACGTGAACAGGGCCGGTTCACCGAGCTTTGTGTGCACCTGGCCGTTTCCACTCTGGCCGAAGTCGGCCGCCCTGCCAGCGAAGCTGAAGTACGTCAAGCCTTGGTTGGCGGCACAGCCCTGGCGAAAGCCAAAGAGTGGTTTGCCGCCCAAGGAGCTGACATCTCGGTCTTTGAGTCAGAAAACTGGTGCATCGCACCTCACGTTCACGAAGTCTCCTGGCCAGGCGAGCCTGGCTGGGTCAAGCGGGTCGATGCCGGCCAGGTCGGGCATGCGGTGGTCCACTTGGGCGGAGGCAGGGAGAAGAAGACCGACACGATTGATCCTTCTGTCGGTGTCGAGACCCTTGTCGCCGTCGGCGACAAGGTCGAACCTGGTCAAACGCTCTTCCGAGTCCACACGGCAGGACAAGATGTGCCAGATATCCTTTCAGCCGTCCAAGTCGTCACCGAGCAGATCGTCCCCTGCTCTCTCTTCCTTGGTTAGTCGGCCTACTTCTTGGCGGTCAAGCTGACGAAAGCCTCTTCAAGCCGCTCCATGGGCAAACCGATGACATTGGTCACTGAACCCTCGACTTTCTCAACAAAGCTCTGCGACCCGTCCTGCAATCCGTAGGCACCGGCCTTGTCCATCGGGGACCCCGTCGCCACATACGCCTCGGCCTCTCCCATCTTCAAAGCTCGAAACGTGACCTGGCTCGCCTCGGTGAATGCCGACAACCCACCGGGCCAGCGGAGACAGACTCCAGTCACCACGGTATGAGTCCGCCCCGCCAACAGGTTCAACATAGCGACGGCATCGGCCTCATCAATTGGCTTTGCCAATTGCCGCCAACCATTGCCGTTTTGCAGGGCGACGACCGTATCGCCCGCGACGACCAGCGACTCCGGTCGAGAACTCGCGACCACCAGAGCCTTCTCGCGGGCCAGCTTTTGGGCCGTGACAAAGGGATCCTCGACGGTCAAGGCGTCTTCGTCGACGTGCGCAGGCACGACATCAAACTCGGGCACCAGCCGCCGCAACAGTTCCTGCCGCCGTGGCGACGCGGAGGCGAGGACGACAGGCCAAGGCAAGGGGCGCACCCCGTCATTGTGTCCCTTCGGGCCCTGGACCTGCAGCGCCGCCAGCCCTATACTGGGCCACCGTGCGCGTACCGTTCATCGACCTGAAAACGCAGTACAGCGAAGTACAAGCGACTGTCGAGGCCTCGTTCGCTGAGATCCTCTCCAGCGGCGCCTATGTCCTGGGGCGCTTCAACAAGGAGTTGGAGGAGGACCTTGCCAAGCGCCACAAGGTCAAGCACGGTATCGCCGTCAATAGCGGCACCGACGCCCTGCGCATCATGATGCAGGCAGCAGGCATCGGCCCTGGCGACGAGGTCATCGTCCCGACCTTCACGTTTGTCGCCACGGTCGAGGTCGTCGTGCAAATCGGCGCGACCCCGGTCTTCGCCGACATCGACGCTGCCACCTTCTGCCTCGACCCCGAGGCGGTCCGCAAGGCGATCACACCGAAGACAAAGGCGATCCTGCCGGTCCACCTCTACGGTCAACTCGCGGATGTGAAGGCGTTCGAGGCTATCGCCAAAGAACACGGCCTGCTCGTCTTCGAGGACGGCGCCCAAGCGGTGCTCAGCCACCACGAAGGCACCTACACCGGCGCCTGGGGCTCGGCGAGCGCCCTCAGCTTCTACGTGACCAAGAACCTCGGCGCGGCTGGCGACGGCGGCTTGATCCTCACCAACGACGACGAAGTCGCCCGGCGGAGCCGCAGCCTGCGCATCCACGGCATGGGCCGTGAGCGGTACTACTACGACGAGATCGGCTACACCAGCCGCATGCCCGAGCTACAGGCCGCCTTCCTTTGCGCCAAGCTCGCTCGGCTCGACGACTGGAACGCACGCCGTGCCGCCGTCGCTGCGACCTATTTGAACGAACTGGCTGGCTTGCCCATCCACTTGCCCGTCACTTCCCCCGGCAATCACCACACCTGGCACCAGTTCAGCGTCCGCACGCCCGACCGCGACGCGCTGATGGCCCACCTGAAGGAAAGAGAGATCGACTCGGCGATCTACTACCCGGTGCCGCTTCACCTCCACGAACCCTACGCCCACTTCGGCCACGGCAAAGGCTCACTCCCCGTGACGGAAGAGGTTTCCGACCAGGTGCTTTGCCTGCCGATCCACCAGAACCTCGCCGACGACCAAGTCGCCTGGGTGGTCGAGTCGATCCGCAGTTTTGCGACCGCCAAAGTCTGACCCCGATTAGGATGCCCGAAGCAGAAGTCAACGCCGCTTTTGAGCGGTTCCTCCGGTCGTATCTCTCGCTGGAGGCACGACAGGAGATCGAAGCCGCCTACGGCGCCGAAGTCGCCGTCAGGGCCAAAGAGGTTTACGACCGCTGCCTGCAGTGTCCTGTCGATTGGCGGCACCAGACCATGGACGACGCTCTTCTGGTGCTGGCCCGGTTCATGGAAATGGAGTATCCGTGGCTCACACAACCAGCCCGCCGCAATATCAACATGGCCTTCATCTACGAGTGGAAGTGACTAAACAAGCGACCGCTGCCCGGACTCAAGTTCCAGCAACCACTTCTTCCGCCAAAGCCCGCCGCCGTAGCCGCAGAGCGTGCCGTCCGACCGTAGCACTCGGTGGCACGGCACGATGATGGCGATCCGGTTGTCTCCGTTGGCCTTCCCCACTGCCCTTTGGGCGTCGGGCCGGCCAAGCTCCTTGGCCATCTGGCCATAGGAGCGGGTCTCTCCATAGGGAATGGTCAGCAGATACCGCCAGGCTTCCTCTTGGAACTCCGTCCCAGGCGTAGCGAGCGGTAATTCAAAGTCCCTCCGCTGGCCGGCAAAGTACTCGTCGAGTTGCCGACCGGTCTCTTCCAGCACGGCAGTCGTCCCCTGAACGACGACGCACCCGAGCCGCGACTGGAGGGTTTTCAACTGTGTCTCCAGCATCCGCCGATCGGCGAACTCCAGCAAGACCAAGTGAGTGTCCGTCGCGCATCCCACGAGCGGCCCAAGGGGCGAGTCGAACCACTTCATCGTCACCGTGCGGAGTTCTCCGGCCCGCTTCGGCGTCACGCCAAAAACGCGGTCGAAGGCAGCCCGGAACCCACTGCTTGATTCAAATCCGTTGTCCATCCCTGCCTCCAGCGCCATCTGCCCACGCCGCAGCGCGTCCATCGCCGTCCCCAGCCGCCGTGCCCGACAATAGGCCGCGAACGTCATGCCATATTGCCGCTTGAAGTATCGCCGGACCCGCGCCGGATCAACGCCTCGCTCGACTAGATGGTGCGCCTGCCAGCGCGTCTGCGGCTCGGCTTCCACCATCGAGATCACCGGCTGGACCCACTCTGGCGGCTTCACACCCATGTCCAACGGGCGGCACCGCTTGCACGGCCGGTAACCCGCCGTCAAAGCGTCCCTGGCGTGTTCGAAGAACTCGACGTTCTTCGGAAACGGCTTCCGCGCCGGGCAAACCGGACGGCAAAAGATCTTCGTCGTCTTGACGGCAACAAAGAAGAGGCCGTCGTACGTGGCGTCGTTCTCCAGGTACGCCCTAGTCCACTCCTCCCTGCTCTGCGTGTCGGTCATGGTTCCTTCGTACCTGCCCAGTCAGCGGTCTTGACGACAAAAAATCGACACGACGGTCTTTTGCCCCTCGTCCTGGAATGAAGTAGCGTTGACAATTATAAGACGACCATGCTGACCGCCGTCCTTCTCGCCCCGATCGTATATTTCGCAAGTAGCGCCACAGCGGACGCATCCCACGTCCTGGTCGTCATCAACACCGCTAGCTCGGACAGCCGGTCTATCGGCGCCTACTACCGCCAAAAGCGCAATATCCCGAAGGACAACGTCGTCACCATCGACTGCAGCCAGACGGAGAACGTCAGCATGGACGAGTTCACTTACTCGATCCTCAAACCGATCCAGAAAGCGGCCAGGGCCAGCAAGACCAGGATCGACTACATCGTCATGACCAAGGGGATCCCGATCAGGCTGGGCGACAACGGTGGAGCCGGGACTGACGCCTGGCTGGCGGTCATGAACCGCGACCTCAGGGGGATCAGCAAGCTGAACGAAGAAGAGATCCGTCGCTGCACCAGCCCCTACTTCGAAAAGAAGGAGCACTTTGACAGCTCCAAGTTCAACATGTATCTGGTGACCCGCTTGGACGGCTACACGGTCGAGGACGCCAAGGCGCTGGTCGACCACGCCGTGGCCGCCAAGCCCGTCGACGGCCCGTTCTATTTGGATGAGGCCGAAAACAGGAAGACCGGCGGCTACGGCGAGCTGCAGGGCACGATGGAGACAGCCGCCAATATCCTCCGCAAGGCCGGCAAGGAGGCCGTCGTCGACAAGGCACCAGCGTTCGGCAACCCGGGGCGGGCCGTAATGGGCTATGTCAGCTGGGGTAGCAACGACGGTAAGTTCAGCGAGAGTGTCTACAAGTCTGTCAAGTTCCTACCCGGGGCGATCAGCGAGACGTTCGTGTCGACCAGTGGCCGGACTTTCAAGCATACGACTGGCGGACAAAGCCTGATCGCCGACCTCATCGCGTCAGGAGTCACGGGTGTAAAAGGCTATGTCAGCGAGCCGTATACCTTTGCTCTCGCGCGGCCCGACATCCTGTTCGACCGCTATGTGTCCGGTTTCAACTTGGCAGAGAGCTTCTACATGGCCTCACCGGTGCTCAAGTGGAAAGACGTCGTCATCGGCGACCCGCTCTGCAACCCCTACGGCTCCTAGATCGCGTTCTCCCGTTGCCGCAGCAGGTAGAGCAAGACAGGCGCGCCAAGCACGGCGGTGACTGCCCCGACCGGCATCTCGACCCCTGGCAACAGCCTGATCGCGATGACATCGGCAAACAAGAGGAGAGTGCCGCCCAAAAGAGCGGACGCAGGAAGCGTCTTGCGCAAGTCGGGCCCGAAGAGCGTCCGGGCGATGTGCGGGGCGGCGAGGCCGACGAATCCGATCAAACCCACCGCCCCGACGCAGACTCCGACCATGGCCGATCCAGTCCACAGCACAATTCGAGTCAACCGGTCAGCATCGACGCCCAGCGTCGACGCCAGGCGCCCGGTCATCGCGACCGTGTTCAGAGCCCGCGCCTGGCGGAGCAACACCAGAGCCCCGGCCACAAGGGAAAACGCCAGCAAAACGACGCGCTCCCAGAACATCGGGCTTGTCGAACCCATCATCCACCGCAAGATCTGGTTCGTGTCCCGGTGTCCCAACAGGAGGATGAGGACCGTGATCGATCCCAGCATGGTGCCGACTACGACGCCAGCCAGCAACAGTCGGCCCGTTCCGGCTTGTCGCTCCGGACCGCCCAGGGCGAAAACTAGGGCAAGGCTGAGCAACCCGCCGACCCAAGCCGCGCC
>JAFDWT010000066.1 GCA_018268335.1 Armatimonadota bacterium | reverse complement strand
CTTGGTGCGGCCTTCTTGAAGTCAGATGCCAGCTTGGCGTACTCGGTCTCAGCTTCGGCCAGCTTCGCCTTGACATCCTCCAGCGCCTCGTTGCCCGTGTGCTGGAGCTTGTTGTTGTCCTGGCTCCACTCGCGCGTGCCGGTCTTCCATTCCGGATACTTTTGAAGCGCGAACTCCATGATCAGCCGAGCTCGCCGCGACCAGAGCACCACGTCGCGCCACTCGTTGTCAGGAACCGGCAGCTTGAAGATGGACACGGGACCGTACAGAGTTCGGACGACGGTGTTCAGGTTCTCCTCGGACATCTCGACGAGAGACGGGTCGCTGAATGCGCCAGCCAAGGGAAACTTGTCCGCACCACCCAATATGGCCGCGTCCTGCCACATGTGCGTCATGGCGGCATGGAGTCCAGCTGCCGACCCCTCGATGTTGCCCGTGGGAGCTTCGTTCAGACTCGCGTTGGAACCGAAGCCATAGCCATAGTGGCGGAGCGCAAGAAACTTGCCCGGCGCGATGGACATGTTTAGCCGACCGATCTCTGAGTCGCGCCGTTCGGCCCGCAGATAGAGCTCGTGGGAGGCCGCCAACGCGGGGGCAGCCTCGGCAAACTTCTTCTGGTCAAAGAGCTTGTCTGCTTCTTCAAATTTGCTGAAGAAAGCCTTGATATCTTCCGCAGCTCGCGCGTTGACGTCCTGCGCCATGCCAACCGTGGCGCCGCACAGAGTGATGGCGAGCCAGACCGCCGCCTTCAGCTTAAGCACACTTCTCATAACCTCACCACGACCAACGAACCTATCTGGAGAACTATACAGTATTTGTCTAAGTTACTTGCTGAGATGCAGCCAGCCTCCACGGAGGACTTCGAGACCACAATTGACTGATGGAAACGGTCCGCTTCGCGCCCAGCCCGACGGGTCTTCTCCATCTCGGCCATGCCTTCTCGGCCGTCTTCGCTGACCAGGCCCGAGAGGGCGGTCGCTTCCTGCTCAGGATCGAGGACATCGAGCGCGACCGGGTGCGGGCCGAATATGTGGACGCAATATTTGAGGATCTGACCTGGCTTGGCTTGCGTTGGGAGGAGCCGGTAGCTTTTCAGTCCTCCCGACTCGACACCTACGAGGCAGCGCTGAAGATTCTCATCGACGAAGGCCATGTCTACCGCTGCTTTTGTTCGCGCAAGCAGATCGCCGAGCACAACCAGAGCATCGCCTCAGCACCACACGGGCCGATCCCCCACTATCCCGGAACTTGTCGGGAGCTTGATCCGGAGCAAGCAGCAAAGAGAGCAGCCCTGGGTGAGGAGTTCGCCTGGCGCCTCGACATCAAGCGTTCACTCGATCTGCTGGGCTCGGTCACCTGGCACGACCGGCGGCGCGGTGTCCAGCAAGTCGTGCGGGTCAGCGACCCGATCCTCGCCCGACGCGACATCGGCACCAGCTACCACCTCAGCAGCGTCGTCGACGACGCCGACCAGGGCGTCACCTTGGTCACAAGAGGCAGCGACCTCTTCGAGTCCACCCATGTGCACAGGCTCATCCAGGGCCTTCTCGGCCTACCGAACCCGGAGTACTACCACCATCCGCTCGTGGGAGACACGAGTGGGCAAAGGCTTTCCAAACGCGACAAGTCAATCAGTCTGAGATCGCTGCGAGCAAGTGGCATGTCGCCGGCAGCCGTCCTTTTGAGTGCTGGAGCATGCCTGATCGACGGAACATGAAGAGTCGACGGAACACACCGCGAATCACAAATATTCTCTATATCTCTGCACAAATCGAAGCACAATGAGCCATGAGACGCATTGTCGCCGGGCTTGTGATCGCCCTTGTCGCCGGGTGCGGAGGTTCCTCGGGCGGAGGCTCGACGGGCGTGGCGGTCTCCGACTCCAGACGGGCCGCGGTGATCCAGTCCGTCAACACGCGGTTCGCGCAAATCGTCGCCGCTGGCGGTGATGTCGACACCCAAAACAGCACGATCGCCGCCGAAATGGCCGCGATGCCTGAATTCGAGGAAACAGGCGCCGATGTTGATTTCGACTGTGCCTGGGGCCGGTTCACCGACGGCCGGCTGTTGATCATCGGCAACCACCCGTTCCCCGAAGGTTCCAGATCGCCATCGCGCGCGGTCGAAGGCGGACGGGCGTTCATTGCCAAGTCGACCAAGGCAAGGCTGGGCCACATGTTTGGCCAGGGGTTCACCCAACTGCAGCAGCCCATCGACGACATGAGCCGTTATCTGCAGGTCGACGGCAGCTACCAAATCCAAAGCCCGCCCGAAGGCAGCCTTCGCTTATCGGACTACCGCTCCGTCGCCGGCGACGGTTTTGTCTATTTCAACGCCCACGGCGGCGAAGGCAAGACCAAGAGTGGGGACACCGTCTTCACCATGGTGTCGTCCACATTGCACAACGAAGCCACCGACGCCATTCCCGAAATCAAGGCGGACTGGGACGCCGATCGGCTCGTGTACTACACCGGCAACGCCGGCACATCGAACGGCCACACGACATACGCGACCTGGTACGGCATCAACCACAAGTTCATCCGCGACTATATGTCGTTCGGGCAACACGCCATTGTGCTTCTCAACGTGTGCTACACGGCGAACCCGCACGTCGACATCGGCCGCTTCCGCCAGGCGATCCTCGACAAGGGTGCTGGAGTGGTCCTCGGATGGTCGCAACTGTGTGAGTCCAGCGCCGCGTTCGACGCCGTCAAGTACTTCGTCGACCGTCTGGTCGCCAAGAACGAGTTCCAACCGGAAAACCCTCAAGAGCGCGCTTTCATGGTCACCCAGATCTTGAGTGACATGCATCTCAAGGGCAAGGACACCAATGGAGTCAACGGCAACGCCAGGTCTGACCTCAAGGCGTTCTTCGGATCGGGTGTGGGCAACGTCGGCCTGCGGCCCTCCATCAAGTACATGCTCCGTGACGAACTGAACGACTACCTGGTCCTTCACGGCCAGTTCGGCGACGAGTTGGGTGTCGTCAAGGTTAACAATGTCCCAGCCACCCTTGTCGGCGGTTGGGGAAACGACGTCCTGATCACGCGAATCCCCGAAAGCGGCCCCGGTAGCGACGGGCCTGTATGGATCGAGGTCAACGGCAAGAAGAGCAAGGAGCGCTTCCTAACCAGTTGGCGCGGGACGTTCACTTACCACTATGCCGACAGTCAACCGAACAGCACGCTTGTTGAGGATTCCACCGCGCACTTCCATATCCGCATGGACGTCGACCAGTATCGTGAGACCGCAGGGGGACAGTTACTGGATCAAGATCCCAAGGTCTTCTATGCGGCAGGCGACTCGACATTGAAGTGGAGTTGCGGAGGCGGCATCACCGATGAGCAAGGCACATATTTGAGTTGGACTGGGCACAATACCCCTCCATTTGTAAGGCACAACATCCTTGGCCCGTCGAACGCATGGACCGTGAACGGGGTTTACGACCCGGCGACGAAATTCCTTGTCTTCGCCGTCCAAAACGGCGGCATCAAGACCGTCCATCGCCGGGGCCAGGCCGACATCACGGAGGCCGGAACAGGTGGCACCTACCAGATGCACCTCTTTGCCGACTTTTCAGGACCACCGTCCGACGTTTCGCAAGGCGACGCCACGGCTAAGTTCTCCGCGCTGACCGTCACGTGGCCACCGCCGAACACGTTCAGGTAGCAGGAATCCGATTAGCCGACGGCTTTTTTGACCAACTCTGACACCCGGTCTTCATCTTCCTGGGTCAGTTCGGTGATGGCATACGCGATAGGCCACATGTGGCCGTCGTCCAGCCGCGCGTCTTGGTTGAAACCCAATGTCAGGTACCGCTCTTTGAACCGCTCGCCACCACGGAAGAAGAGGACGACTTTGCCTTCTTCATTGGCGTAAGACGGCATGCCATACCAAGTCTTGGGAGCCAAATGCGGCGCGGCGCCTTTGATCAGGATGTGCAACCGCTCGGCCATCTGCCGACCAGGCTGGGGCATCGTCGCGATGGCGTCGAGCACCATCTTCTCGCCGTCTTCCTTGGCAGCCTGAGCCTTCAACTCTTTGGCCCGCGCCTTCATGGCGGCCTTTTCCTCCGCCGAGAATCCGGTGTCCCTCTTCGACTCAGCCATGCCCGTCAGTGTGGCATAGCAGTCTCCAAACGTCGAGATCGTGCCAGCGACGCCCACACCGAGACCGCCAGGATCAAGACGATGATGCCTAGCGACCAGACGACCGGGAACTTGGGCAGATCCGGGACGATGGCCTTTTCGACGTAACCGTAGATCATCTTGCCGCCGACAAAGGCCAGAACCGCCGCCAGACCGTAGCTCAGGTAGTGGAATTTCTGCACCAATCCTGCCAGCGCGAAGAAGAGTGAACGCAGGCCGAGGATCGCGAAGATGTTCGACGTGAAGACGAGGAACGGCTCCGACGTGATGGCGAAGATCGCGGGCACTGAGTCGATCGCAAAGATGACATCGGTGAACTCGACCACGAGCAAAACGAGGAGCAAGGGTGTAGCGACCCATTTGCCGCCGATCCGCGAGACGAAGTTCGATCCGACGTAGTCGTCGGTGACCGGTATGAACCGACGCACCAAGCGGACGACGGGGTTCTTCCCCGGGTCAGACTTCTTGTCCTTGGCCAGCGCCATCTTGACGCCCGTGAAGACCAGGAAGAGACCGAACACGACCATCGTCCATGCGAACCGCTCGAGCAAAACCGCTCCTGCAGCGACGAACAACGCTCGGAAGGCCAGGGCGCCGATGATGCCCCAGAACAGCACCTTGTGCTGGTACTTCTCCGGCACATTGAAGTAGCTGAAAATGAGGATGAAGACGAAGATGTTGTCGATGCTCAGAGCTTTTTCGATGAGGTAGCCCGTGAGAAAGGCAAAGCCTGCTTCGTTCCTTGTCGTCGTGCTCCCGGGCTGGATCGTGTCCCAAAACATGAAGACGCCAAGGTTGAAAACCAAGGCGAGCGCGATCCAAACGCCGCTCCAAACCAAAGCTTCTTTGATTTCGACCTTGTGCGCCTTGCGATGAAAGACGCCCAGGTCGAGGGCAAGCATGGCCGCGACAAAGGCCATGAACGCACCCCAAATCCACAGTGGGACTCCAGCGAGCACCATCAGAAGTCGAACAACTCCTCAAGGAAGTTCTCGCGCTTCTTTTTGTAGGGTTTCCGGTCGTCGTCATCATAGCGACGCCTCTCCGGCTCACGTTCGCGCGGCAAGTCGCGGCTCGGCGCGGAGCTAGACCGGGCGATGATCTTGTCAAGCTCGCCGCGGTCGAGCCAGACGCCGCGGCAATCGGGGCAGTAGTCGATCTCCACATCGTGGCGGTCGACAATGACGAGAGGTGCGTGGCAACTGGGGCAGGTCATCATGTTCTATCTCCAACCGCCCGTCCGCCCAAAAACGACAAAGACCTTCATCGTTGGACGATGAAGGTCTCGCGTTTCTGACGGTCCGGCTCTATCTCCAGAGCGTATTGACGAGCCCGCCTTCCGGACATGCCGGATCGCTACTCCCCTTCGGGGCTTGCCTTTCTCAACGCCGAAAGCCGCGATTCGTTCCCCGGGCCCAGGGGCTCCTGGGTCCTCTGTGCCTTTGATGCCTGCGGAGCCAGGTCTGTCACCTCTCTTGCCGCCCTTGCCCTTCGACCCGTCCCGCTCCGCGATCCAGTCCTGTCTCGCCAGATGGAAGGGTCGGGTGGAAGCTTTAGTAGTTCCAGATGCCGTTCTTAACCTGCTGCCGCAGGTTCTCCAATGACCCGCACAGGTGCGCCCGAGGCTGGATGGCGATCGGCGGGAAGCCGTCGGCAAAGGCGTCCGCCCAGGACTTCATGCA
>JAFDWT010000065.1 GCA_018268335.1 Armatimonadota bacterium | reverse complement strand
CGGAAATCCCAAAACGTGTAGTGGCCAGGGTCATCGCCCTGCAGCCGAAAAACGTCGGTCCACCCCCAATCGACGATGTTCTGTAGTCGCGAGAACTCATCCGGATGGTGCCCGACCTCGCCAAGCAGCCGCTCGTGGTCATAAACGTCCGCGGCCGTCGGAGCGATGTTAATGTCGCCGAGCCACAACACCTTGTCTCCGGGCGACGCGAGGCCGGAAACAAACCCGTTGAACTGCTCCAGCCAAGCCATCTTGTACGCCCACTTGTCACCGCCGACCACGGTTCCGTTGGGGACATAAGTGTTGATGAACATCACGCCGTCAAACACCGCTCGGACGACCCGGCAGTCCTCCGAGAAGCCAGGGGCGTAGCCTGCGACAAAGTCTTCAGCAGTCACCTTGCTCAAAAAGGCGACGCCGTTGTACTTCTGCTGGCCGTGGAAGGCCACATGGTAGCCAGCCGCCTCGATTTCCGCGACGGGAAACTTGTCGTCCTCGACCTTGGTCTCCTGCAGAGCCACCACATCGGGCTGCGCTTCTTCCAGCCACTCCAAGACGCGGGGCATGCGGGCGCGGATCGAGTTGACGTTATAGGTGGCCAGGCGCACACCCCATTCTGGACCACAATGGCGGTGTGCGCGGGCCAGTGGTGGTTGTCGGAGGGGGCGCGGCGGGGATCATCGCCGCCTGGCGGGCCCACAGCCTCGGCGCACCGCTCGTCCTCCTGGAAAAGACCGACCGGCTCGGTACCAAGATCCTAATCTCAGGCGGCGGCAAGTGCAACGTCACCCACGCTGGGCCGGTCGAGTCGGTGCTCAAGGCGTTCAAAAGGGAAGAGGCGGTCTTTCTCCGCCCTTCCTTCTACCGCTTCCCGCCGACCGAAATCGTCCAAATGCTCGCCGACCGTGGACTGCAACTCTACACCCGCGACGACGGCCGCATGTTCCCCCTGGACGCCGACGCCAAGGATGTCGTCGCCTGTCTTTCGCACTACCTCACCGGTGTCGATGTCCGCATGGAGACGCCGGTCACTGGCATCGAGCCTGGCCGCGGAGTCTGGATCGGCGAGACGCTTCTGGAAACAGACCACGTCGTCCTCTGCGTCGGAGGCAGCAGCTTCCCCAAGACCGGCACGACCGGCGACGGCTATGCCTGGGCACGCTCGCTCGGCCACCAGGTCGTGCCCGTCCGTGCCGCCCTAGCCCCCGTCGAGTTCGAAGGTGTGCTCAGCGACCCCAACGCAGGCGTTTCCCTCCGCGATGTCCTCCTGCGTGCGCGGCAAAGCGGCAAGGTCATCGACAAGTGGCGCGGCGACGTACTGTTCACCCACCGCGGCCTCAGCGGCCCTGCTGTGCTTGGCATTACGCGCTCGGTCGCCGAGGAGTGGGATAAGGGCCCGGTAGACCTCGAAGTCGATCTCGCCCCCGACACGCCCTTCGAGACTCTGCAAACTGACCTGGCGACCTGGAAACAACACAACCCCAACGCCAAGCTAGCCCACGCCCTGGAGGAGTTTGTGCCTTCCAAACTAGTCGCCCGCCTGCTGGATTCGGCCCACATCCACCCCGAAACCTCCGCGCAGCGCCTCGCCAAAAAGGAGGCGAACAAGCTGGTTGAAACCCTCAAGTCCTGGCGCCTAGGCCGGGTGTCCAAGGTGCTGTTCGACAAAGGCGAAGTCGTCGCCGGCGGTGTCAGCCTCGACGAGGTCGACCCCAAAACTATGCGCTCCCAAAAGATTGGCGGCCTCTATCTGGCTGGCGAGATCCTCGACATCGCCGGCCCCGTCGGTGGTTACAACCTCCAAGCCGCCTGGTCCACCGGCTACGTCGCCGGTGAATCGGCGGCCCAAGATTGGCTCGCGACTAGGGTTTGAGCAGTAGACGCCTCAACGACCGCTCGTCATTCCTGCGCAGACAGGAATCCAGCTCCGAGCCAGCCCAGTCCGTTTCCGCATCCACCTACTTCTTAAACAGCCCAGCCAAGAAGCCCTTCATCTCCACCCAAGACTTCGCGTCGGCGTCGGCATTGTATGCCGCGCCCTTGGAGTTGTCATTGCCTGCCTCCTTCTGCGTGAACGAATGAACCGCCCCCGGATAGCTGACCATCCGAAAGTTGACGTGGTTCGTCTTCATCTCGGAAACAAACGCGTCGATGTCCTTCTTCGGCACAAACGGATCGTCCGCACCGTGCAGGACCAGCACCTTGCCCTTGATCTTCGCACCCTCCTCTGGATGCAAGCTGTCCAGCCCGCCGTGGAAGCTGACAAAACCCAGCGCCCTCTCGCCAGTCCGGGCCAGTTCGAGAACGCCTGTGCCGCCAAAACAATAGCCGATCGCCGCCGTCTGATGCGGCTCGACATGCGGCATCGTGAGCATTGTCATATAGCCGGCATGCAGCTTCGTCCTGAAGGCCGAACGGTCGCCCTTGTATTTGCCAGCAAGCTGTCCTGCCTCTTGGGTGTTCGCTGGCCTGACGCCTTTCCCATAGATGTCCAACGCAAAGGCGACATAGCCCAGCTCGGCGATCTGCCGGGCGCGCCGCTTTTCGTAGTCGGTCAGCCCCATCCACTGGTGCACGATCAGAACCGCAGGAATGTGCCCTTTCGCGTTCTTGGGATACGCGACATAGCCCCTCAGTTCTTCATTTCCTGAGCGATAGTCAACGTCCTTGGCGATGATCTCGGGTGCCATGGCGGCTGCAAAGAGAAGTGCTCCAAACATACAATCCTAATGACGACTCGTCTGCCCGGAAGATTGCCGGGCGGCACGACAAGATTGAGGCGATCCCTTCTCTCGCGTGCCAAAGAAGCCACAATCAACCCTGTCGTGAGCAGCACAGTGCAGGTCGGGAGGGTGCCGAAACTCCAGGGCGAGATCAGGCCGCCGAGTGACAAGTCCCTCACCCACCGGGCCTACCTCTTCGGCGCGATGGGCCGAGGCGAGACTGTCGTCGAACAACCCCTCGAAGGCGAAGACTGCGAAGCGACCCTCCGCATCGTCGGCCAAATGGGCGTTGCCCATCACCGCAAGAAGGGACGGACCTTCATCCTGGGTCGCGAGGACTGGCAAACCCCGGACGCCGCCCTCGACTGCGGCAACAGTGGCACGACGATGCGCCTGCTCACCGGCATCCTCGCCAGCCGAGAGGGCCTCGAAACCACACTCATCGGCGATTCCAGCCTCAGCAAGAGGCCGATGGGCCGGGTCGTCACCCCGCTCACCGAAATGGGCGCGCAGATCGAAGGCGACAAGGCCCCGCTGCACATACACGGAAAGCATCTCCATGGCATCCGCTACACCAGCCCCGTCGCCAGCGCGCAGATCAAGAGCTGCCTCCTCCTCGCCGGCCTGCGCGCCGAGGGCGAGACCTGGGTGACCGAGCCCAGCAAGAGCCGAGACCACACCGAAAGGATGTTCCAGGCCCTCGGCGTCCCGCTCCTGCGTGATGGCGACCTGACCGTCGGGGTCAAACCAGCCACCTGGGACGGCTTCAAGTTCCGCGTCCCCGGCGACATCAGCAGCGCCGCCTTCTGGCTCGTCGCCGCCGCCATCGTCCCGGGTTCGGAGATCACGCTCAAGGAGGTCGGCATCAACCCGACCCGCACCGGTGTGATCGACGTCCTCAAACAAGCCCACGCCGGCGTCGGCGTTACCCCCGACAGGGAAGAACTCGGTGAGCCCGTCGGGTTCATCGACATGCACTACGTCCAGGACTTGCGCGGCTTCACGATCGAAGGCGACCTCGTGCCACGCCTGATCGACGAGATCCCCGTCCTCGCCGTCCTCGCCACCCAGTGCAACGGGACCACCATCGTGCGCGACGCCAAGGAAATGCGCGTCAAAGAAACCGACCGCATCGCCAAGGTCACCGAGGGCCTGAAAGCGATGGGCGCCGACATCGAGGCGACCGAAGACGGCTTCGTCATCAACGGCCCGACCAAGCTGAAAGCCGCTCACATCGAAGCCGCCGAAGACCACCGGATCGCTATGACCTTTGCGATTGCCGGCATGATCGCCGACGGAACGACCACAATTGAAGGTGCGGAGAGCATCTTGACGAGCTACCCGACCTTCTGGGACCACTTCCATGCCCTCGCCACGCGCTGAACTCCTCGTCGCCATCGACGGCCCCGCCGGGGCAGGCAAGTCGACGGTCGCCAAAATCCTGGCCGAGCGGCTCAGCCTGAAGATGCTCGACACCGGCGCGATGTACCGGGCGGTGGCTCTCAAGTGCCTCAGAGAACAGATCGACCTCAGCGTCATCGACGACCACGGCCCGACCACCTTGCCGACCATCGACCGCGTTGTCGCCCTGACCGCCGCCACCTACCTCGAGTTCGGCCCCGGCGACCCCGCCCCGATCCTGCTGGACGGGGAAGACGTCAGCGGTGAGATCCGCAGCCTGGAAGTCAGCGAGGCCGCCAGCCGCATCAGCGTCGTCCCCGGCGTCCGCCGCCAGTTGGCCGGAGCCCAAAGCCGCGTGGTCGAACAAGGAGGCTACGTCCTGGAAGGCCGCGACGTCACCACCGTCGTCGCCCCCAGCGCCGACCTCAAGATTTTCCTAACCGCAAGCATCGAAGAACGGGCCCGCCGCCGCTGGCTAGAGTTCCACGCCAAGGGCATGGACGTCGCCCTCAGCAAGGTCGTCCTCGAGGTCGTCGAACGCGACTGGCGAGACTACAAGCGCGACGACAGCCCGCTCATGCTGGCGGTCGACGCGCACATCGTCGAGTCGTACGGCAAGACGCCGGAGGATGTCACCGACGAGATCGTCCGCCTCTTGACCCCCGACGTGGTCTGACCTTTAGTACACTCCACCGCATGGGCGCGTTTTTCGGCCCCCGAGACTGGGGCACGCTGTTGACGGCGATGCTGACTCCGTTCGACAAGGACGGGGCGGTGGACTATGATTTGGCGGCGCAAATCGCCGTCCACCTCGTCGACAAACAGAAAAACGACGGCATCGTGGTCAACGGCACGACTGGCGAATCACCCACGCTCACCGAATACGAAAAGCTCCGCCTGCTCGAAGTCGTCCTGGAAGCAGTCGGCGACCGCGCCGCCGTCGTCTTCGGTGCCGGCACCTACAACACCGCCGAAAGCGTCGCGATGGCCAAAGAGGCCGAACACCGCGGCGCCCACGGCGTGATGTTCGTCAACCCGTACTACAACCGCCCAGGCCAGGCCGGCCTCGAGGCGCACTTCCGCGCCTGCGCCGCCGCCACCGGGCTGCCGGTGATGCTCTACAACATCCAGCCGCGCTCGGCGATCAACCTCGAGACCTCCACCCTCCTGAAACTGGCTGAGGTGAAGAACATCGTCGCCGTCAAAGAGGCCAGCGGCAACATTGGCCAAATCACCGACGTCTGCGCCCAGGCCCCCGAAGGCTTCCGCGTCTACAGCGGTGACGACGGCATCACGACCGCCGTCATGGCCGTCGGTGGCCACGGTCTCGTCAGCGTCGCCGCCCACGTGGTCGGAGCAGAGCTCAAGGAGGTCATCGAATCCTTCGCCAAGGACCCGGCTCGGTCGATCACCGTCTTCCAACGCATCCTCCCCGTCCTCCGCGCCCTTTTCAGCGCCCCGTCCCCGGTGCCGGTCAAGTACGCCCTGGCCCAGACCGCAGGCTTCGCTTGCGAGTCGGTACGGCTGCCTCTGGTCGAGCTGTCTGCCACCGAGAAGGCCGTTGTCGACCAGGCACTGGCATCACTGAAAGTCACGGCATAGCCCGTCCAACTCCCCCCTCCTGCCCCTGTTGGAGGGGGTGAGGGGGAGGTTCCGGAACTAGCACAGGTACTGCGCGAAGGCGACAGACCCTGGTCATCAAAAAGTGCAAACCGCGACATAGCCGTCAATCGTCAGTGTTGGCAGGATGATCCTCTTATCAACCGCCATCACCCTGGCCGCCATGGCCGCGGCGCCCGAGGGCACCGAACTCACCATCTACAACGGCGGCTTCGCCTTGGTCAAGGAGCAGCGGTCGCTCAACCTGAAGGAGGGCGTCCAGTCGGTCGGCATAGAAGACGTCGCCCAAATGATCGAAGCCAACAGCGTCGCCATCAAGAGCCTGTCTGCGCCCGGTTCGTTCAGTGTCCTCGAACAGAACTACCAGTACGACCTGATCAGCCCGATCGCCGTCCTCAATAAGGCCGTTGGCCAGCCGGTGACATTCATTCGGACGTTGCAGGACGGCAGGAAGGACGTGATCAAAGGCACGCTGCTGAGCTCGCCCACTGCAATAGTCAGTCAAACGAACGGCAACAGCTACGGGACTTACAACGGCATGGTCATCCGGACGACCGACGGCAAGATCATCCTCAACCCGGTCGGCGAGGTGCAGGTGGACAGCCTTCCAGCCGGCCTCATCAGCAAGCCGACCCTCATGTGGATGCTCGACAGCGACCGCGCCGGCAAGAACAACATCGAACTCCGCTACCTGACCCGAGGCATGTCTTGGGTGAGCGACTACGTCCTGTCGCTGGACAAAGACGGCAAAGTCGGCGATCTGAAGGGCTGGGTGACACTCCAGAACAACTCCGGAGCCACCTTCGCCGACGCAAAACTGAAGCTGGTGGCTGGTGACGTCAACCGAGTGGTCCAGGCCATGGGCACCGGTGGCGGATTCGGTGGCGGCGGGTTTGCCGCCGGAAGGCCAGCCGGACCACAGGTGACCCAGGAGCAATTCGCCGACTACCACCTCTACACCCTGACCCGACCGGCCACCGTCCGCAACAACGAAATGAAGCAGGTCAGCCTGCTCGAGTCCACCGGCGTCAAGGTCACCAAGAAACTCCTCGTCGACGCCATGTGGGGGATGGGGACGGTCTATCCCAACGAGGGCGTCGTGGGCACAGGGCCGATCAAGCCGGTCGTCTACCTGGAGATCAAGAACAGCAAGGAGAACAAGCTCGG
>JAFDWT010000064.1 GCA_018268335.1 Armatimonadota bacterium | reverse complement strand
GCCGCCGTTGCGGTCTTGCCACGGACGTTGTGGCCTGTCGCCTTGCGGTCGGTCGGCCCTGTCTTGCCAAGGTCTTGGTGGCCTATCACCCTGCGGGCGGTCACCTCGGTCTTGCCAAGGACGTTGCGGCCTATCGCCTTGCGGGCAGTCGCCTCGGTCTTGCCAGGGTCGCTGGGGCCTGTCACCACCGTTTCGGTCTTGCCACGGACGTTGCGGCCTGTCGCCCTGCGGGCGGTCGCCTCGGTCTTGCCATGGGCGTTGTGGCCGGTCTCCGCTACTGCGGTCCTGCCATGGGCGCTGGGGCCTATCGCCTTGGGGCCGGTTGCCATAGGGACGCTGTGGGCGGTCTCCGTATGGCCTTTGCGGTCGGTCTCCATAAGGCCGCTGCGGCCGGTCGCCGAAAGGTTGGCGCTCTTCGCGCCGATGCTCGGGCATCGGGCGGTCGGTGTTGAGCTCGGGAGCTGGGCCTTCCACGTGGCCAGGGGCCTCGCGGTCGCCGACTCGGCGGCGCGGGCCGTCGAACCGGCCGGGCCGCTCGGAAATCTCGCGGATGATCGCCGCGCCGGTGACATAACAGTCGCCGAGGTCGAGGGCAAACTCCCAGACGTTGGACTTGCCGTCCTTCCAGACCAGCGACATCTCGTTTTCGACGGTCACAGGCAGACTTTCTCGGAAAGCGACTTCCAGCGCTTCCGCCAGTTGCCAGGGTCGACGCTCGCCGTCGGCGTGGTAGGCGGTCTCGACGACGAACAACCGGGTCGCCGCGCCCGGCTTGAGGACCTTGATCTGAGCCCCTTCGAGCACAGCGGTCGCGACTTCGGTCAGCTTTTCCAGCCACTCGATTCGCTCGTCGCCGCTGACGGCAGGGACACGAGCGACCAGCCGACGCCGGAAGGCGTCAAAGCTGTCGCTGTCGCGGGCCAGCTTCTCGGCCCTCTCGCGCCTACCCATTAGACGAGCACCTTGGCCCGGCGCTTGAGCGCGGCGGCGACGAGGCCTTTGAACAGCGGATGCGGGCGGTTCGGCCTGCTCTTGAACTCAGGATGCGCCTGAGTGGCGATGAAAAACGGATGGGACGGTAACTCGATCATTTCAACAAGGCGGTAGTCGGGAGACACGCCGCTGACGACCATGCCGTGCTTGATGAGCACTTCGCGGAAGTCGTTGTTGACTTCATAGCGGTGGCGGTGTCGGTCTTGGACGGGTGACTTGCCATACAGCTCGTGGGCTAGGGTGCCGTTGGCAATGTTGCAGGGATAGGCGCCCAGACGCATGGTGCCACCCTTCTGGGTGCCGTCGGTCTGGTCGGGCATGTAGTGGACGACCGGATAGTCGGTCGGGTGTCGTTCTTTGAACTCTGTGCTGTTGGCCCCTTCGAGTCCGACGACGTTGCGGGCGAATTCGATGACCGCCATTTGCAGTCCCAAGCAGATTCCCAGGAAGGGAATGCCTTGCTCGCGGACATAGCGCATCGCTTGGATCTTGCCTTCGACGCCCCGGTCTCCGAAGCCCGGGGCCACGATGACGCCGTCGATGTCGGCGAACAAACTGGCGAGGTCGACTTCTTCTTCCAGCGTGTCGCTGGCGATCCACTGGATCTCGACGGCGGCGTTGTTCGGGATGCCGGCATGGACGAGTGCCTCGGCGATCGACTTGTAGGCGTCGCCGTTCTGCGTGTATTTGCCGACGATGGCGATCTTCGTCTTCGTCTTTGGGTTCTTCAGCACGTCGACAATGGATTGCCATTCAGCGTTGTCCGCTGGCCTCGGCTCTAGTCCGAGACGCTGCATCACCAGTTCGCCGAGACCGAGCTTGTCGTAGATCAATGGGACTTCGTAAATCGTCTGCGCGTTCAAGCTTTCGATGACGGCTTCGCTGGGCACGTCGCAGAACATGGAGATCTTCTCCTTGGTGTCCTCGCCCATCGCGTCTTCGCAGCGGCAGACCAAGATGTCTGGCGAAATGCCGATCTCGCGCAGGTTGATGACGCTGTGTTGGGTCGGCTTGGTCTTGACTTCGCCCCAGGGGCCGACGGTCGGGACGAGTGTGACGTGGACGAAGAGGGTGTTCTCTTTGCCCAAGTCCTTGCGCATCTGCCGGATTGCCTCCATGAACGGCAGGCTCTCGATGTCGCCGACCGTGCCGCCGATCTCGACGAGGACGATGTCGGCCTCCAATTGGCGGCCGGCGTCGATGATTTGGCGCTTGATCTCGTTGGTGACGTGGGGGATGACCTGGACGGTCGCGCCGAGGTACTCGCCTTTGCGCTCGGCCTCGATGACATTGCGATAGACCTTGCCGGTGGTAACGCTGCTGGCGCTGGAACAGCTGACATCGAGGAAGCGCTCGTAGTGGCCGAGGTCGAGGTCAGTCTCGGTGCCGTCGTCGGTGACAAAGACCTCACCGTGCTGGAACGGGTTCATCGTGCCGGCGTCGACGTTGATGTAGGGATCAAGCTTGACCGGGGCGACGGTGTATCCACGGTTGCGCAAAAGTCGGCCCAGGCTGGCACTGGTGATGCCTTTTCCAATAGAGCTGACGACACCGCCGGTCACAAAAATATACTTGGTCATGCGCACGTCCTGATCCTTGACACGACGGCACGGAGCAAAACGGCGCGGCGGGTCTCTGGGAGTATACAAGACGCTCCGCCCAGTACCGGGGTCTAGCCGGCAATTTTCTCAGGCCCGCGATATTGACACGTCTTGAGGCTCAGGCTGGACAGAGCTGGCGGAGAATGTTGCCAGAGCCCGAGGCAGACGGGCCGTCCCTCTCCCCAGGGGGCAATACGCAAGGAACAAAAAAGCGCGACGCGGTCTACGACAGGCCGCGGTCCCTCCCTTCAAGCCGGGCCATCATGGGACCCGGCTTTTTTTCTTGCCGACGTCTAGGGAGGCGTATAGAACAGCGACCGGGACACGATTGTCCCGGTCGCTGACTTTTGTTGGAGAGTAGTGCTCAGCCCTTGGCGTCGGTCAGAGCCTTCTTCCAAGTTTGGAGGGTCTTCTTCAGTTCCTCGTTCTTGGCGAACTCGGTCTTCTCGATCAACTCCAGGGCGCGGTTGACAACCGGGAGGCCGGCCTTGCCGTCCTTGAGCTGGAAGTAGAACATCGATCCGTAGTAGTGCGAAACGAAGTCATCTTTGTTGGCCTTGAGCCCGGCGTCCATGGTTTCACGAGCGAGCTTTTCGGCTCCCTTCTCCTTGACCAGGTTCAGGGCAAGCATGAACACGCGGGAACGCTTCTCTTCGTCCTTGTCGGCGACCATCTTGTCGACCGCCTTCTTGAAGGCTTTGGGGTCATCGGTGGCCAGCCACTTTGTCCGTGTGAAATCGATCTCATCGTTGCTGCCGATCTCCTTTTCGGCGGCGTCCAGGGCGGCTTTGGCTTCTGCCTTCTTGCCGTCGGAATGGAGCTTGTCGGCACCGGAGATGGCCTTTTGGGCGGCCATTTGCTTTCTGCTGGCCTCAGCCCTCTTTTCAAAGTCGGCCTTGAACTTGGCGTCGTCGAATGTACCGGCCAAGACTTCTCCGAGAGGTTTCTCCAGCTCCATCGGGTGGCCGATCCAGCGGACCAGGCCGTCCTTGACGACGAAAGCTGTCGGGATGCCGTTCTGGCCGGCGGCGGCCATCCAGGTCTCGGCCATGCCTTCCTTGTTGCCGCCATAGGCGACGTTGTAGTCCATCTTGTCGCCCATCTTGTCGACGAACGCCTGGACCTTGCTGTCGTCCTCCCAAATGCTGACGCCGACGAACGTGACGTCTTTGTTCTTGTGGGCGATCTCGGTCAGGTGGGGGATGCTTTGGATGCACGGGCCGCACCAGGTCGCCCAGAACTCGACGACATAGGTCTTGCCGGGCTCGAAGGAGGTGACCTCTTTGCCCTTGACCCACTTTTTGACTTCGATCGACGGGGCCTTGGATCCGGGGCTGAGTTCGCCACCCGAGGCAAAGGCGCAAGTGACGGCGGCCAGCGACAAACCGGCAGCAAGAACGCGAGTAATTGCGTGCATAGCCTAGTTTATGTCATGTCTAGGACAATTCGTTCCAGTCCAGGCTTAAGGTGGACGAATTACGGCAGCTCATGCCCCATTTTCTCGCGTTTGGTCTGTAAGTACCGCTCGCTATGCGGCGTCGGGTTGGCGACGATGGGGACGGTCTCGACGATCTCCAGACCGAAACCGCCGAGTCCAGCTCGCTTCGAAGGGTTGTTCGAGATTAGCCGCATCTTGCGGACGCCCAGGTCGAGCAAAACCTGTGAACCCAGGCCATAGTCCCGCAAGTCGGGCTTGAAGCCGAGGGCCTCGTTGGCTTCGACGGTGTCGAGGCCCTTGTCCTGCAGCTCGTAGGCCCGCAGTTTGTTGAGGATGCCGATGCCCCGGCCTTCCTGGGCGATGTAGAGCACGACACCTCGCCCTTCGGCCTCGATCATGTCGAGCGCCATAGCTAGTTGGTCGCCGCAGTCGCAGCGCAGCGAGCCCAGGATGTCGCCGGTCAGGCAACTACTGTGCACACGCACCAGGGTCGGCTCTTCGGGCTGGGGGATGCCCTTGACGATGGCCAGGAACGGGTTTGGGTCGACCTCGGTCTCGTAGGCGTAGAGCTGGAACTGGCCGTGGGTGGTGGGGAAGTGGATCGGCCCGGCGACGCGGGTGACCAGCCTCTCCGTCCGGCGACGATAGGAGATCAGGTCGGCGATGGTGATGACCTTGAGGCCGTGTTCTTTGGCGTAGTCTTCCAGCCCGCCGCCTAGTCGCAACATCTCGCCGTCGTCACCGATGATCTCGACTCCGACCGCGACTTGTTGCATGCCAGCCAGACGGCACAGGTCGACAGAGGCCTCGGTGTGGCCGGCCCGTCGGAGAACGCCGCCTTTCTCGGCCCTGAGGACCAGCATGTGCCCTGGGCGCATCAAGTCTTCAGGTGTCGCGTCAGGGTCGGTGAAAACGGAGACTGTCTTGGCGCGGTCGCCGGCGCTGACGCCGGTCGTCGTGCCGAACCGGGCGTCGGCGGTCTCGGCCATGGCGGTGCCGAGCCGGGCGGTGTTCTGCTTGGTCATCATCGGTACGCCGAGATGCTCCAGCCGTTCGGGCGTCGTGCTGATGAACGGCACGCCGCGGCCGTGGCTGATCATGAAGTTCATCGCCGCCGGCGTGCAGTGCTCGGCCGCCATGATGAGGTCGCCCTCGTTCTCTCTGTCCGGGTCGTCGACGACCACGACCATCTTTCCGGCTTGCAAGAGGTCCAGCGCCTCGGGGATCGTCGCGAATTCCATGTCTGCCCGATTCTACGTTTGTTAAGGCCAGGCCCTAGCGTGCAACCTGCCAGACGGCCCGGCTGTCCTAGTGAATATGCGGTGCTTTGCTGCTGCCTTTGCTCTTTGCCTTGTGGGTTGCGCTCCTCGCGAAGTTACCCACTTGAAGGCTGCTGCCGACCCGCAGCTTGATCCGACGCTCTGGACTTGGCACACCGGCGACGGCTACAAGGTGGCTCTGCCGGCAGAGTGGCAGCCGCCCAAGGCCAGCGACTTGGCTGCCGACATCAGCACGCTTCAGAACTTGCAGAACCCAGGCGCCGCTTACGGCCTGGCGCCAAAGAAGGAGTCGGTCTCCGGCAAAGCCGACTTGGTGCTGGACAACAAGCAGTACAAGGCGCTTCCGGGCGAGACGCCGACTCGCTTTACGATGACCGTCACCAAGAAGGGCGGCGGCGCGGACGCGAAGGCGGAAATGCAGGCGCTCAAGCAGTCTGAGTACGAGATGCAGCATCCGGAGGTGACCACACTCGACCTGCCGGTCGGCAAGGGGTACCAAGTCCGGCACCACTGGAAGAACAAGACCGGCGACTCCGTTGCCCGGGTCGACATCTTTCTCGGAGACGGGGAGCGGCTGTTCCAGATGACATTCACGGCGATGGACAAGCAGAATATCTACGACGTCTCGGGCTACGTAGCCCAGTCGTTCCGGCCCGTCAAGGCCTGATCATTTGGCGCGGAGGCAAGGCTCGCTATACTGCGGCTAGACCATGGTCTCGCCTCTGTGTTTCTTTGTGGCTTCAATGACCGCGACGATCGTCGACCACCCCCCCGCAACCGGGGCGAACAGCTTTTACCACCCCAACCGCGCCCCGCTGCACCAGACTCCGCTCGTACAGCTGCCGATCACGGCGTTCAAGCCGGGTGGCTGGCTGCGGAAGCAGATGGAGTTGCAGCGAGATGGTCTGATGGGGCACTTGGGCGAGATTTCGATTTGGCTGACCAAGAAGAACAACGCGTGGCTCAGCCCGACTGGGCAGGGCGACTACGGCTGGGAGGAGGTGCCCTATTGGCTGAAGGGCTACGCCCGGGTCGGATATGTCCTGGGCGACGCGGCGATGATGAAGGAGACCAAGGTGTGGGTCGACGGCACCCTGGGGAGTGCGCGGCCCGACGGCGACTTTGGCCCGATCCGCTACCACAAGCCTGGCAAGCGCGACCTGTGGGCGCAGATGCTGATGGTCCAGGTTCTGCAGGGCTGGTACGACAAGACCGGTGACAAGCGGGTGTTGCCGTTCCTCTCGAACTACTTCAGGTGGGAACTCGGTCTGCGTGACGAGGACTTTCTCAAGGACTACTGGGAGAACAGCCGCGGCGGCGACAACCTGGCCAGCGTCTATTGGCTGTACAACCGTACTGGCGAGAGCTTCCTGCTTGAGCTCGGTACGAAGATCGACCGGAACACCGCCAACTGGCGGATGAAAGACGGTCTGCCGAACTGGCACAACGTCAACGTCGCCCAGTGCTTCCGCGCCCCGTCCGAGTACTGGCAGCAGAGCGGCGAAGTCGAGGATCTCCGCGCCAGCTACCGCGCCTTCGATTGGATCCGTGCCAAGTTTGGCCAGGTGCCGGGCGGCATGTTCGGGGCCGACGAGAACGCCCGCGAAGGCTACGACGACCCTCGCCAGGCGACTGAGACCTGCGGTTTTGTCGAGCAGATCGGCTCGAACACTGTGATGGCTGCGCTGACGGCAAACCCCAAATGGACGGCCAACAGCGAGAACGTCGCCTTCAACTCCTTGCCTGCCGCCTTCATGCCCGACTACCGGTCGCTGCGGTACCTGACTGCGCCCAACATGGTGGTCAGCGACGGCGCCAACCATGCGCCGGGCATCGACAACGGGGGCCCGTTCCTGCTCATGAACCCCTTCAGCAGCCGTTGCTGCCAGCACAACCATAGCTCGGCTTGGGTGAACTTCCTGGAGGGGACGACCATGGCCACGCAAGACAATGGCCTGGCAGTCTTGACTCTGAGCGAAGGCGCTGTCGTGGCCAAGGTCGGTTCTGGCACACCGGTGACGCTGACGACCAAAACGCACTACCCGTTTGAGGAGACGGCCACGATCACCGTCACCACCCGCCGACCGGCTCGCTTCCCGCTCTATATCCTCGTCCCCGCCTGGGCCGACGGGGCGAGCCTGCAGACACCGGACGGCAAGGTCAAGGGCGAGCCCGGCAAATATGTGCGGATCGAGCGGACCTGGGCGAACAACGACAAGGTGCAGGTCGTCTTGCCGATGGCTCCCCGCGTAAAGGTGTGGTCGAAAATGAAGGACGCGACAAGCGTCGATTACGGCCCACTCACACTGAGCCTGAAGATCGCCGAGAAGTACCAGACTGTCGACCCCACGAAGTACAACCAAGGTGACTCGGGTTGGCAGAAGACGGCAGACAAGACCAAGTGGCCCGCTTTCGAGATTCTTCCGGGCGGGTCGTGGAATTTCGGCCTGGTTTCTGGTCAGAAGATCGACGTCAAGCGCAAGCGCTGGCCTGCTGACAACATGCCGTTCACTCTTAGCGGTGTTCCGCTTGTGTTCAAAGCCACTGGAGCGGTGATCCCTACTTGGACCCTCGACAAGACAGGGCTTGTCGCCGTCCTGCCGACCGCAGGACTCGGTGGCGGGAAGACGAGCCCGATCACTCTCGTCCCCATGGGTACCGTGCGGCTGAGGATCAGTTCTTTCCCGCGCGTGGACTGAGAGACTGGCCATGTGGACGGTCGAACTCGCCCAGCCCGAGCGCATGGGCGAGTTGATGGCTGTCCCCTCGCGGTTCCTGGTCGACCGCAGGCTGGTGGTCGAGGGCGGCAAGGTCGTTGGTCAGAAAGCTGTCGACCCGCCCTATGTGAAGGACTACGATGCCTTCACAGGCGACCAAGTCTCGGATTGGCCGCGCGTCTTTCAGGTCGCGTCTTGGGCCCTGTTTCTAGCTCGCTCTCCCAAGGGGGTTCTGGTTGGTGGCGCAATTGTCGCAGCCAAAGACAATACCGTCGATCTTCTGGAGAGTCGTGACGACTTGGCCCACGTCTTCGACATCCGCGTCCACCCGGACCACCAGGGCCAGGGCTTGGGCCGGCGGCTATGGGAGGAAGCTTGCCGCTGGTGCGCCTCCCAAGGCATTACAGAACTGCGCGTCGAGACCCAAGACGTCAACGTCGCCGCCTGCGCGTTCTATGCGGCGATGGGGTGCCGTATCCACAAGGTCGACCCGCTCGCCTATCCGGTGGAGATGGGCGAGACCCAAGTGATCTGGTCGCTAGACCTCACGAAGTGACAGCCTGGCGACCACGGGAAAGTGGTCGCTGGTCATGCGCCCGCCGACGCGTCTCCGGTCGACCTTGGCCCACTCGGCCCGCCAATCCCGGGTGTGCAAGATGTGGTCGATCATCGGCCCGTTCGTCTGGGTGTCATCGAAGCCGTGGAACGTCCCGACCGGCCCGCCCGGCGGCAGGGCCTCGTGCATGAGCCCGCCTTCCGTCAGCGCGACGACGGGCGGCTCGTCGGCGGCGCAGTTGAAATCTCCCATGACGATCGCCGGCAAACTTCGCTCTTTGACCAAGTCCCGCATCATCTCGCCGCCGAGACGTCGGGCTTGGGCCGACTCGTGGTCTAGGTGGGCGTTGGCCAGAAGGAGGAGGCGACCAGACGCATGGAAGAACTCGCCCCAGGTGAAGACCCGTGTGATGCGCGCATCGAAGGCCAGGGAGCCCGGCACTTTGGGCTTGGGGCTGATCCACCGGGTGCCGCCCTCTCGCAGTCCGAGCAGCGCCCGGCGGTACAGGATGGCCGAGTGTTCGCCCTTGCGGACGCCGTCGTCGCGGCCGACGCCGAGGACGTCGTGCTGAGGCAGCCAGGCCCTGAGGTCGTCGATCTGGTCGAAGAGGGCTTCCTGCACGCCGAGGACGTCTGGGTCATGTTCACGGACCAATTCCAGGAGTCCGTCGCGCCGATTCGGCCACGCGTTGACCCCGTCCGGCGCCGTCGAGAACCGCATGTTGAAGGTCATCGCCGTCATCTCGACTGGGCTTGAAGGCATGGCTCCAGCCTACTCGCATGTCCCAGTTCAGACAACCCGCAACTAGAGCCGGCTTCAAATTCTCCGGTGGCAGGTAACCTCGTACCTGGCTTGAGGCTAGTGGTATGAAGGTCGGATTGCCGTTGTTGGCTGCGTCTGTGGGGTTTGTCGCCTGGGCGGCCCAACCGGGCCAAACCGGCGGCCCGACAGTCAGCTACGACCGCGAAGTCCTGCCGATTCTCAGCCAGAAGTGCTTCAAATGCCACGGGCCGGACGCCGGCACTGCGGCTGCCGGCCTTCGGCTCGACTCGTTTGACCTCGCCACCAAGGACGGTGCGGTCGTGCCGGGCTCGCCTGAGAAGTCACTCCTCATCAAGCGGACGAGCGCCCACGAGATGCCGCCGCCAGACTCGGGGGGCAAGCCACTATCAGCGGCGCAGATCGATGTCCTTAGCCGCTGGATCAAGCAAGGGGCCAAGTACGAAAAGCACTGGTCGTATGTGCCTCCTGTGATGCAAAGCCTACCGAAGGTCAGCGACCCGGCCTGGTGCAAGAACGCGCTGGACAAATTCGTGATGGCGAAGCTCGATGCCGAGGGCTTGACGCCCGAACCACTGGCCGACAAGAACACCCTGGCCCTACGCGCTGCTGAGACGCTGACTGGTCTGCCGCCGACCAAAGCCGAACTAAACAGCTACCTCAAAGACGCACAGTCCGGCTCCTACGAGCGGTATGTCGACCGCTTGCTGGCGAAGCCTGCCTACGGCGAGCACATGGCCCGCTACTGGCTGGACGCCGTCCGGTATGGCGACACCCACGGCCTGCAACTCGACAACGAGCGGGGCGTCTTCCCCTATCGCGATTGGGTCGTCCGCGCTTACAACCAAGACTTGCCGTTCGACAAGTTCGTCACCTGGCAGATGGCCGGCGACCTGCTGCCCAACCCCACCACCGAACAGCGGATCGCCACGGGCTACGTCCGCATGAACATCACGACCAACGAAGGCGGGGCGATCGCCGAGGAGTTCCTCGCGCGCAACACCTTCGACCGGGTGGACACGACGAGCACGGTCATGCTGGGACTGACGGTGCAGTGCGCCAAGTGCCACGACCACAAGTACGACCCGGTCAAGCAAAGCGACTACTACGGTCTCTACGCCTTTTTCAACAGCACCAAGGACGCCCCGCTCGACGGCAACATCCTCCTGCCGCCGCCCTTCGTCAAGGCTGCCACGCCGGAGGACGAGGCGCACCTGTTGGCCCTGGGGAGCCAACTGACCGCGCTGAGAGGCAAGGTCGACGCGGCCCAGGCAGCGGCGTACTTCGACTCCCACAAGGCGCCGGTTCCGACGGCGAAGGATTGGCAGATCAGTCTGGTCAACACCTTCAAGAGCTTCGAC
Source organism: Armatimonadota bacterium (assembly GCA_018268335.1). Lineage (GTDB taxonomy): Bacteria > Armatimonadota > Fimbriimonadia > Fimbriimonadales > Fimbriimonadaceae > JAHBTB01. Next base: position 21,258 of record JAFDWT010000064.1, on the reverse strand, counting down.
GAAGCGTTTGACACCGCCAGCCCTGGCGAACCCGGCCAGAACGGCATCACACGCTGGACACCGTTCAGCTACAGTCCCGGCCAACCGGCCGCGGGCATCGTGGGCAAGGACAACTCGTCGGTCTACGTCCGAGGGACGCTTCACTTGGAGAAGGCGGGTCGAGTTGGTCTGGGAGTTTCCAGCGACGACGGGGTCAAGGTGTGGCTGAACGGCAAGCTCATCCATTCCAACAAGACATCACGGGGTGTTGACCAGGCCATCGACCAAGTCACCGCCGACCTTCGCGCGGGTGACAACGAGCTTGTTGTTAAGATCGTCAACGGCGCGGGCCCAGATGGAATGAACATTCGCATCGGCAGCCCCGACGCCAAAAGGATTGCTGACGCCCTCGCCGCCCATGCCAAGGGCGACGATGCCGGCCTCAAGTCTGCCTACCTAGAACTCGGCCCGGAGACAACCGACGCGACCCGCTACCGGAGCATCGCTAAACAGAAGGCCGACTACGAAGCCGCCATCCCGATGAGCCTGACTGCCGAGGAGATGGACAAGCCTCGACCGACCTTCATCCTCAAGCGCGGCCAGTACGACCAGCCAGGCGACAAGGTCGTTCGTCATCTGCCTGCCGCCTGGGGGGCATGGCCAAAGGAAGCACCGATGAACCGCTTAGGGCTCGCTCGGTGGCTCGTTTCGCCCCAGAATCCGCTGGTCAGCCGTGTCTTTGTCAACCGGATGTGGCAGCAGCACTTCGGGACGGGGATCGTCAAGACAGTCGAGGACTTTGGCAGCCAGGGTGAGTGGCCGATGAACCAGCCCTTGCTCGACTACCTGGCGACCCGGTTCCAGCAAGACGGGTGGAGCATGAAGAAGCTCAACCGGCTGATCGTCACCTCGGCGGCGTTCCGCCAAGTTGCCCGGGCTGACAAAACCAAGTTGGGCAAAGACCCTGAGAACAGGCTTCTTTCGCGTGGCCCGCGCTTCCGGCTTGACGCCGAGGCGATTCGGGACAAGGCCCTCTTTGCCAGCGGCCTGCTCCTGCAGAAGGTCGGCGGGCACGGGTTCAAGACGTACCAGCCAGACGGCATCTGGGAAGGCGCCTCTGACCCGGCTAGTTCGACCCACTTCTACACCCGCGACAAGGACCAGCAGATCTACCGCCGTAGCCTCTACATGTTCTGGAAACGCACGGCGCCGCCGCCGGCGATGATCACCTTCGACGCTCCACTGCGGGACACTTGTGTCGTCCGCCGGTCGGTGACCAACACGCCCCTCCAAGCTCTGACGACACTGAACGAGACCACCTTCCTCGAGGCCAGCCGTGTGATGGCTCAGCGCGTCATGGCGACGGCTCCGGACGATCCGACGCGGTTGAAAGTCGCCTTTGAGACAGCTTTCTCCCGTCCGGCCAACACCGCCGAGACGAAACTGCTCGCCGATGCGCTGACCGCTTTTAAGCTGCGCTACGTGAACGACCCAGGTGCGGCTGACCAGCTTGTGAAGGTCGGCGATGCTGCGCAGGCCAAGGTGGCCTCCTATGAAGAAGTCGCCGCCTGGATGCTCCTGTGCTCGACCCTGATGAACACCGACGAATTCCTGACCCAACACTGACATGGACCCGATCCGCGAAGCCGAACTTCTGATGACCCGCCGACAACTGATCGGCCGGTCGACGCTGGGCATCGGGACGGCGGCGCTGTCCCGGCTTCTCGGTCTAGGCGGGCTCACTACACTGGCTGGGTTGGCGGAGGGGCAGAGCCGCGGCTTTCCCAACTTCGCGCCCAAAGCCAAGCGGGTGATCTTCCTCTTCATGAGCGGCGGCCCCAGCCACCTGGACCTGTGGGACTACAAGCCGAAGCTCCACGACCAGTTCAACCTGGACCTGCCCGACCAAGTGCGCCGCGGCCAGCGCGTGACGACGATGACGAGCGGGCAGACGCGGTTCCCGATCGCGCCGTCGGTCTACAAGTTCAACCGCCACGACAACAACGCTGAGGGCATTTGGGTCAGCGAACTGCTTCCCCATACCGCCGAGGTGGTCAAAGAACTCTGCGTCGTCAAGTCGATGTGGACGGACACGATCAACCACGACCCGGCCACGACATTCATGCAGACCGGGAGCCCGCTCCCGGGGAGGCCCAGCATGGGGGCCTGGATCAGCTACGGCCTCGGCAGCATGAACGAAGACTTGCCGACCTATATCGTCCTGCACAGCAAGGTCAGCAGCAACAAGCCCAACCAGGCGGTCTACCCGCGCCTATGGGGCACTGGGTTCCTGCCCAGCGAGTATCAAGGCGTCGCCTTGCGTTCGGCGGGAGACCCGGTGCTCTTCTTGAAAGACCCCGAAGGCCTCGACCGCACCACCCGGCGCAAGATGCTGGACACGGTCGGCGCGCTCAACCAGCAGCAACTCGAAGCCTCCGGCGACCCCGAGATCGCGGCGCGGATCAAGCAGTACGAGCTCGCTTTTCGCCTACAGACCAGCGTTCCGGGCCTGATGGACCTGAGCAAGGAGACGCCGGAGACCTTCGAGCTCTACGGCAAGGACGCCCATGAGCCGGGCACCTTTGCTTCCAACTGCCTGCTCGCCCGGCGGATGGTGCAGAGCGGGGTTCGGTTCATCCAGATCTTCCACCGCGGTTGGGACTTACATAGCGATCTCACGGTCGACATACCAAGCCAGGCCAAGGACGTCGACCAAGGCTGCGCGGCGTTGATCAAAGACCTCAAGCGGACGGGCCTGCTCGACGAGACCCTCGTGGTCTGGGCTGGTGAGTTTGGTCGGACGGTCTACTGCCAGGGCCCGCTCTCACAAACGAACTACGGCCGAGACCACCACCCGCGCGCCTTCACGATCTGGATGGCGGGCGGCGGCGTCAAGCCGGGCATCGTCTACGGGCAGACCGATGACTACGGCTACAACATCGTCGACAAAGACGGCGGCATCATCGACCCGAGCATCGACGAGTTCACCCCTGGCGCAGTGCACATCCACGACCTGCAAGCGACGATCCTCAACCAACTCGGCATCGACCACACGAAGTTGACCTACCGATACCAGGGCCGCGACTTCCGCCTGACCGACGTGCACGGGCACGTGGTCAAAGACCTGCTGCTTTAGCCCTTGATCTCGAAACGCTCGATGAGGCTGCGGTCTAGGCGCTTGGCTTCGATTGTCAGCGGGCCGGATTTGCGCACGGTCACGCGCAGATAGCCGTTGACCATTTCCCTGCAGGCCGTCATGGCTGGCTTGGTCTCGGCAAAGTCGTAGAGCTCTCGCCCTCCGCCGCCTTGGACGATGTAGACCGTCCCTGCCTGCCTGCGATAGCCGGTTAGGCCACTGTCTGTGATCACCCCTGCTCGCAGGGGGAACTGCCGCTCATAGTGATGGTTGTGGCCGCAGAGGACCAGGTCGACTTTGTATTTGTCGTAGATGGGCACGACCGACTTGATGATGTCGACGTTGTCCCCCCGCTTCTTGCTTGACCCATACGGAGGATGATGCTGGAACACGACCAGCCATTTGACTCTCTTGTTCTGGCGCGCCGCCGCCAGCGTCGTCTTCAGCCATGCCAGTTCGGTCGGGTTGGCGAAGTCGTCGGAATTGAAGGCCACGAAGCGGGCTGCACCGTAATCAAACGTGTAGTGACTCTCCGCCTGGGGAAGCGCAAACCGAGCCAAGTAGGAGACGTAGCCGATCTTCGTCTCCTTACCATCCTTCTTAATCTCTTCGTTCTCATGGTTGCCGATCGTCGGCATGAACGGAACGCGGCTGGCGAAGGGCTGGATTTGTTGCAAGTAGGCGTCCCATATGGGTTGATCGCCGTTCGCATAGGAGATGTCGCCCAGCAGCAGGTTGAATGCTGGCTTCTCCTTTTGGAGGTCTTCCGTGATCTTCACTGGCACCGGCCCTACGCCGTGGTCGCCGAACGCAGTGAACGTGAACTCTTTGGGGTCTCTTGGGGCCGTCCGGAAGGAGAACACCTCGCTCCAGCCCCCTGTCTTGTCGCCGACCCGGTAGTAATACGTCGTACCAGCTAGCAGACCGGTCAGCTTGGCTTCGGCGATCGCCTTGGTCTCGTAGGCGTATCGTGACCGCGTCGCTTTGGCCGTTTTGCCCAAGCTCGACCGACTCGTCCCGTATTGCACCGTCGGCGCGGCCGTTGGAGTCGCGGTCTGCCAAACGACGCTCATCGCCGTCTGGGAGTCGTTGCCGAAGGCGATGTGAATTTCGCCCGGCTTGTTGTCGGCGAACGTGTGGGCGGCGAGACTGAGAGCGACAGCGGCGAACGGCATGGCAGTGCACCAAGCATAGCCCCTATTAACCGCTGCTTAACTCCTGAGGCTGCCGGGTAGATTCTCTGGCGTGACGCCGGCGGAACTTCTCCACAAGCACCTTGCCAATATCGCCCAGCCAGTAGCGGTGCAAGACCTCTCGATCTATGCGGACGACATCGTCTGCCTCTTCCCTTACGCTCCCGATGGCCACACGCAGCGACTGGAGGGACCGGCGGCGTTCGGTAAGTTCCTGGCTGCTGTCGGTGGCTTTGCTATGGACAGGAAGGTAGACGACTTGGTGGTCTATGGGACGGAGAGCGGCGCGGTGGCGACGTATACGCACAGCTTCACGGTCAAGGACACCGGCGCCCCGTTCACCGGCGCCATGGTCTACGTCGTCGACGTCGCCGACGGCAAGATCGTCCGGTTCCGAGAGTACTACGACACGGTGAAGTTGCTCAAGGCGTTCGGAGAATAGACGACAAATCTCCAAAAGCACCACCAGGATGTGAGTACCATGCGCGGCATGGCCGAGACATCGGGGCAGGCTGGCGGACATCTTGTCCGTCAGATTGGGCTGGGGAGCGGCGTCGCTGTGGTTGTCGGGAGCACCATCGGCTCGGGCATCTTCAAGAGCCCGTCGGGCATCGCCGAGCAACTGCCTGGTCCGCTTCCGTTTCTTCTGGCCTGGATCGTCGGTGGCTTCTTTGTCCTCTGCGGCGCCCTGACTTTGTCCGAGGTCGGTAGCGCCTACCCTTATGCTGGCGGTCTGTATGTGTACATCCGCGAGGCGTTTGGCCGGCAAGCGGCCTTTTTGTTCGGCTGGGCGCAGTTGGTCTTGATCCGGCCTTCGTCGGTGGGTGCCGTGGCCATTGTTTTCGGCCAGCACGCCCTTCGTTTGTTCGGCGTGCCCGAGTCGTCCGCTCAGTTCCCGATGCTCACGGCAGCGCTGTCGGTCGGGGCCATCGTCGCCGTCGGACTGGCGAATACGTTTGGGGTCCGCTTCGGCACCGGCGTGCAGAACATCACGACGATTGCCAAGACGGCGGGACTGTTCGTGCTGATCATTGCGGCTCTCTTCATTGCCCTGCCCAAATCCGGGGGCCACTTCACTCCTGCGGCTCCTCCAGGCAGCTTTTCGCTCTCGATGTTTGGACTGGCGCTGGTCTCGACGCTGTGGGCCTACGACGGCTGGACGGACGGCACCTACGTCGGCGGCGAAATGACCGATCCTCGCAAGAATCTGCCACGGGCGACGCTGCTCGGCACCCTGGCGGTGATCGGCGTCTATCTGCTGGCCAACGTGGCGTATTTGGCCGTGTTCTCGGTTCAAGAGATTGGCAAGAGCCAGCTCGTCGCCGCTGACGCGATGAGCCGCCTGATCGGTGCCGGTGGGGTGGCGTTCATCGTCGCCACCGTCATGGTCTCGACCTTTGGCACATTGAACGGCTCGGTCCTCACCAGTCCACGGCTCTTCTTCGCCATGGCCGAGGACCGGCTGATCTTTCCCCAGCTGGCGACCGTCCATCCGAAGTACAAAACGCCGGTCACTTCGACAGTGCTGGTCGGCTGTTTAGGGATCGCCTATGTGTTGGTCGCTACCGCGTTCAGCGGGTCCAAGGCTTTTGGCACGCTGACGGACGCCTTCGTCATCGCCAGCGTGCCGTTTTACGCGATGGCGGTTGGTTCGGTGTTCGTCTTTCGTCATCGACAGAAGAAGCTAGAATTGTCGACCGGCTCGGCCAAGTTGGACGATTCCTTGGTCGACCCGGTCGAGACGGGCCATGTCGAGACGCATCCGCACGCCTACAAGCCCGCGGCACTCACGCCAGGCTTTCCCGTGGTGCCTGTCCTTTTTATCTTGTCGACCGTCTTCCTGCTAGCGAATTCACTGATCGACCCGACTTCACGGATACCGACGCTGATCACCCTGGCGATCGTCGCTATTGGTGTGCCAGTGTTTCGGGTCGCGATTGTCAATCGGTCTTTGCCGACCCGCGACTAGTAGGGCCGCCACGCTTGTTGGCCGCCGAGGTACTTCCACATGTCGTTCATGTACTGTTCGTGTCGGCGCGACGCTTCGGCGTATGTGGGCTGGCCGTAGGGGTTGCTCCAGGGGTTCGACCAGCCGGGCGTCGCCACGGGCGGCCGGGTCGAGAAGCGGTCGGGGTCGGACCAGCCGCGCTCCTTGGCTCGTTTGGCCTCTGCTTCGCGGGCTGCCCTGATTTGGGCTTCGCTCTTGATGTTCTCGGCGATCGAGAGGAAGGTCTGCTTAATGCCCGAGTGGTTGGACCGGGCTGCATAGCTCCGGGCGTCGGCTTCGGAAATGCTGACCCGGCGCAAGTTGTAGGCGACGGCGAGGTACTTGAGATAGTAGTCGCCTGGCAACTTCTGGCGCGCCGCGTCGAAGTCGTTGTAGAGACGGGCGCTGAGCGGTGTGACGGTCTGATACAGCAAGCTGCGCAGGGTCTCCATCGGCATGTCACCAGCGCTCATCGTCGGGTCGATTTCGAGGTACTTGGTCATCTCCTGATAGGCGGCGGCGTACTTGATCGCCTCCTGCCGGGCTTGCTCGCGTCGGCGGGCGACCTCGGGTTCCACCGCCTTGTTGTAGACGGGCACGTAGGCGGCCATCAGGGCTTCCCTGGTGGGGAATGACTTGTCGAAGTACGGCACATGCGGCAGGCTGCCGTCGGACTGCGGTTTGAGGGTGTACATCATCCATGTGCCGTCGGAGAGCTGGCCCAGCACCGAGCGCGTCGGAGCCTCACGGTTGAAGCTGCTGTTGTCAAACCACTCAATGGACCGCCACAGAGGCCCGGTCTCCTTGGTCAGGTTGAGGTCCGACCAGCCGAACCGTGGGCCGTCTGGTGTGACGTACTCCTTGATCCAGCCTGGCACTTGGTAGGGCACCCAGGGCTTCTTGTCGAGGGCGTAGTCTGGGACGTAGCCTTTGGTCGGGAACGCCTCGACCTTGAGGGTGCCGTCGGGCAGGATCGGGATGTAGCGGGCGAACTCGAGGGTCGTTGGGACGGCCAAGACCCCGCCGTTCATTTCGCGCACGAGGGGGAACGCCGGTGAGACTGGCTCCCCAGAATCATTGAGGAACACTGTGCTCGGGGCGATGAGGCTGGTGTCGTACTTGATCCGCCACACTTTGCCGTGGCGAGAAGGCAACTCGCGGGCGTTGTGGACGGTGAACTTGATGTTGAAGTCACGGTCCATCACGTCGAGGGTCATGATGCGGCCCGACTGATAGCCGATGTGGAGTTCCGCGAGGGCTTCGATGCCAGGCCGGATGCCGGTCTCCTCGTCGCTCCTGATGGCGAAGACGTCTTGCGCTGCGTCGGCCCGGGCCATGGAGTCGGGGATGTTGTTTCCCCCGGTCAGGAACGACGTCACACCGCCATAAATGTCGACATACGGTGTCCGGACCGGCTTGTCCGCTTTGATCCGGTTGTTTTTCACCTCGATGGGGACAATCCAGACCTTGCGGTCTTTGGGGTCGTTGGCCAAGGCGACGATGTAGCGACCCTGCACGATGTGCACAGTGAACCACTCGGGTTTGAGGATGTCGGCGTACTTCTTGTGGCGCTCGGGCTCGTAATAGTTGGCCCGCTCGATCACTTGGCGCAAGCCGGTGCCTGTCTTCTGGTTGCCCTTGTAGACATCGTACACCTCGACGTACTGACCCGCCAGGTTCGTGCGGATCTGCCACTTCTCTGTCGCCTTCTGCGGCGCGAGCGCCACACAACCCAAAACCATCGCTGCCAGAGTCATCTTTCTGAATTGTCGGACGGGCGGCCTTGGCAACAGTTGTCGAAGTGTCGATTCTCTTATCGATTGAGGTATTTCGGTTGGCTCTGGGGAATATGTTAGTCGCTTGGGTTCCCAGTCACACTTCCCGGTCTGGCCGAGCTGAGTAGTTTCGTTCTTGTCGAGCGGAGAAGACGCTGCAGACCGGGTCTCGAGCAGGTCGACCCGACTCCCGGTTTGCCGCCCTAAGATGATCCGGCTACGACCGTTCCGGTAGCGAGTCCAAACCGGAGCACCCATTGGTTCTCGCTACCTTTGCCCTTTGGGCTCGGCAAGAACATAGACCAAGCTGATCAGTCCAATAAGAATCCCGTCCAAGGACAGATCGATAGCGAGCCGCTTGGGATCGTATCGGACGGCGAGGTTGACGACTAACGACGCAATCGCCATGCAAGCTAGCGACAGAATACATATCGACAGCCGTTTGCGAATACGTGTTCGCCTTTCGACTTCCATCGAGTCATCAACCTACTTCTCGCTACCATACCGCTCGCCAGAACTCTTCTCCCGTCGCCAGGAGTCGCGCCAGCGGTGCATGTCGACGACGCCGACTGGCTGGCGTGGCTTCCGATCCTCGGCTGAAGGCAGGGGCGGGAACGGGGCAGAAGGCAAGGTCTGATACCAATAAGCCACGCTCGCGAGGTCGAGGGTCAGGCAATTCGCATGTCCATGCTCGATCGAGGCCCGCAGAGACTTCTTGAACCGGATCGGGTCCTCCAGGTGGAACCGGTACACGTGCGTCCGACCGAGCCAGCCGCACCGAGGGTCGTCGTTGCCACGACCGGGCGCCCGTGCGGTACCGAAGTAGGGGTGCAAGTAAATCTCGTCTGGACACCAGGATTGGTTGAAGTAGTCTTCGGTGCCGGTGCCGTGGGCGCTCCCCGGCCAGGGCTCGCCGTCGACCAGGAACATGTCGTCGCCCTCACCGTACCAAACTGGCGTCGGGCAGTTGATGTAGTAGTTGACTCCCACGTAGTGCCCTGTCCCCGCTGCCTCCATGAAGAGGTAGTTGTCCTTATCCGAAGGGTTCTTGGCGAACGTGTCGAAGATTTCCCACTCGTTCTCGACGTCACCGGTCGTGCTTTCTGGCCTGGTCATCTCTTGGTGGTACCAAGCGTGGAACCGGCCCTGGCTCGCAGGGATGGAGTCGTGCTCCTCATAGTCGACATAGTAGTAAAAGGCGTCGACCGGCTCCATGCCCTGGTTCTCGACCGTGATCCTTGCCCCTGAGCCAAAGGGCATGGGGAAGTAGCTGACCAACGCGTTACCTCCTGCAGGGGCTGCCGCCAGGGGCAGCGAAACGAAGTTGTACTTGAGCCCCCAGCCCTGGCCGAAGAACTCGCCGATCGGGGCCTCGACTGACGGATGCTCTTGCCCGTCCCAGTACATGCGCAGCACCAAGTTGCGCCGGTGGAGCTCGTCCTTGCAGGAGATCGTGATCCAGATGTGCTTGATGATCCCGGCCCCCGCGATGGCGGCCAGCTCGGCGGTCGCACCGACAGGAATCTGGATGTTGTCGCCGTTGCCGCCGCTGCGGTCGTAGCTGGAAATCCGCTTGGAACGCGCGTCGACGATCTGGCTGATGTTGGCCAAGGGGCCGTGGCTCATGCGGGCGATTCTACCGGCTCGGCCTGGTTCGACTTGACGCCACGAACAACCTCAGAAAGGCCGATGAGCAGGGTGAGAACTATCGGACCGGCCATGAGCCCGCTCGGACCCAGGAAGAGGACGCCACCGACCAGCGAGAAAAAGATCGCCATGGGGTGCAACTTGGTCTGCGCACCGATCATCAGCGGCCGCAAGACGTTGTCGATGTTCGAGACGACGATGAACCCCCACAGCAGCACGCCGACAGCCGGCCCGACGCGACCCTGCGCCGCCAAGAGCAACGCGACAGGCACATACACGATGGGCGGGCCGAGCAACGGCACCATGGCGAAGAAGCAAGTCGCGAGAGTCCACAGGAGCCAGCCGTGCACCCCGGCCACCGCATAAGCGATCCCCGCCAGGGCTCCCTGGACGAACGCCACCGCCACAACGCCGACGAAAACCGACCGGATCGTCTGCGCCATCCGCGCCAGGATCTCCTTGGTTTGTTCAGGCGGAAGCGGCACGATCTCGCACACTGGCCCGACCAAGTTCTTGCCGTCGCGCAGCGCGAAGAAAGCAGTCATCACCGCCACGACGATCTGCAGGATGCCGTTCAAGAACTTGCCAACTCCGTCGAGCACCGGTCCCCGCACCGTCTTGAGTAGCGTCGGCTTGTTTTCTGCCAGCCACGCCTGGACGGTGAAGTCCTTGGCACCGACCTGCTTGAAGGCGGGCGCCAGAGTTTGGTCAACGTCGGCGGCGATGCGGTCGAGCACGGGCGTCGTGTCCGTCTGCGTCGGGTCGTCGCTCAGCGACTGGACGTAGCCGAAAGCCTGGGCGCCAGCTACACCGAAGGCGGTGACGAGCGGTGTGAAGACAAGTGCGGTCGCGAGCAAGACGGGCACCAGCGAAGCGACGGTCAGCGACTTGCCTTTCGCCAACAGTCGGTCGCGCCAAGGAGCCAGGAGCACGGCCATGACCCCGGCCAGCGTCAAAGCGGTGACGAACGGGGCGACGATGAGTGCTCCGAGCACAAGCACGGCGGCGACAAAGCCCCAGAAGAGAAATCGCTGGCCCGTTTGACGTTCGTTGGCTTCCATGGCTCGGCTTTCAGTTTGGCGCGAGAGCACGCAAAAACGCGGTGGCCGCGTCCTTGTCCCCTGGGGGAATCCTTCCCTCCAGCACCTCTTCTGTCAGCAAACGCTTGAGCCGCCCGACCTCGTGCCCGGGGCCTACGCCCGAGACGGCCATGATCTCCTCCCCGTCGAGCGGGCTGACCAAGGTGTCGGCTGGTGTGGCCCTCTGGACCACTTCGATGGTTTCCCTTACGCGAGGCATGTCGAGGGCGACGTCGACACCTGGGCGCAGAGATTTCACGTCAGCTTCGACAAGGCAGAGCAGCCGTTCCAAATCTTCTCCCAGATCTCGTACGACTCGCCGGGCTGCGGTCGGCGTGAATATGGGCGACGACCCCAGTCGCATGTGGTTCTTCACCAGGCGAGCGACACGCCCGACCGTCTCGCTGGGGAATCGAAGGCGGTTGAGCATCACCCGCGACATCTCCGCCCCGAAATTCTCGTGGTCGAAGAAGCGGACTTTACCGCTGGGCTCGACCGTACGAGTCGGCGGCTTGCCGACGTCGTGGAAGAGGCATCCCAGGTTCTCGACAAGGTCTTCGGAGGAGGCTTGCTTGACGACAAGGAGAGTGTGTTCCCAGACGTCGAGGTGGTGGAACGTGCCTTGGTCCACGCCCAGCATGGCCCGGAACTCGGGCCAGAACTGGTCGAGCAAGTTCCAGTCCATCAGGTCGCGCAGGGCGTCGGCCGCTGATGTGCGGGCGAGCATCTTGCTCAACTCGGCCTCGATCCGCTCGGCGCTGATGATCTCCAGGCGCGGGGCCGTCTCTTGGATGGCCTCGACCAGGCCTGGTGCCGGTGCCAACCCCACCTGCCAACGGAAGCGGACGGCCCGCAACATGCGCAGCGGGTCTTCGCTGAAGGTCTGCTTCGGCTCCAGCGGTGTGCGGAGGATGCGCGCGTCCAGGTCGTCCAGTCCGAGGCCCAAGGGGTCGTGGACCTCGCCCGTGGCGATGTTAAGAAGCAAGGCGTTGACGGTGAAATCGCGCCTTTGGGCGTCCTCCAGGAGTGTCGCTGGCTCGACGACCGGCTTGCGCGAGTCGCCCCGATAAGACTCCTTCCGTGCGGTCACTGCTTCGACCTCGACACCTTCGATGACGACTTGCGCCGTTCCGAAGTTTTCGAAGACAGCCGGCGGCTTGTCGGCGACCTGGCGGTCCCAGAGCAGGTGGGCCATGGCCAGGGCGTCGCCTTCGACCACCAGGTCAATATCCTTCGGGGCCTGCCCGCCCAGCAACAGGTCGCGCACGGCCCCGCCGACCATGTGGACTTTGCCCTCGAACGGCGTGCCGCGCAGGGCACTGGCGACCGAGCGGGCCGCGTCGGGGATCAAGACGGCTCGCATGGGAGGATTATGGGGTTTGGGGGCTGGGGTACGGGGTACGGGGTACTGGTATGGGGGGTGAGGAACGATAGAGAGGAGCCGCTTGCGCGAAGGCGGGCAAGCGACTCCTCAGAGGTGCGGACTTGATCGGCCGTGACTAAGCGATCGTAACGTCGTCGCAGAGGTAGACGTCTTGGATCGCCTGGAGCAGGGCTGCTCCTTCGCCCATGGGCTTCTGGAAGGCTTTGCGGCCAGAGATCAGGCCCATGCCACCGGCTCGTTTGTTGATGACGGCAGTGGCCACGGCGTCCTGCAGGTCGTTCGCTCCGCTGGCGCCGCCGCTGTTGATCAGGCCGGCGCGGCCCATGAAGCAGTTGGCCACCTGGTAGCGGCACAGGTCGATAGGGTTGTCGCTGGTCAGCTGGGAGTAAATCCGCTCGTCCAGCTTGCCATAGCTGCTGGAGCCGCTGTTGAGAGCCTTGAAGCCGCCGTTGTTTTCGGGCATTTTTTGCTTGATGATGTCCGCCTGGATGGTGACGCCCAGGTGGTTGGCTTGGCCCGTGAGGTCGGCGGAAAGGTGGTAGTCGGTGCCGCCCTGCTTGAAGGCCGGGTTCCGCAGATAGCACCAGAGGATCGTGGCCATGCCGAGTTCGTGGGCATGGGCAAAGGCTTGGCTGACTTCAACGATTTCGCGGCCGGCGTCGTCGCTGCCGAAGTAGATCGTCGCCCCAACGGCGACGGCGCCCATATCCCAGGCCTGGTCGATCTGGCCGAACATGATCTCCTCCGACTTGTTCGGGTAGGTCAGGAGCTCGTTGTGGTTGATCTTGACGACGAACGGGATCTTGTGGGCGTATTTGCGGCTGCAGGCACCCAGAGCGCCGAACGTCGAAGCGACTGCGTTGCAACCGCCCTCGATAGCCAATTTGACAATGTTTTCCGGATCAAAGTACATCGGATTGGCTGCGAAGCTAGCTCCAGCCGAGTGCTCGATGCCTTGGTCGACGGGCAGGATGCTGAGGTAGCCGGTGTTGGCCAGGCGGCCGGTGCCGAAGAGGGCTTGGATACTCCGCAAGGTCTGCACGTTGCGGTCGCTGATCGACCAGACACGGTCGACGAAGTCCGGCCCGGGAAGGTGGAGGGTCTCCTTGGGGACGGTCTTGCACACATGGCTGAGGAGGCCGTCGCCGGCAGCGCCAAGGACGGAAGCAATGTGGTCGATCGAGCGGGAAGCGGTCGCGGCCATAAGGTTCATTGTGGCTGAAAAGGCTCTTGGGCCTATTGCTTGTCAGCGCAACTCGCTAGGCTTGCTCGTTGGTATATCTAGGTCGTGGTCGGTTGGCCACGTTTTTGGGGGACGCAAGTTGAATAGAACTCACTACCGGCCGGTCATCATCCTAGCCCTTTCCGTTTTGGCGGGCATCGCCTGCGCCCAGCAGACACTGACTTTGGCCGACGCGCTGAAGTATGCCAAGGAGCGAAACGGCACTGTCCGGGCCGCTCGGCTCGATTACTTGAGCGCCCGCGCCAACCAGCAGTCGGCCTACAGCGCTTTCTTGCCGACCGTCAAGCCGAGTTTCCTGTATAGCGACGGGCGGACCAACACCTCGACCGGCCCTTTCCAGGGAGGCGTGAACAACTCGACGACGTCGACCGAGGTGACGGCGAGTTGGCTGCTGCTGGACAACGGCAGCCGGGACACATCGTTCCGGATCGCGCGGTATGCCGCGGAGGCGAGCGAACTGAACGCCCTCCAGACCCTTCGCGTCCTGCTCTCCAACGTCCACGTCCGCTACTTTGAGTCGCTGCGTGCGAACGAACTGCTGAAGGTGCAAGAGGCCAATTTCGCCCGCGCCTCGGAGACGCTGAAGGCCACCGATGTCCGCGTCGAGATCGGTGACGCAGCCAAGCGAGAATCACTGCAGGCCAGGACTGACATGTTGAACGCGCAGGCGAGCTCCTTGGCAGCAAAGAACCGAGTGACGACAGCGGACGCCAATTTGCGGGCGGTCGTGGGCTGGGAAGGCCACGATTCGCCGACTTTGGCCGCCCTCGATGCTCCCGTGTTTAGTGACGACGTCGAACTGGACCGGGCGGTGCAAGACGGACTGTTGGCCCGCGCTGACCTCAAAGCGTCGCGGCTGCGGGTCGACGGACAGCGCCAGAGGGTTCGCGCGGCCAAGTTGGACTCGATGGCCGATGTCTCGCTGTCCACTTCGTTTACTAAGTCGTTCGGCCGCGACGTCTTTGACACGCGGCTGCTGCAGTTCCAGGTCTCGATCCCGCTGTACGACGGCCAGAGGACCAAAAGCATATTGAAGTCCGAAGAACTGAACCTTCAGTCGGCGCAAGCGTCTCTGCGGCAGAGCGAGCTCGACGCCCGGGCTGAGATCGAGAGTTCGCTGGCCGCCCTGCGCCAAAACAAGAACCGACTGAAGATCGCCGAAGAAGCCCGAAAGACAGCGCGCGAGAACTACGAGATGACGCGCGGCGCCTTTCGGGAGAAAGCGGTCACTTTGATCGACCTCTTGACGGCGCAGGTGAGCTTGGCCACGGCGGAGTCGAATTACGTCGAAGCGGTCTATGATCTGCTGAGCAGCGACGTGGACTTCCGGCTGGCTACCGGCCAAGCGATGCCCGGCGAAAAGGACTGAAACGAGAATGAACCGTAGGTGGCTTTGGGCGTCGGCACTCGGCGTAGGTTTGGTCGGTGTCGTGTGGTGGATGCTCAATGGCACCAGTAAGGGACAGGAAGTCGAATACAAGTACGCGCCGGTCGAGACCGGTGAACTCTTGCGCTCGACTTCTTCTTCTGGCACTTTGGTGGCCCTGACGCAGGTCGACATCAAGTCCAAAGCCGGCGGCGAAGTCGTCAAGCTGTATGTCGAAGAAGGCAACTTTGTCCACAAGGGGGACAAGATTGCCGAGATCGACCCACGCGACACCAAGGCCGCTTATGACCAAGCGAGCGCCGACATGACTTCGGCCCAGACCCGGGTCGCGACGGCCGAGACGAACGCCTCGATCGAGTCGCGCAACCTCGTCACCGGAGTCCAAGACGCCGAGCGGCGGCTGGACCAGGCGAAGATCGCCCTGGCTCGGGCCAAGGAGGATGCCAAAGCCCAGCCGACCATTTATGACGCCGAGCGCAAAGGGGCCGAGGCCAACCTGCGGACCCAACAAGAGGCCCTGCGGCAGCTGACCGAGATCGACACCCCGCAGCGCCGCGAAGACGCTCGTGTGGCGCTCAACAAGGCTAGGGTCGATTTGGACAACGCGAATTCCAACCTGTCCCGCCAGCAGAAGCTTGTCGAACAAGGCTATGCCGCTCTGAACACCTTGGAACAGGCAAAATCGAGCGTGGCATCGGCGCAGGCGGCTTTCGCGACGGCCCGGCAAAGGCAGAAGACCTTGGAAGCGGCGATCAGCAGCGAGGTGGCGGCGCAGCAGGCCAGGGTCAGGCAGGCCCAACAAGCACTTCGGTCGACCGACGCCAACGGCAAGAGCGTATTCCAGGCCGAGCAGGCTGTCTTGGACGCCCAGAAGGCGCTCGACGGCAGCCGTGTGGCGCTGACACAAGCCCGTGACAAGGAACTGACGGTCAAGGCGCGCCAGATCGACATTCAAAACGCCAAGGCATCGGCGGTGCGCAGCCGCGTGTCGCTTGACAACGCCAAAGTCCAACTGGACAGCACCACGGTTTTGGCGCCCCGCGACGGTGTTGTCACTCTCAAATACCTGGAAGAGGGCACGATCATCCCGCCTGGCACCAGCACCTTTTCGCAAGGGACCAGCCTGGTGCAACTGAGCGATGTCACTCGGCTGTTCATCGAGTGCTCGGTCGACGAAGCCGACATCGCGAGCGTCCGAGAAGACCAGGACGTGAACGTCGTCGTTGAAGCCTATCCCGGCAAGAAGTTTCCCGCCAAAGTCCGCAAGATCTTCCCGGCGGCGGTGACGGCCAACGCGATCACGGCCATCAAGGTGCGCGTCGAATTGACTGCATTGGACGAGGTGGACCAGACCAAGACGCCGCTCAGGCCAGGCATGAACGCAACGTGTGAGTTCATACAGCTGGCGAAGAAGGACGTGCTTCTGTTGCCGCAGCAGGCCGTGAAGCAAGACGCCCAGGGAAGTTATGTCCTTATCAAATCAAAAGACCCCCTGAAGCCGGAGAGGCGGGCCGTCAAGGTCGGCGAGCACGGCAACGACGTTGTCGAAGTCTTGGAAGGCGTCAAGGCCGGTGAAGAGGTCGTCGTGGCCGAGATCAACCTGGCCGACCTGCGCGACAGGCAGAAGAAGATCGAGCAGGCCCAGCAAGGCGGCGGATTTGGCTCGCAACGGCAAGGCGGCCCCAGCACGAGCCGCGGCGGCGCCCAGGCGACAGGAGGCGGTGCTGGCGGCAACCGAGCTGGTGGAGCGGGTGGCGGCGGTGGTGGAGCCAGGGCCGGTGGAGGAAGCAGATGAACTTCGGCGACAGCTTCGAAAGCGCTATCCGCGCAGTGACGGCCAACAAACTCCGGTCGGCCCTGACGATGCTGGGCGTCGTGATCGGCGTCGGCTCCGTCATCGCGATGGTCGGGATCGGCGAGGGGACGAAAGCGAAGTCACTGTCCGAGCTCGAAGTGATGGGTTCCAACCGGATCACGGTCGCCCCGAACTGGCGTCGTGGCCAGACCCGGGGTAACTCGGACGCCAGCACCCTGCGGACCGAGGACGTCGAACGCATCAAGAAGCGAGTGACCTTGGTTAAGTCGATCACTGGCATGGTGAACAACCAGCAGACGGTCCGGTTCGGCAGCAACAACAAGAGGACGTCCGTCACGGGTGCCGAGCCCGTGATCAAGGACATCATGAACTCGAACAAGATGTTGCAGGGCAAGTGGTACAGCGACACGGACGAGGCCCTGATGAACCGGGTCGTTGTGTTGGGGTACCAGGTCTACACGGATCTCTTTGGCAACGACAACGCCGTCGGGACGACGGTGAAGCTCGGCACGCAGAACTACACGGTGACGGGCGTTGTGGACTACAAGGGCGGTTCGGGATGGAACAACCCGGACGACCAGGTGTACATCCCGCTCAAGACAGCCCAGAACCGGCTGATGGGCACCAAGGACCGGGTGAACATGATCACGATGACGGCAATGAAAAGCGAGTTCTTGCCGATCACCCAGTCTCAGGTCGAGGACGTGCTGTGGCAGACGCGCGTCAGCGCTACGGGCGAAGACCTCTTCCGGGTATTCAACCAAGCAGACACGTTGCAGCAGATCCAGACGCAGTCCCAGTTGCTCAGTTGGCTGCTGGCCGGCATCGCCTCGGTCTCGCTGTTGGTCGGCGGCATCGGCATCATGNNTCATGAACATCATGCTGGTCAGCGTCACCGAGCGGACGCGCGAGATCGGCTTGCGCAAGGCCATTGGGGCCAAGCGTGAATCCATCCTGGCCCAGTTCCTGTATGAAAGCGTCGTGATGTGCTTCCTTGGAGGCCTGATCGGCATGGTGCTGGGGGTGGGGGCGACCAACTTGGTGGCGACGGCCTTGCAAGTGCCGCCGGTGTTGAACGTGGTCGGCGTGGTCGCCGCGTTTGGCTTTTCGGTGGCAGTGGGCGTGTTCTTCGGCCTGTATCCGGCCATCCGCGCCAGTAACCTGGTACCTATTGAAGCATTGAGGCACGAATGAGCGACGTTATCCGGACACACGGCCTGAGCAAGGACTATACGATGGGCGAGATGGTCGTCCACGCGCTGCGTGAAGTGGACATCACCATCGGCGCCGGCGAGTTCGTGGCGATCATGGGGCCGTCGGGCTCGGGCAAATCGACGTTTATGAACCTGATCGGCTGTCTAGACCGGCCTTCGGCAGGCAACTACATCCTTGCCGGGCAGGATGTCAGCCGGATGTCGGACAACCAACTGGCCGACGTCCGCAACAAGACCATCGGCTTTGTGTTCCAGTCGTACAACTTGTTGCCTCGGACGAGCGCGATCAAGAACGTCGAGCTGCCGCTGATGTACGCGGGCGTCAAGAACCGCGTGGAGAAGGCAAAGGAGGCATTGGTCAAAGTCGGATTGCAGCAGCGCATGGGACACAAGCCCAATGAACTGTCGGGCGGCCAACAGCAGCGTGTCGCGATCGCACGGGCTATTGTGAATGATCCTGTCCTGATCCTTGGTGACGAGCCGACCGGTAACTTGGACACTCGGACGACGGAAGAGATTTTGGCACTTTTCCAAGATCTGAACCGCGCGGGAAAAACTATAGTTGTTGTCACTCACGAAGAGGACGTCGCTAAACACTGTAAGCGCATCATTCGGTTCCGAGACGGACGGGTTTTGAAGGACGAGACGATCGAGAAGCCGACAGACGCACGTGACATCTTGGCTGGATTGCCGCCTGCAGAAGACGCCGCGATCGCGTAACACATATAGCTTATTCGCGAAAATTGTTTCGTCACTAACATTTCATGCTGATTTGTTGGTAATTGCATGCGCAACTGCCTGCACTACTGCCTGCACAAAGAATTACCGAAGATAGTTTCCAAGCGACTCTGTTCGTCGAGGAATTACACATGCTCAGTCAAGTATTTGGGGTCAACGAATCGGAACGGCGCAAGCGCCTAGAAATCAACCGCATCACAGAAGCCGACAGGCAAATGCTTCGAGAGCTGAAGCCTCTCTTCGACAAGAATATGGACACGATCGTGGATGCGTTCTACGACCATGTCGGCCGGTTCCCCGATGCGCTGGCGGTGATCACCTCAGCCGGCAGCAATGTCGACAAACTGAAGAAGACCAACCCCGCCTACTTCGCCGAGCTATTGCGCGGCGAATTTGGAGAGTCTTATTTCGAGAGCCGTTTCATGGTGGGCAAGATCCACGCCCGAATCGGACTGGAGCCGAAGTGGTTCTATGCGGCGATGAGTACGTATTACGACGTGATCTATCCGATCATGGTCAAGGCGTACAAACTGCAGCCCGCCAAATTGGCCAAGGCAATCGTCGCTCTGCAAAAGACCCTTAACCTCGACCAGGCCCTGGTTATGGAGGCCTATGTCGAATTCGGATTCGTCGCGGAACTACGCGAAGTCGTGGAGCGCACGTCGCAGGTCACCGAGGAGCTGGTTGGGAGCAGTAGCCAGCTGAAGAACGGTGCTGACGAATCGGGACGGGCTGTGACCGAACTTGCAGGTGTCAGCGAACAGATGGCGCAGGCCGCCACTGTGACCGCCGACTCCGGCCAGAAAGCCGCGCACAGCATGAACCAGCTTTCTGGGGCCAGCAAAGAAATGAGCTCCAGCTTTGGCAAGCAGTCGAAGGCGATCAAGGAAGCCGACGAATCTGCTCAGCAAGTGCTGTCGTCGATCCAAGAGATCACCGAACAGGCCGCGCTTTGGGAGGAGATCCGGGAGCGCATCGCCGCTATGGACCGCGTGAAAGAGACGGTCAGCGACACCGCCGAGCGCGTCGCCGACATGAGCCGACGGTCTGATGAGATCGGTCGGATCGTCCAGACGATCGAAGACATCGCTGCCCAGACCAACCTTTTGGCCTTGAACGCTGCGATTGAAGCAGCACGGGCTGGGGAGATGGGACGCGGGTTTGCCGTGGTCGCTGAAGAAGTCCGCAAGCTGGCCGAACACTCTTCGGCAGCCACTAAGGAGATCACGACGCTGATCTCGGCCGTCCAGGCGGGCAGCCAGGAAGCCGCCGACTCGATGACGCGCACAGTCAGCGACGTGGAGAGTGCGGCTGAAGTGACTTTGCAAGCCGCTGGATGTCTGGAAGGTATCGCCAAGACGGCCGAGCAGACCACCAAACTGAATGCCGTGCTCGCCAAGGCGATGGCCCAGGTAGAAGAAATCTCGCAGCAGAACCTGGCTCAGTTGCAGAGTGTGGACGAAGAAGTCTCGAACGCTTCGGCGGGAATCGAGAACATCGCTGCAGTGGCCCAGGAGAACCTGGCATCCACTGAGGAGATGAGCGCCTCGGCCCAAGAGATGAACGCCCAAGTGGAAGAACTGGTCGCCAGCGTCAACGTGATGGACGCCCAGATCATCAGCCTGGGCGAGATCGTCAAGCAGGCTCAGGCTGTGGTCGACAAAGCCCGCAAGGACAGTGGCGAGACCTCTCGCCGCGCCGCCTAGTTCGACAGAATCATCAAAAACATCAAGTCCAAGTCAGCTTGTCTGCTGGCTTGGGCTTTTTTGTTGCCTAAAATGATCATGTGCCACGGTGGCTGTGGAATGTGTTGGGCTTTGGGTTTGTCGGGACCGGGATCGTCGGTTACCTGACTCCGGGCCTGCCTGGTACTGTCTTCATGATCTTGGCTTTGGGCTGCTTCATCAAGGCGGCTAACGGGAAGCAGATCGCCTGGTTGCTGAGCCATCCCCAGTTCGGTCACATCCTGCGCGACTGGCACGAGAACAAGTGGATTTCCGCCCGGATCAAGGCGGTCTCGGTGAGCTGTATTGTGTTTTTCAGCTTGCTGTCTGTTTTCATGTTGCGGCCGGTGTGGACGCGTAAGCCGTCGCTGGTGGTGATTCCGGTCAGCATTGTTTCGATGGCCATTGGCGGCGTGGCGTATATCCTGACTCGGCGCACCAAACCGGTCGGTGCCGTCGCTCGCGCCGCGTCAACGAACTGACGCCCACTCGGACAGCTCGGCGTCGACGAACCTCCACGGGATGTCTTCTCCTTTGCCTTTTGCCAGGCCGATTCGGGTTGTGTGGAGGATTTCTCGCGTCTGGTTGGATGGCCTGAGGCGAATGAGGGAGCTTGAATCCAAGAGGTCAAGGCCGTTGTGGGCACCGGTGATGCCTAGCCCTTGGGCCAGTTTTCCTGGGCCAGAGAGAAGGTCTCTGTCGTATCTTGCCCAGGGCCGGTTTTGACGTATTGATTCGACTCCAGTGACCGGCATGGCGGCGCGGACGAGCACCGCAGACGGATCGCCCTCCTCACCGGCGACGATGTTGAGCATCCAGTGGCAGCCGTAGCAGAAATAGACATAGGCGTGGCCAGCCCGGCCGTACATGATCTGGTTGCGGGGAGTCGGGCCGCGGAAGGCGTGGCTTCCGGGGTCTGTCTCGCCGGCATAGGCTTCGACCTCGACGATCTGGAC
>JAFDWT010000063.1 GCA_018268335.1 Armatimonadota bacterium | reverse complement strand
CCTGCCCGGCCCATGTGGCTGGGAGGTGTCGAATTCTCCGAAGACCGGCCCGGCCTGAAGGGCCATAGCGATGCCGACGTCTTGATCCACGCGATTGTCGACGCCTTGCTGGGGGCGGCTGGGCTCGGCGACATCGGCTTGCATTTTCCGGACACCGACCAAAAGTGGAAAGACGCCTCGTCCACCCACTTCTTGAAGACCACATCAGAGTTGCTTTCTGCCCGAGGCTGGCTTATCATTAACATAGACGCCACCTTGGTGGCCGAAAGGCCGCGGATCATGCGTCGGCACGACGAGATCCGGCAGGTGTTGGCCAACGCGGCTGGCGTCACGGCCGACCGGGTCGGAGTCAAGGCCACGACCAACGAGACGTTGGGTGCGATCGGTCGCGGAGAAGGTGCCGCGGCTTTGGCGGTGGCCACTCTGGCCCGTGCACGGCACTGAAAAGGTGACCTGCACAATGACACTCAAGGTGCGATCCGCGAGCGGTCTTCCTGACAAGAAAGACTGCGACCATGCCTCCAAAAGGCTTGACCAACTCAGCCGCCTCGTCCGCCACTTGGACGACGCCGAGATCGTCTACCGCGACGACCGGTCCGGGAGGAGAGTGGACGTCGTGGTCAAAGCTGGACGAAGCGTCTACCGCGGCTCGGGCAGCGAACCGGTGACGCGGCAGGCGATCGATGTTGCCCTGGCCAAGATCGAGGCCCAGATGCGGCGCGACCATGGCAAGTGGACCGACCGCGCCCACAAGGGGCCGAAACGAGAGATCGTCGCGCCACCTGTGACAGCCGATTCTCTACCAGTCGATGCGGGCCATGTGGTGCACACAAAGACTGTTTCGTTGCGGCCCATGACACTGTCCGAGGCGACTCTGGCATTCGAGGTCTCCCAGCTGCCGGTCTTCCCGTTCCACAACGTTGAGACCTCGCTCGCCGAGGTCGTCTACCGAAGGGAGAACGGCGGGCTAGGTGTCATGCGGCTTCGCTAAAGCTCCCCTCTCCCTTCTGAAGGAGAGGGGTTGGGGGTGAGGGTTCCGGAATTGTCCGAGCCACCGGTCACATGGCTTTGGCCGCTTCGGCGAGCCGGAGCAGCAAGTGGGCGTAGATGCGGCTCATCTTGAACAAGTGGTCGACCTTGAGGCGTTCGTCGGGTTCGTGGGCCGGACCGTCGCCGTCCCAAGCAGTGCCGATGGCGACACAGTTCGGTACGGCCCGGGCGTAGGTGCCGCCTCCCATGACGCCTGGTTCCTTGGTCTCGCCGGTTTCGGCGTGGTGGACTTCGATGATCGTCTTGACCAGCGGGTGGTCGAGAGGAAAGTAGAGCGAAGGGCTGTCGTCAAAGCTGACGATCCGCCACTGGCCGCCTAGCTTGGCCATGCGCTTCTCGCACTTCGCCAGCAGGTCAGCACCCTTCCAAGTGACCGGATAGCGCACGTTGAGCGTGAACTGGATTTCCTCGCCTACGGTTTGGACGATGCCCATGTTGAGGGTCAGGTGGGTGATTTCGTCCGCCCCGGCGATGCCGGCGCCGTGGCCGCTAATGTCGGGCAGGTCAAGGAGGTTCTCGAACTCGGTCTCTTGCTCGGTGGGGGCCAGCGCCCGCAGGAGGCGAAGGCAGCGTGTCCCGGCGTTGTCGCCGCCATGGGGGTAGGCACCGTGCGACGCCTTGCCGACGGCGTCAATGACGAGCACGTCGCCTTCCCAGTTCGTCGTCACGTTTTTGTCGAACCAGTCCGCTAGTCGGGCATCGACGGTGGGTCTCCAGTCGGCCACCACGCGGACTCGGGCCGTCGCCTTGTCAATGACAATGTTGGGCCGCGAGCCGCCTTCCAAGCTCAACAGGGTCAGCTTCCCGACGGCGGGCCGGTATCCAATGACAAAGTTGCCGATCCCTTTTTCGGCATAGACGCACGGCCAACCGGCGTCGGGAGCGACGCCCAAGGTCGGGGGCTCTTCGGTCTCCATATACCGGTGCACACACTTGAAGCCGCTTTCTTCGTTGCAGCCGAAGACGTTTCTGATCCGGACATCAATGTCGGGGTGGAGGGCGAGCACTGCGCGAGAGGCGTAGAACATCGCCATGGTCGGACCCTTGTCGTCACAAGCTCCGCGGGCGTAGACATAGCCGTCGTCGATGTCGGCCCCAAACGGGTCGTGCTTCCAGCCCGTACCGACTGGGACCACGTCCAGGTGGCCGAGAGACATGACCATCTTCTCTCCAGAGCCGAACTCGGCGTAGCCGCAGTACCCTTCGATGTCGGTGGTGCGCATGCCTGCAGTGGCGGCCTTGGCCAGCATCCAGTCTAGGGCTTGCTTGTTGGCGGCACCGAACGGAGCACCAGGCTCGGCTTCGGCTTCGAGGGTGGGAAAGCGCAGCAGCTCTTGGTAGTCGGAGAGCAGTTCGGCTTCGTGGTCGGCCAACCAGGCGTGGAGACCAGCGACGTCAGCATCGGTCATGGCGACCGGAGAATACCGCTGCGATTGAAGGAATCGGCGCTGGGGGTCTAGGCGGCGGCAGAGACCCCTTCAGCACCACGTAGAATATGCCGTGAACCTCCGTGCGTCGCCCATGGGCAATTACCAGACCCGCAAAAATTCACTCGCGAAAAAGACATGGTAAGAATCGAATCGGCTCATCGAGAATTTGTTAAGGTATTTCGGGAAAAACCTGCATGGATCAGCTATGCGCCAGGCCGTGTCAATCTCATCGGCGAGCATGTGGATTACCATGGCGGGCCGGTCTTTCCCTTGGCTATCGACCTTGGGGTGACGATTGTCGCGGGCCTGTCGACGGGTGGCAGCCACGCCGTTTCCGAGGGATACCGCAAGGGAGCGCCGTTTCGGGTCGGGATGCTAGACGCCAAGCGACCGGTCACCTCGTGGTCGAAATATGTCGCCGGTGCTGCTTGGGCGGTAGGAGCGAAGCGCGACTTGCTGGTATCGGTAGCCTCAGACTTGCCAACCGGAACCGGCCTCAGCAGCAGCGCGGCGATTGAGGTGGCTGCAGGGATCCTTTGGAACATGGTCGATGACCTCGGCCTCGGCCCCCTAGATGTGGCCCGGGCAGGGCAGAGGGCTGAGAATCAGTACGTCGGCGTGCCGTGCGGGATCATGGACCAGACGGCCAGCGCGATGGGGCGGGCCGGGCACGCTATGGTCCTTGACACCGGCACGTTGGACATTCTCTACAAGCCACTTCCAGACGATGTGGCAGTCGTGGTCTGCGAGACCGGCGTCAGGCACAGCCTGGGCGACTCGGGCTATCCAGACCGCCGCCGGGCCAGCGAGGAGGCGGCACGTCAACTGGGCGTATCGGTCCTGAAGGACGCCACGATCGAGGATGTCGAGCGTCTAGAAGACCCCATCCTTCGCAAACGGGCCCGGCACGTCGTCACTGAGATCGCTCGGGTCTGGGAATTTGCCGAAGCACTGGAGGCGAAGGACCGAAAGGCGATTTTTTCTCTCATGCAGGCTAGCCATTTGAGCCTCCGCGACGACTATGAAGTGTCTTGTCCCGAGCTGGACGCCATGGCGGAGGCTTGCTGGTCCCACGAGGCGACCTGGGGGGGCCGGATGACTGGTGGCGGCTTCGGCGGTGCATGCGTCGCCCTTGTCGAGAAAGACAAGGCGACCGACTTTATGTCTCAGGTCGAACAAATTTATGCGACAAGAGTCAAAGGGAGTACAGGAAGTTTCATGTGCTGTCAGGCAGCCGACGGGGCCAAAGCCTGGCAACTTGAATGACCGTATGATGCTGGGCCGGAAAAAATTGGCGCGAATATTGGCTAGCCATGTTAATTCCGTGGGAGATCGTGGAAGAAGACCCTCAGGCGGCAAAGAGTCTGAAGCGAGGAAATTGGGTTAATGGCAATGCCTGGAACAACGCGTTCGAGTGAGTCTCCCCGTGGTGTGCGTCTGACGCCGACGGAAGTCAAGGTTTTGAGCTTGATTGCTCAGGGCCACAGCAGCCAAGAAGCGGCCGACCGGATGGTCGTGTCGAAACGCACGGTGGATTTCCACCTGGCGAACATCTATCAGAAGCTGCAAGTCAACAATCGGGTGCAGGCCCTCAGGGCTGCGACTCGGTTGGGTCTGATCCCGTTTGAGCCGTTCTTCGGCCATACGCAGGCCGACGCCTGACAACTGGAGCATCATCGTCAATCTGGAGCCCGGCCAAGGATGGCCGGGCTCCCTGTCTTTATCAGACCGGCTATTCTTGTTGTTGGAATGGGCAAGGACTGGCGGCAAGAGGTGCTGGACTGGTTCTTCCCCCGCCGGTGCGGCCTGTGTGCGCGCTTGGGTGACCGGGCGGTGTGCGACGAGTGCCTGGCTGCGTTCCCCTCGGCCCCTTCTGGCTTCGATCTGCAGCGATTGGGCGGGGCCGTCGACGACCTGGTGACGCCGTACGCCTTTGAGGGCCGCGCCTCTCAAGCAGTTCGCCGCCTGAAATATGAGCGGGTCACTTCTCTGGCGGATCCTATGGCCGAGATTTTGGCGAAGTCCTTCGAAGAAGAAGGCTTGGGCTATTGCGACCTCATCGTGCCGGTGCCAGTCTCGCGGCAGCGTCGGTTCGAGAGGGGGTTCAACCAGAGCGAGATGTTGTTGGCGGCTTTGCCGCCGGACAAGGTGGTCGCCGCCGCCCTCTCCCGCGTCCGACACACCAAGCCTCAAGTCGGCCTAACCGCCGCCGAGCGAATGAAGAACCTTGTCGGCGCTTTTGAGGGCGAGCCCAAGTTGCTGAAGGGCCGGTCTGTCTTGCTGGTCGACGACGTCGTGACCACCGGCGGTACGGCTCTGGCCTGCGGCCAGGAGCTGAAACGGTGCGGAGCTAGCCGGGTCACCGTGCTGGCGTTCTGTGGTGGACGGATAGAGGACGGGGCGTAGGGGGGGTGCTGGGGTGTCGGTTATGGGGTACGGGGTACGGGATTCTGGCTACCGGGTACCAGGTCTTGCTTCCAACTCGTCATTCCTGCGCAGGCAGGAATCCAGCTCCGACAAAAATGAGTCCGTTCCCTTGCATCGTCAATCGAAACGGACTGGTTAAGGCCGGATGGCTAGATCCTTGCCTTCGCAGGAATGATGAGTGGTACTAGAGCATTCCTTGCACATTGCAGGTAGACCCCCGGCGAGCGCCGGTATCAAGAAAGAAATGTCCCCCAAAACTATGAAGGATCGGTCCAGATGACTACCGGTCCAGCCGGAACTGCTCGATGATCTCGCGGGCGTGGTCGGGGCCGTCCCAGCCTTTGACTTCGACCGACTTGTTCTC
Organism: Armatimonadota bacterium; assembly: GCA_018268335.1. GTDB lineage: Bacteria > Armatimonadota > Fimbriimonadia > Fimbriimonadales > Fimbriimonadaceae > JAHBTB01. The sequence goes on along the minus strand of JAFDWT010000063.1, from coordinate 49,174 downwards.
GAGGTGCTTGTAGACCTCGAAGAAGTGGACGATCTCGTCGAGGGTGTGCGGGTTGATGTCCGCCAGAGACTCGCGCGTCCGGAACCGGGGGTCCTTGGTGGCGACGCAGAGGAGCTTTTCGTCGTCCAGTCCGCCGTCGACCATGCGCAGGACGCCGACCGGCTTGGCTTCGACGACCACTCCAGGGTAGGTGGGGTGGACGATCAGCACCAGGGCGTCGACGGGGTCGCCGTCCAGGTACTTGGTCTGCGGGATGAAGCCGTAGTCGACGGGATAGAAGAGCGGTGAGTAGAGGACGCGGTCGAGCTTCATCACGCCGGTTTCGGGGTCGAGTTCGTACTTGTTCGTCGAGAACTTGGGGATCTCGATGATCACGTTGACTTCGTGGGGGGCGTTCTTTCCGATCGGCACTTCGAGAAGCGGCATCGGAACAGATGGTACCGACGCTGGCCCTGCTCCCCGGCCCTTCGGCAACTACTCCATCGTGCGGACGGCCTCGTCAACATCCTTGCCAAAACGGTCTGCTAGCCTGTCCAGAGGATAGAAGACGGTGACCTGCCGCCTCTCCTGACCGGCGTCGAGGGAGACTCGGATGTAGCCTTTTTCTGCATCGGGCGGGCTGTTGAATCCCAAACGGGTCTTGGCCGACTTGAGCGCGTCGAGAACCCGGAGAGCACCGCTCCCGCTTGCCGACGCCTGGACGACCGCGACGCCCTTCCTCGTCTTCACCTCGACGCTGATGACTTGTCCGCGCTCGATCACCTGGAACTTCGAGCGGGTCTCGGCGTCCGCCACCCAAATGCCGACGGCGAAGAAGTAGTACAGAGCCGCGGCCAAAACGAGGGCGACCGCGACCAAGGAACGGGCAAAGGGCGTCAGTCGTCCGGTCTTGAGGTCTTTGAGTCGCATGTCCTAGTCAGGCCAATTCGCCCACGAGGCCCCAGAGGTGCGACCGTAGGGCCGTCACCTGCACGGTTCTGCCGACCAGTTCCGTCGAGCCAGGGAAGTGCAGCATACGGAAGCACCGACTGTAGCCCTGCAGCATTGACTTGTCTTTCGGTGACGTTCCTTCGACCAAGACCTCGAAAGTCTTGCCGACCTGCGCCTCGTTGATCTCGAGAGTGATCGCTGTCTGGGTCTCGATCAGCTTGTCCAACCGGGCCTTGGACACCGAAAACGGAATCTGCGGCAGTTCAGCGGCAGGTGTGCCCGGCCGAGGCGAGTAGCGGAACATGAACGCGCCGTCGAAGCGGAACTCACGCATGGCGGCAAGAGTTCCTTCAAACTCCTCGTCGGTCTCGCCTGGGAAGCCGACGATCACGTCGGTGGTCAGGCCGAGGCCGGGAACGGCCTCGCGCAATTCTCGGACGATCTGGCGGAAGCCGTCGACCGTGTACAGGCGCTTCATGCGCTTGAGTAGGCCGTCGTCGCCAGCCTGCAACGGCATGTGGCAGTGCTCCATCACCTGGGGCACATCGCGGATGGCGGCGATGACGTCGGACTTAAAATCGCGCGGATAGGGCGAGGTGTAGCGGACGCGCTCGATGCCGGGGACGTCGGCGACGAGCCGGAGGAGGCGGCTGAACGGCACGTTGCCTTCGGCTAGGTTCTTGCCGTAGCTGTTCACGGTTTGGCCGAGGAGAGTGACCTCCTTGGTGCCGCGTTCGGCCAGGGCGGCGGTTTCCTCCAGGATGTCGCTGGTTGTCCGACTGCGCTCCCTGCCGCGAGTGGATGGGACGATGCAAAACGAACAGAACTTGTCGCAACCGTACTGGATCGGCACGAAGGCCTTGAGCTTGGCGGTCTGGGTGACTTGCCGCTTGGGCAAGTCGGTGACGATGGCGCCTTTGCGCTCTGGAAGGTCCAGGCGCTTTTGGAACCGTCTTGCCTGCAATGCGTCTTCGACCAGGCCCGGGATGGTCGCGACCTGGGCGGTGCCGACGACAAAGTCGACATGTGGATTCCGGATGCGGATCTCGTCGGCGCGCACCTGGGCCATGCACCCGGCGACGCCGACGACCATGTCGGGCCGGGATTCTTTGAGCGGTCGGATTTCGCCTAGGAGCGAGAACGCTTTGTCCTCTGGTTTTTTCCGGACGCTGCAGGTGTTCAGCAGGACGACTTGCGCTTCGCGGATGTCGGTCGCTGGTGCCAGGCCGATGCCCTCCAGATAGGCGGCAATCTGCTCGCTGTCCTCGACGTTCATCTGGCAACCCCAGGTCTGGACGAAATATGTGCCCCGCACCATTTTTCGTGGCACGGGTCTTGCCAGGGAACTGGGACGGAGCAAAACGCTGTCAGGCATTGTTAGACCTGAAGTGAGGAAGCATTCATGATACCTAGCACAGAACTTGAAGCCGGGGCGGCCGCGCCAAGCTCGGCGTATAATCCCCCGGTGCTTGCAATCTGGGCCAACCGCGTGTCCATCGCCCTGTCGTGGGTCGGCATTTTTATCGCCGGCGTGCTGACATACGGCCACTTTTCGCGCTTTGTGCCGCCGTGCTCGGTGGCCGACCACGGCTGCGCCATTGTCCAGCAATCGAAGCAGTCCATGTTCATGGGCGTGCCGGTCGCGCTGATGGGCCTGCTCGCCTATGTGGTCATCTTGCTGTTGGCGGTCATGCGCACGCGGACTCCTGACCAGTGGCGCACTTCGGCCATGCGTGGCCTGCTCATCACTGGATTGGGCACCGGGTTCAGCGCTTATCTGACCTGGGTCGCCGCCACCGAGATCGGCGTCATGTGCCAATGGTGCTTGGGCTCGCTGGCGACCATGACCGGCCTGTTTTTGACCCACGGAGTCCTCGTCCAGGCGGGCGAACCGGCTGCGACCGACAAGCGCGGCGACTGGATGACCCTAGGTATCGCCGCTCTGGTGGCAATGGGACTGATCGGCACGACGATCGTGCAGATGAAGTCGATGTCGTCGATCCTGGCTGGCGATGTGAAGTTCGACGGACTAGACAACGCCAAGATCATCGGACGGCCTGAAAAGGTTCAGGGCAACGCTGACGCGAAGCTGACGCTGGTCGAGTTCGCCGACTTCAACTGCCCGGCCTGCCGTGGCGCGGCCGAGACCGTGCAAAAGGTCTTTAATCAGAACGGTGGCCGGCTCAAGTGGGCTTATCGACACATGCCCCTTTCAAACTTGCAAGGCCATGAGAGCAGCATGTATGCGGCACGCCTCTCCGAGATCGCCGCCGACCAAGGCAAGTTCTGGAAATTTGCCGAGATCATCCTCGACAAGGGCAACACCGAGCGGACGAAAAGCGAATCGGGCCTGATGGCGATGGCGGAGCAAGCTGGCGTCGACATCACCGAGGCCAGCAAACGGATGAAGAATCCGATGGACAAGAACAACGACGACGTTGCCACGGATATGGACATCGCGATCAACAAGATGCATATCAACACGACGCCGACGTTTGTGCTGATCGCGGAAGGCTATCCCCCGAAGGCGATTGGTGGCGACCAACTCGAAGCGACTCTGAAGACCGAGCCTTACGCTTCGCTCCTCAAGCAATGAATGGTTAAGAACCGACCGACCGTCTGTGTCGCCATGTCCGGTGGCGTCGACAGCTCCGTGGTGGCCCTGTTGCTGAAGCAACGGGGCTACGACGTTGTTGGCGTGACCATGCAGATCTGGCAGGAGAGCCAGCGCGACCCCCGCCATGCCGGATGCTGCTCGCTCGGCGCGGTCGAGGACGCCCGCCGGGTGGCCCGTCTGCTGGACATCCCGCACTACGTCGTCAATTTCAAGGACTGGTTCAAAGAGTCCGTGATCGACGAGTTCATCCACGAATACGGCGAAGGCCGGACGCCGAACCCCTGTGTGACTTGCAACAAGAAGGTCAAGTTTGAGGCCCTGATGCAGAAGGCGGCCGAACTGGGATGCGACAAGCTGGCCACTGGCCACTACGCCCGGGTCCGCCATCGGGACGGCCAGTGGAACCTGTTGACGTCGCGCGGCGGCATGAAAGACCAGAGCTACGTGCTCTATGCCATGACGCAAGACCAGCTGTCCCGTGTCTGGTTCCCGCTTGGTGAGCTGGGTGACAAGGCGGAGACCCGGCGTCTGGCCCGTGAGGCTGGCCTCGGCGTCGCCGACAAGCCTGACAGCCAGGAAATCTGCTTCGTTAGCGACGCGGGGGGCTACAAGGAGTTTTTGCGCACCCACCGGCCGGAGCTATTTTCTGACGGCGAAGTGGTGGACACCGCGGGCAACGTGGTGGCGCGGCATGACGGGGTCGCTGGGTTCACAGTCGGTCAGCGGCGCGGCCTTGGCTTCGCTGTCGGGCGACCCCTGTACGTCGTCGGTCTCGAGCCCAAGACGAACCGGGTCGTCGTGGGAGACGACGACGACCTGCTGCGCAGCGTCGTGGCCCTGCGCGATATCACCTGGAGTGGTGTTCGGCCAGAGCAGACGCCGATGCGCGTGACCGCCAAGATTCGCTACAACATGGAGGCCCGGCCTGCCACTCTCTTCTCGACGCCGGAACCGACCATTGTCTTCGACGAACCGGTCCGCGCGGTGACTCCAGGGCAGATCGCTGTGGCCTACCGTGGCAAGACGGTGGCGGCAGGCGGCACAATCATATAGCCGCCATGCTCAACGTCCTCGTCGTCCTGGTTTCCGTCTTGATCGCCCTGGTGGCGGTCGGTCTGGCCGCGCTCTCGCAGGTCGCGAAACGCCTGACGCAAGCGACCGTAGAACTAGACAGGAAGCTGGGCCGTCTGGAGCAGAAGGTGAGCGCCCAAGACGCGGCGATCGCTGACTTGCGTAAGTCGCTGGACAAGCAGGCGGCCGACCCTCTGATGGAAATCGTCCGGGTCGCGCAAGGCTGGAAAAGTAACGGCTTGTGGTCTACGGTCGCGGCCCTCGGCTCCCGAATAATTCGGTCATACTGGGGTCAGAAGCGAAGCGACGCACGATCACTTCCAGCTCCCAAGGAGACAAAGAAATGACGCAAGAGAACGACAAGAACGCATTGGTTTATTTGCTGGCCGGTTTCGGACTCGGTGCCCTCATCGGCGCCGTCGCAGGCATCCTCTTCGCCCCCAAAGCTGGTAGCGAGACCCGCGGTGAACTCGGCGACAAGATCAAGGATCTGAAAGGCAAGACCGAAGAGTGGATCGCCGAGCAGCGCGCCAAGCGGCACGCCAACGGAGCAACCGAAGAAGTCGGCGCCTGACGCTATGGAGCCACTGGGTTGAGTCAGTGGCGCATTGCCCTGTGGGTGGCCATCGTGTTGGCCACCCTCGGATTTTTGGTGGCCGTCCGGGGCATTTTGTTGCCCTTCGCCTTGGCCGGCTTGATCGCCATGCTACTGGAGCCACTGGTCGTCGGCATGGTGCGACGGCGGATTCCGCGCCCATTGGCGGTCGGGCTGATCACTCTAGGTTTTTTCCTGTTTGCCGGTGGCTTGTTGGTGGCGACTGTCCCCAAGGTCACCAACCAGCTCAACGACCTGCGAGTCTCGCTGCAGGGCATGACAGACAGGCTGGCGGAAGAGACCGCCAACGACAACCACTTCCTGCGCTGGAACCCGGTCGTCCGGGCACAGCCTCCCGGGCCGATGGGCTTTATTGACCGGGGTCTAGAGCGGGTCCGCCCCCTGTTGCAGCAATTCGACCTGCCGACCACCAGGCGGGCCGTCTTTGAGCAATACCTGGCCCCACACCGCGATGATATAGCCAAATCTGTGCAGGGATTCTTTAATGGATTCCTCGGCATGATCGGCGGTGCCGCGTCGCAGATCTTTATGCTGACGTTCACGCCGCTCTTTGTCTTTATGCTCTTAGTGGACATGGAGAACGTGCGCAGCCGGAGCCGGCAGTGGATCCCGCCTTCGATCCGGTCGAGTACGGTCGGGATGCTGGACGACATCGGCGACGTGTTCAAGAAGTACGTTCGCGGCGTGCTCACAAACATCTCGGCCTATGCGACGGTGATCGCCATTGCCCTGTCTCTGGCCGGCACTCCTTATGCTTTGCCGTTAGCCATCTTGGCGGGCGCGCTCTATCTCATCCCGCTGCTGGGCGGCTGGATCGCCGGGCTGACGATCCTCTTGGTGACCGGTCTGGGCGGCACGACGCACGCCTGGTATGGCAACTTCTCCAACGCCTGGGGCTTGGCGCTGACAGTGTTCCTCGTATTCACCGCTGTCACCTTCTGCTGGGACACGTTCATAACGCCCCGCGTCGTCGGCAAGTCTGTCGACCTGCACCCGCTGATCAGTATGTTCGTCGTCTTTAGCGGCGGCGCACTGTTCGGGTTGCCCGGGATGATGCTGGCCTATCCGCTGGCCGGTGCCGTCCGTGTCACTCTGGCCCGCCTGATGCGGGTGACCAACGCGCCGAGCGACAACACGTTCAGGCTGCCGTCGGTACCTTTGCGCCACCGCGACGAACCGCACGCCTGAACGGCGCGTCTGAGAAGCTGATGTCCACCCTCGCTGCCCTCGTCCTGGCCCAGGTGGTCTACAAGTGGTCGCCGACCCTGAACTTGGACTACAACATGGTGGTCAAGATGGACGGTTTCCTACCGATCTTGGGCGGCAACCAGGGCGTGGCAGAGGTGACACTGGGTTTGCGCGTCAAGGGCGCGGTCAGCGGCGACGCCAACCAAAAGGCGACAAGTGAACTGACCTCGGCCGAAATCAAATTCAACGACGCCAAACTACCGCTGGGTCTGGACAATGTCCAGGAGTACTTTCCCAAGGCGACGGTGACTTTTTCGCCTTTCGGCGAAGTGCTCGCCAACGACGCACCGGACAAGAAGTTGCCGGTCAAACTGCCCGGGCTCGACGTCAAGCGTCTGCCTGACATTTCCTTTCTGGCCCTGCAGTTTCCCGCCAAGGGGCTGGAGGTGGGCTCGACTTGGAGTTTCGACAAGGTATTCGCCGGGTCTAAGGTGACGTACACCTGCATGGCCAAGTCGGTCGCCGACGACAAGGTCGAGGTGGACGTCGCCGTCAAGCAAGAGCTGGCTTACGACGAGAACGAGAGCCTGGAAGTGGCCAAGGAGCCAGCCGACGTGACCGCCCATGTGACCTCCGTCCTGACTGGGGGTGGCAAGGTGGACTTCGATCCCCGTCGAGGCGTGGTGCAGAATTTGGCGATCGACTCCGAGGCGGTCAGCACCGTTGTAGACGCCAAGTCGGGGGCCAAGTCGGAGCGTCGACTGAAGCAGTCTCTTCGATTAAGGGAGAAGGGCGTTGCTGCTGTGGCTGCTGTGGAACCGGCCAAGCCGAAGTCATTTTGGGAGACTGCGCAGGGCTGGGGACAGACGCTGATGCTACGAGGCGCTGCCTATTGGAAGGCATTGGAGCTTTGGGTCCGGTCGGCTCTGGGGCGCACCGGCAGGTAACTTCGCCAGATGCGTCCGGAGGACCGAGCCGCCTGGCTACGCGCCGAGATCGACCGGCACAATAAGCTTTACCACGAGCAGGAAAAGCCCGAAATCAGCGACAGCGCCTTCGACGCTCTGTTCCGCGAGCTCGTGGAACTTGAGGCGGCAAATCCTGGCCTGCAGACTCCGGACAGTCCCACCTTAAGGGTTGGTGCGGCTCCGGTGCAGGACTTCGGGCAGCATACGCACGCTATGGCCATGCTGTCCTTGGACAACGCTTTTGGTGAAGCGGAGTTGTTGTCGTTTGACGAACGTGTCCGCAAAGCACTGGAGACGGACGGGCCGGTCACCTATCGGGCCGAGCTGAAGTTCGACGGTTTGTCTCTGTCACTGACATACGTCGATGGACTGCTGAAGACCGCCGCCACACGAGGCGACGGCACGACCGGGGAAGTGGTCACCGCCAATGCACGGACCCTGCGCGGTGTGCCGCTGCGATTGGCTAAGCCTGTTCCAGGCAGGCTGGAGGTTCGCGGCGAAGTGATGATGTCGAAGCCCGTGTTCGCTGAGCTAAACCGGGCGCTCGTAGAGAAGGGCGAATCGCCATTCGCCAACCCGCGCAACGCAGCAGCGGGCGGCATGCGCCAAAAGGACTCGCGCCTGACGGCGGCTCGGAAATTGGACTTCTATGCGTACGGACTGGGTGGATTTGATAGTTCGGTTTCCGTACCAGAGTCGCAAGCTGGTCTGATGTCCTGGTTGGGCGAACTAGGGTTCGTAGTTGACTCGCATGGCCGTCTGTGCCGGGGTGCGGACGAGTTGGTGACGTTTGTCGATGAGGTTCAGAGGCTGCGGCCGTCGCTGCCGTTTGGCATCGACGGCGCCGTTATCAAGGTCGACGACATTGGCTTGCAGAGGCAGTTGGGATTCAACACCCGCAGCCCCCGGTGGGCGGTGGCCTACAAGTTTCCGTCCGAGCAGTCGTTCACCGTGCTGCAGGGTGTGGGCTGGCAGGTCGGACGGACAGGTGTCGTGACGCCGGTGGCTGAGTTGGAGCCGGTCGAGGTCGGCGGCGTCACAATCAGTCGGGCGACGCTACATAACCTGACCGAATTGCAGCGCAAAGACGTGCGACCGGGCGACACTGTTGTGGTGCAACGGGCAGGCGACGTGATTCCGGAAGTCGTCGGGCCTGTGATCGAAAAGCGCCCACCAGACGCCGCGATTGTTTCGGCACCCGAAGTATGCCCTGCCTGCGGCACTAAGCTGGTGCAAGAGGAAGGCTTCGTAGCCATTCGGTGTCCGAACAAAGCTTCTTGCCCGGCACAGATTCATAGCAAGATCACGCACTTTGTCTCCCGGGGTGCGATGGACATCGAAGGACTGGGTGAGAAACAAGTCAGCCGCTTCTTGGAGCTGGGCTGGCTGAACGACGTTTCGTCGATCTATAAGCTCATCGAATTACGTGACCAGATGGTCGAGCTTGACCGCATGGGAGAACAGAGCGTGACCAACCTTTTGGATGCCATCGAGGCCAGCAAAGTGCGACCACTCGACCGTTTTGTCTTCGCCCTCGGAATTCCACTCGTTGGTGAAAGAACGGCCAGGGACCTGGCCAGCCGCTTTCTATCCGTCGATGGCCTGCTCAATGCCAAGTTCGACCAATTGGTGGACATTTCCGACATCGGCCCCAAGACGGCGAGCACCGTCGAGGCGTGGCTGGAAGACGAGGAAAACCAACGCGTCGTCCGCCAGCTAATCGCCAACGGCGTGCGACCTGCCGAGGTCGAGGCCGCCGAGGGCGACCTCTTTGCGGGCCAGACCCTGGTCTTTACGGGCAAGCTAGAAAAATTCAGCCGAGACGAAGCAGAGGCGCTGGTCATCCGGTGGGGCGGCAAGGCCGCCGGGTCGGTCAGTAAGAACACATCGCTGGTCGTCGCCGGCCCCGGGGCCGGCAGTAAGCTCGAGAAGGCCACTCAGCTGGGCGTACCGGTGACCGACGAAGAGGGCTTCCTGGCCCTGCTGCCGCCGGGGACACTTTAGGAGCCTCCATCCAATATGGACTACCGCTTCACGATCCGCCGCGACTTCGACCTCGGCGCCAGTGTCACCTGCGGCCAGGTGTTCCGATGGCGTGCGGTGGACAGCTGCACCTGGGCCGGCGTCACAGGGAACCAGGCGTATTGGGTCACCGAAAGGGGCGACAAGTATGAGGTCGCAAGCAACCATGACGAAGGTGCTTTCCGCCGCCTCTTTCGACTCGACCACGACTGGTCAGGCTTGATCAAGAGAATAGAGTCAGCTGGCATCGCCTCCGCGGATCCTTGGATCAGGACCATGGATTCGCCTAGCCCGGTGGAGACACTCTTTTCCTTTATGTGTACGGCCAACAACAACTTGGCCAGGATCCAGCCGATGGTCGAGGTGTTGGGACGGCATGGCGAGCCGGTTTGGGAGCACCAAGGCACGACTTTCTGCAGCTTTCCCGATGTCGATACCGTCAGCCAAATCTCCATAGACTCGATGGTCAGGAGCGGATTTGGCTACAGGGCACGCCAAATCGCGGCCGCTGCTTTGACCCTGCGGGAGCTAGGCGGCGAGAAGTTCCTCGAAGGCCTCAAGAAAACCGACCGACAGGAAGCCACCGCCCAACTGTGCCGCCTGACCGGCGTCGGGCAAAAGGTGGCCGATTGCACGACGCTCCATGGCCTGGGCCAGACATCGGCGGTGCCTGTCGACACCCACATTTGGCGGTTCGCAGTGGAGAAGTGGTTCCCAAAGTGGCGCGGACAGAGCATGACGGCCGGGCGCTACCAGGCCGTCGGCGACATGTTTCGAGAGCTGTTCGGCACCGAAGCAGGCCTGGCACAACAGCTGGTGTTCCACGGTGCGCTGCGGGCCAAAGTCGGTTGATCAGTCTTGACCTGTCAACCCTTTAGCGATTCCAAAGTTTGGAAAACTTGAGAGTCGCCTGTTTGGAACCCGGACCGGTGCCCGGACGGTGGAAAAAATGAGGCCATGGACCCAGGGACTTGAGGGTAGTTTTGGGGTGCGGTTGACGGGCGGCGGCGGTGGCCTCGGGGTAAAAGTCACTGCCTTGTCCGCACGGGCGGCAGGGACGCAAGAGGTATTGCCAAATGCGAAAGTACATTTATGCAGGGCTGGCCCTGGTCATGGCGGTGGCGATGTTACCGATCCATGCAAACGGTCAAGACCCCAAAACAACGGTGGATGGTCGCGTCGTCAAGACCGAAAAGTCCACCAAAAAGATCCCCTTCAAGATTCGCTATGTCCCTGACCGCAACGTGGGGGCTGGCCGCATCGTCCCGGGAGACGACGGCGAGGACGGCGTCGAAACGACCATCGTCACCCGCGAGTACAAAGACGGCAAGGTCATCGCTTCCAACACGTTGACGGAAGTCACCAAGAAGCCGGTCGACAAGATTTTTAAGGTCGGCATTGAAGGACATTCGTCGGTCAGCCGCGGCTCTTACACGCGCGGCAAGGTCATCGAGGTTGTGGCGACGGCGTACATGGCGAACGAAGGCCGCATGAACCCCGGTTCGCGCACGGCGACTGGTCGACGCGCCGAATACGGCATCGTCGCTGTCGATCCGCGCGTTATCCCGCTCCACTCGATTCTCTACGTGGAAGGCTATGGCCTTGCGATCGCCGCCGACACGGGTGGCTCGATCAAGGGCAACCGTATCGACGTCTGCGTTTCATCGCGGTCGGAAATGAGAAGCTGGGGGCGCAAGAAGGTCGTCGTGCACGTCTTGCGCAAAGAAGAGCCCGCCAAGAACGAGGAGGAGAAGGACGACAGTGACGGTGGCGACGGCAAGTTCGTCGCGCTTCCGGTTCTGGCACCAATGACCGATGGCGAGCTGCTGGCCTACTTTCAGGACCAGGAGCACGCCAACGACCCCGCCAGCACCCCCGGCTTGACCGCCGATGAAGCGGCGCGGGCCAAGTCGGGCAACACCAAGAAGCCTGACCCGATCAAGACCACGACCCCGCCACCGGCCCCCGTCAAGCCGGCACCGGCGAAACCCAAATTTCCGCGCGAAGCCACGGTCGCCAAGACCGACGTCATTGTCCGCAGCAAGCCGTCGTCTGAGAGCGACCGGGTCGCGGTGGTCGGCGAAGGCGATTCGGTCACCATCTGGGGCGACGTCAAGGGCTGGTTCCGCGTTAAGCTGGAGAACGGCAAAGCGGGCTATATCCGCGCCGACATGCTAGGCGGCGCGGCTCCGGCCAGCACCAAAAAGATTCAAGTGAACCGGGACAACGTGATCGTCCGCAAGGACGCCTCGACCGACAGCGGCCGCGTCGACCTGCTCAAACAAGGCGAATCTGTTATCGTCGTCGGCGAGAAAGACGGCTGGAAGAAGGTGAAGCTGTCCAACGGCAAAACGGGCTATATCCGCTCGGACATGCTGGGAGCCTCCGCACCTGCCTCCACCAAGGGCGGCAAGTCGATGAAGGTCGTCCACGACCAAGTGCTGGTCCGCGAGAAGGCGAACACCGGCTCGGCTCGCGTGGGCAGCCTCAGCAAAGGTGACAGCGTGACGGTGCTTGGCAAGGCCTCTGGTTGGTACAAAATCAAGCTTGAATCTGGCAAGACCGGCTACGTCCGGGCCGACATGCTGGGTGGGTCAGGCACCAAATCAACCAAGAAGCCCCGCTCCGCCAAACGCTGACTGCGCTCCTGAACAAGCACGGAGTCCGGGCCGACAAGCGCTTGGGCCAGCATTTCCTTGTCTCAGACAAGGTGGTTGTCTCCATTGTCGGGCAGACGCAGGGCTGCTCTTCAGCGCTCGAAGTCGGCCCTGGTCCTGGAGTCCTGACCCTGCCTTTGTGCGAGGCGCTGTCCGAAGTCCGCGCTGTGGAAATTGACACCGGCATCCTCCCGGTGCTCGCCGAACGCGCCCCGACGGCGCAGGTGGTCTCTGCAGACGCCCTAAGGACCGATCTGTCGGCCATTCTCCGCTTGATGCCGGAGCCGAGGGCACTGGTCAGCAACATGCCCTACAACATCACAGGGCCTCTGCTGACTGCGTTCGCTGCATGCCGCGACGATTGGGCGGTCGGCGTGCTGATGATGCAGAAGGAGGTCGGCGACCGCGTGTTGGCCCAGGCAGGCGACCCTGCCCGCGGGTCGCTCTCTGTATTTCTACAAGCTCAGTTCGACATCTCGGTGGTTTGCAAGGTGCCGCCTGGCGCCTTTTTGCCGCCGCCGAAGGTGGACAGCATCGTCCTCAAGTTCGTTCCGGCATTGAAAGTCGATCTGGAGCGATCACCCTCGTTCTTCCAGATTGTTCGGCAGGGCTTCGCCCAGCCCCGCAAGACCCTCGCCAACAACCTGAGCGGCGTGGTTCCGAAGGAGGCCTGGGACGGGCTCATCGACCCCCGCGTCCGGCCCCATCAGCTGACCCTGGCCCAGTGGGAGGCGGTGGCACGCCATGTTGCCCGCTGACGGATTGAAGGCCGAGGCCCGGCGGCTGGGCTTCAACGCGGTCGGTGTCTGTAGTGCCGAGCCGCCTGTCTCTACCGGACACTACATGGCATGGTTGGAGGCAGGCTATGCCGGATCGATGGACTTCATGCACCGGTCGGTCGAATTGCGATCAGACCTGGAGACGCTACTGCCCGGAGTCCGGTCGGTTGTCTGCGTCGGCCTGAACTACAATCAGCCACTGCCGAATCCAGATGGCAGTCCCAAAATCGCGCGCTATGCCCTTGGGCGCGATTACCACAAGGTGATGCGCGCAAAACTGCGCCGGTTGGCCGCCTGGATCGAGTCGGCTGTCCCAGAGGCGACCAGCCGCGCCTGCGTGGACAGTGCACCTGTGCTCGAGCGCGAGTACGCCCACCGTGCGGGCCTGGGGTGGTACGGCAAGAATACATGCCTGATCGACAGCCGGACGGGCAGCTGGTTCTTCATCGGCACCCTGTTGACAACGGCCGATATTGAGACTGACAAACCGTCAAAGGGAGGGTGCGGCACGTGTACGGCCTGTATTGACGCCTGTCCGACTGGTGCCATTGTGCAACTGGACGGCGTCTGGTCGGTCGATTCGCGCCGGTGCATCAGCTATCTGACCATCGAAGAGAAGAGCCCAGTGGTCCAGGGCGACACTGCCGGCTGGACAGTCGGGTGCGACGTGTGCCAAGAAGTCTGTCCGTTCAACCAGCCGCGCCCCAGCCAGCCCGACAGGGCGCCGGTCACCACTGATCCCGACCTACGGGCAATCCGCCAATGGCCGCCACTCGTCGAGCTCCAGGACATCACCTGGCATGCCTGGGACGAACTGACCCGTGGCTCGGCCGTGCGGCGCGTCGGTTGGGAAGGGCTAAAGCGCAACGCGAGGGCGAATCTGAATCAGCAGCCCGAGGAAACAGAATAGAATCAAGCACATGAAGAGGCGCGGCGTGGGATATGCGTTCGTCGCGCCGGCCGTGGTGCACCTCTTGGTCTTCGGGCTCGTGCCCATTGGTTTTGCGCTGTACCTGTCGTTCTTCAAGTGGGATCTGCTGCGCGACCAGAGCCCGTTCGTCGGGCTCGGCAACTATGCCGCCGTGGCCCAAGACTCCGGATTCTGGAAGGCGCTGGTCAATTCGCTTTACTACACAGCCCTCAGCGTGCCGCTTGGGCTGGCGGTCGCCTTGGGGATCGCGCTGCTGGTGGCCAAGCCGCTCAAGGGCCTGGCGGTTTTTCGCACGGTGTTCTATCTGCCGTCGGTGATGTCGCAGGTGGCGACGGCGATGATCTGGATCTACATCCTGCTGCCCAAGAGCGGGTTCGTCAACACAGTCCTCGGTTGGTTCCACGCGCCAAACGAGACTGACTTTCTGAGCCAAGTGGGTTGGGCGATGCTCGCGCTGGTCTTCATGTCAGTCTGGACCGGGCTCGGCCCACGGATGGTGCTCTTTCTGGCTGGGATCATGGGGATCCCCGATAGCCTTTACGAAGCAGCCTCACTGGACGGAGCGTCCAAGGGTCGCCAGCTTTGGGCCGTCACATTGCCCATGCTCGCCCCTACATCGCTCTTTGTCACTGTGACCAGCACGATCGCCGCGATGCAGGTCTTTACGCCCGTCTACATGATGACGAAGGGTGGTCCGCTAGACACGACCGACATGGTGGGCTACCACATCTACACGACGGCGTGGCGCGACTTCCATGTCGGCGAGGCGTCCGCCCAGTCGTTCGTCCTGCTAGCGGTGGTCATGGCCGTCGCCTGGGTGCAGTTCTCCTCGCAAAAGAAGCAGTTGGAGGCCTATAGTGCGGCGTGATTCGGCCATCGGCAACGGCCTTGCTTATGCCTTGCTGACAGCCGTCGGGCTGTTTTTGATCCTCCCCCTCGTGTGGATGGTCCTCGTCTCCTTTCACCCCAGCAAGGCGGCTGTTCCTGAACTGAAAGACCTGTGGCCGACGGCCTGGCATGGCGAGAACTACGCGACGGTGCTCTTCAACAAAGAACTGCCTGTCTGGCGGTTCGCTGTGAACTCGGTGGTGGTGACGGCTTGCGTTGTTGTCGGGCAGTTGCTGGTCACGTCATTGGCCGCCTACGGTTTCGCCCGCCTGCAGTTTCGGGGCCGGGAGTTCCTATTCTCGCTGTTTCTGGTCTCGATGATGTTCGCCGGCACGGTGACGCAGATCCCGGTCTACTTGATGGTCCGCAACTTGGGCTGGCTCGACAGCTACGCCGCGCTAATCGTGCCGGGGCTGTCGAGTTCGTTCGCCGTCTTCATGTTGCGGCAGTTCTTCGTCCAGATCCCCATGGAACTGGACGAAGCCGCGAGGATGGACGGCGCCTCCGAGTGGACGGTCTATCGGCGCGTGGTTCTACCACTGGCCCGCCCGGCATTGGCCACCGCGGCGGCGTTTTCATTCTTCGCCGTCTGGACCGACTTCTTTTGGCCGCTCCTCAGCACAAACTCCATGCGGATGCGGACGCTGGAAGTCGGCCTCTCGGTGTTCAAAAATAGCTATGGCGTGGAGAACTGGCCCCTGCAGATGACCGCGGCGGTCGTGACTCTAGTGCCGCTGGTCGTGGTGTTCCTGCTGACCCAAAAGACCTTTGTCAAGGGCCTGACAGTCGGCAGCATCAAGTGAAGCCGGGAACATTGTCGGGTTTCAGAAGTGTAAATTGAGCTATGCGAGCTCATTTCGTTCCGTTCTTGTTGGCATTGGCTCTTGTCGTTTCGGCTGATCCGTTGCCGCGACGGGGGACGGTCGGTGTTGCGATGCGGGCGCTGCCGGACGCGCTGCAGAAGGAATTGAAGCTCGGACCGCAAGAGGCCGTGCAGGCATCGGCGACCGCTAACGGGCTGAAGGAAGGCGACGTCGTGGTCGCTGTTTCGGGTCACGCTTTCAAGTCGTTCGGCGAGTATTCGCAGTTGATCCGAGAGGCCTCTGCTGGAGCATCGGTCAAGTTGACGGTGATTCGCGACGGCAAAAAGAGCGACTTGGGCGTCAAGTTCCTGCCCAAGTCAGCGGACGACGGTGACACTTACACGACGGTTTATGACCATGTGGTCAGCAACGGCCACCGCATCCGGACGTTCGTCACCAAGCCGAAGACGCCCGGCAAGCACCCCGTGCTCTTTTGGATCCAGGGCATCAACGCCAGCACGGTCGAAGCGCGGCTCGATTCGGGCAACTACATCACCAGTGTGCTCAAGCCGTTCGCTGATGACGGCTGGGTGACGGTCCGGGTCGAGAAGCCTGGTGTCGGCGACAGCGAGGGCGGCCCTGCTTTGCTGGTCGGATTCGACGAAGAAGTCGACATCTATCGCCAGGCACTGAAAGACCTCGCGAAGTACGACTTCGTCGACCGCGACCAAGTGGTCGTCTTTGGTCACAGCATGGGCGGCTGCCACGCGCCGATCATCGCCAGCGAACACAAGGTGAAGGCGATCATCTCCTACGGGACCGTTTCCGACTCATGGTTGGAATGGCAGGTCAAGTCGGCTCGGATCCAGGGGCCGCTGGGCGGCCAGTCGCGAGCCGACATTGACCGCGAGGTGCGCAAGACCATCGGCGTCTACCACTACCTCTACAACGAAAAGCGCTCCATCGAATGGATCAAGCAGAACCATCCTGAGTTGCAGCCGGTCATCGACCAGACATCGACGGACGGGGTGATGCTAGGTAATCGCAGCATCAAGTACATGCAGGAGGTCAACGACCGCAATTTCTGCGACTACTGGGCGAAGACCGGCGAGGCTCGCGTCTTGGCCCTGTTTGGTGAGGCGGACTGGATTTCCCTGCGCGAAGACCAGACTCAGGTGGCCGAAGTCGTCAACGGTGTCCATCCGGGCTATGCGACCTTCAAGGTCGTGCCGCAGTCCAACCACATCTTCCAAAAGGCTCTCGATTTCAAAGACGACTTTCCCAAGTTCGGCAAGCCTGGAGCGGTCTTCAACCCAGCCATCGTCCAAGTCATGAAAGACTGGATCAAAGGGCTCTCTGGATAGTACACATCTGTCTATGTGTGAAAAAATTTTCGCCGGGCGCGTCGTTTTTGGTGATCGTTTCGTCTGTTCAGTGTCAGGGCACACTGAGCAATGAAACAATCTCCTTTACAACCTGTTGGTGAGCAAATTCGTTTGGCGCGCGTTGCCAAGAGACTATCACTGAGGGGGCTTGCCAAAAGTACAGGCATGAGTGCCACATACCTATCACATGTCGAAGTTGGCTTGCTCCCTTCACCAATGCCAGACAAGCTCACAGCTATTGCAAGAGAGCTTGATCTGGATCTCGACTCTCTCCTAGAAGTCGGCAATCGGTGGGAAGAACACGCTGCCGCAGAACTGACACGACGACCCAAACTCAAAGGATTGATGAAGGTTGCCCTTGCACTGAATGATGATGACATTGAGAAGGTCATTCAGTCGATTCGGCGGGACGACCAGCCTGAGGTCAATGTGAGGATGTTGTGACGGATTCAAGATTTCAATTTTGTGCCGAGAGAATACTCCGTGAAGAAGGTCAGGTAGATGGTAACGGCTTCTTGTTGGATAGTAAGGTCGATATTGAAGGTCTAGCCACGGCAGGCTTAGGGCTTCGACTCGTTCTGTCTTCAAAAGTAGGCCGGTATCGTCTTCCACGCTGTCGGCGAGGCGAACTGAGGTTTAACACGGGTGAAGTGATCATTCGGTCCGAACTGTATGAAGACGAATCAAGAGAGGATGAAACAAGGGAAGTAATTGCGCACGAGGTAGCGCACTTCCTGTTGCATAAAGGTGAGTTCTCACAGGACGTTCTTCCGTTCACCGAGCAGAGGATCGTCCGACGAGAAACTCGTGAGGTGGCAGCGTACTCGGCCACTCATCGAACTGCAATGGAAGAAGAGGCTTGGATTCTCGGTTCCTTGATTCTTGGGCCACCGAGGCACGTGAGGAAGATCTTGCTTTCCCAGATGTTGATTCACCAAGAGCGGCTGAATTTTCTCGGCCCATCGACAAGGCAGGCAGAATTCGAGCGCCTTCAGAAGGAGTATCTGCATGGTGCCTGGTCAACCGTCTCCGCAGAACTTCAAATGCCGAAATCAAGCGCTATAGTCCTCCTCCGGCACTTGGGGCTTGACTCACCAGCAGGAGGAGGAATCGGGGCCCGAACATCGAGCCCCTAACGAAAGGCTTGGGGTAAGGCCCCGTACCTGCTCGCTACCACCTGCAGTGTACACAAAGTTGCCCCAAGGAAGGACGCTGCTGCTTCGCGGGCCAAGCAGCGAGAAGACAAATGGCAAGCGCCACACGCCGACCAGGTTCAACAACCTCTGGAGGCAACTTTGACAACACAACCGTTTTGGCCGTCTGGAGCAAAGCCCAGACCCGATTCGGCTACGACCCCGCAAAGCATCGCTTCGACCCATGCGGCAAACTGATCGCATTGGCAGACTATGGCAAGCTGACCGCCTATGGTTGGGAAGTTGACCACAAGATGCCGGTAGCGAAAGGAGGAAGCGACAACCTGACGAACCTTCAGGCTCTGTACTGGGAAAACAACCGCTACAAGAGCGATCACTATCCCAACTGGTCTTGCAAGGTGGTCAACTGAGCTTGATTCCCCGACAACGGCGTCGGGGAATTAGGAAGCCATATCCTTTAGCCGACGGGCGTCCATGGCGCGTCGGTACATCTTCAAATATGCCTGCGCGCTCTTGGTCCAGCCAAAGTCTTGGGTCATGCCAGCATGAACAAATTTTGACCAAGTGGTTGGCTCAGCGAAAGCCTCGATTGCCCGCGCAATAGCTGAACTCAGCGCAGCGACAGACCGCTCCTCAAACACAAAGCCGTTTTCGCCCTCGAAGACTGTGTCGGCCAGTCCGCCCGTCTTGCGCACCACCGGCACAGTGCCATAGCGCATGGCGAACATCTGCCCAAGGCCACAAGGCTCAAAGCTGCTGGGCATCAAAAACACATCGGAACCCGAATAGATTCTCTGCGCCATATCCACGTCGAACGCCTCAAAGAACTTGACTAGGCCGGGGTTAGACGCCTCGAGCTTGCGCAGTTCGCTCGCTGCCCAAGGATCGCCAGTGCCGAGGACGATGAGAGCCGCGCCGCGAGCCAAGAACTCAGGCGCCGCCTCGATGATCAGGTCAAATCCCTTCTGGTTGCTCAACCGGCTGACCACACCCATCACCGGCTTGTCGTCGGCGACGCTCAGACCGGCTTTGGTGCACAGGGCGCGGCGGCACTCCAACTTGCCCGAGAGGTCGTCGACCGAGTACTTGGCAGCGATAGCTGGGTCGGCGGAGGGGTCGAAGACATCAACATCGATACCATTCAAGATGCCTTCCAGCCTGCCTTCGGCGGCCAACCAAGCCATCAGCCCTTCCAGCCGGCAGCCGTATTCTGGCCGCTGGATTTCTTTCGAATAGTTCGGCGAGACGGTGTTCACCTGGTCGGCGAAAACGCACCCAGACTTGAGGAAGTTGACGCCGCCATAAGTCTCCAGCGCGTCCCACGTAAAGAGGCTGCCAGGCACCCCGGCGGCAGCCAAAGTGTCGTAGCCAAATTCACCCTGATAGGCCAGGTTGTGGATGGTGAACGTCGAGGCGACCGAGTCCCAATCGCCACGCCGTGTCTCCTTGATGATCACCGGCAGGAACCCCATGTGCCAGTCGTGGGCCGAGACGACGTCCGGCAACCACTCTCTCTCAGTGCACATCTCCAGGATCGCATGGCTGAAAAAGAGGTAGTCGTCGCGCAGCGGCGCATAGACTTCCTGGCTCTTCGTGACTTTTGCGAAAGTCTCTTCGCCGTCGACCAGCCAGAACTTTATACCGTCGAATTCCGCCTCCCAAAGTTCGGCGCGGACCAATCGGCTGCTGTTGACCTTGACCAACACCTCGGACTTCGTCTTCTGAAACCCCCAGCGAGGGTCGTTCACCACCATGCCATAGGCGGGCATGGCGACGATGACCTCGTGGCCAAGGGCAGACAGAGCCTTTGGCAGAGAACCGGCGACGTCGGCAAGGCCGCCGACCTTGGCGAAGGGAGCGACTTCGGCCGAGCAAAACAGAATCTTCATGGGTGGTTCCTGGTTCGATTGTTGGTCCGGTGCTGTCGCCAGGTCACCGGTCAATCTATCAGGGCCTCCAACATCACCGCCGTCGCCTCGCCGCCGCCGATGCAGGGGCTGGCCACGCCGATACCTCCACCTCGTCGCCTCAGCTCATGCAACAAGGTCAGGACAAGCCGTGCGCCCGTCATGCCGATGGGATGCCCCAAGGCGACCGCGCCGCCGTTGACGTTCAGCTTGTCTTCGGGAATCCCGACCTCGCGGGCGACGACCAAGGCGACGACAGCGAACGCCTCGTTGACTTCAAACAAATCCACGTCGGCCACCGACTTGCCGGTCTTGGCGAGAACTTTCTTGATCGCCTCGGCCGGAGCGGTGGTGAACCACTCGGGCACCTGGGCATGCTGGGAGTAGGCAACGACGCGGCCCATCGGCTTGAGGCCGTGCCTCTGTACAGCTTCTCCGGAAGCGAGCACCAAAGCAGCAGCTCCGTCGTTGATGCTGCTGGCATTTCCAGCGGTAGTCACGCCATCCTTACCAAACGCGGGGCGCAGTCCGGCGAGCTTGGCCGGGTCGCTTTTGGCCGGCCCCTCGTCTTCGGTGACCGTCACCGGATCGCCGCGGCGCTGGGGAACCTCGACCGGCACCGTCTCGTCGGCGAACCGCCCAGCCGCCTGGGCGTCACGGGCGCGGGTCGTACTTTGGGCAGCGAACCGGTCAAGCTCTTGCCGGCTAAAGCCCTTTTCGTTCGCACAAAGGTCGCCGCAAGAGCCCATGTGCATGTTGTTGTAGGGATCCCACAGGCCGTCGGCGATCATCGAGTCGACGACTTTGCCGTCGCCCATCCGGTATCCGGCGCGGGCCTGGGGCAGGATATAGGGGGCGTTGGTCATCGACTCCATGCCGCCCGCCACGACGATCTCGGCGTCGCCGCACATGATCGACTGAGCGGCCATCATGACCGTCTTCATGCCGCTGCCGCAGACCTTGTTGACCGTCGTGCACGGCACGCTGTCCGGGATTCCGGCTCCCTTCGAGGCTTGTCGTGCGGGCGCCTGTCCCAGGCCGGCGCCCAGCACGTTCCCCATCAGCACCTCGTCGACGGCATCACTATCGATGCCTGCGGCGGCCAACGCCGCCCGAATGGCATGGGCACCCAGCTGGGGTGCGGTCAGCGACGAAAAACAACCTTGAAAAGCTCCGATCGGCGTCCTTTTGCCCGACAGGACGAAGACTTCTCGCATCAAGCGAGGTTACCCGTCACTTGGCGGCGCGGACCGCCGCCGAAGGGCGCGGTTGAAGTAAGCGGTCTCCGGCATCTTCAGGAACTTCGTCACGAAGTAATAGGCCCAGGCCGCAAGGATGAAGACCAAGGCAGAGCCGAGAAACAGGCCGATCTTGCTGGACGTGACACCGAACTTGTGGAGTAGCGAAAAGGCCAGCCAGACGGCGCCGCCGACCGCTGCGCTGGCCATCGTCGCTTGCCACATGCCACTAGTCAACGAGGCCAGATCGACGGGCCCCGCTTGTTTGTTAATGCTGAAGACCATCACCACCACCATCACAATGGCCGCCAGCGAGCCAGCCAAGGCCAGCATAGGGTGGGGCAGATTGGCAGCCTGGAACCCGACGCACAGAGCTACAAACAACAGTGTCGTCGCCGTGCCGACGACGATGGGGCGCACCGACTGCTGGATGGAGAAGAACGCGCGCATGAGCACCGGGTGCAGGCACCAGGCTGGGATGCCAATAGCAAAGAGCTGGAGGATCGGCACCGTCCGCGCCGTGTCCTCGGCGGTGAACCTGCCGTGTTCCAAAAGAATGCGGACGATCTCGGTCGGCCCGGCCAACATCAGGGCGGCGACCGGTGCCGACAAATAGAAAACCAAGCGCAAAGTCCGCACCAACTGGTCGCGATACGCGTCCATCCGCTTTTGGGCGAAAAACTGAGAAAGGGCAGGAAAGGCGGCGATAGCCAAAGACTGACCGAACATGCCGAGCGGCGCCTGCATGATCTGGTTGCCCGACGTGAACGCCGCGACAATGCCTTTGGACCCGTAAGCGTTGGCGTAGTAGCCGAGGATCAGGACAAAAACCCCAGGCAGCGACAGGCCAAGGACGACCGGCAGCATCAGCTTGAAGACTTTGCGGACGTGCTCGTTTTTGGTGTCAAATCTCCAAGAGAACTTGGAACCCATCTGCCGCATCACATACCAAGGCAGAAGGATGTTGCCAAGGAACGCGCCCACCAAGGCTCCCCAACTCATGCCCGCCGCCGAAGGGACGACGAAATTGGTCAGGAACAAAGCACCGAAGATGATGCCTAAATTGTATATGTTGGGGCTAAGACCTGGTACAGAAAAGACTTGTCTGGCGTAGAGCGTGCCCATCATGAGGCCACCGATGAAGAACGCGTATTGGCCCGGCAGCACGATCCGGCTCATGGTCACCGTCTCGGCGAGCATCGGTGGGTCGTGCGCATAAAAGCGGATCAATGGTTCGGCAAATACCCACGCCGCGACAATGAACACCGTGACGATTGCCGACATGATCGTGACGACCGAGCTGAAGAGATGCCACGCCTCGTCCTCGCGGTCGGTCTTGATGAGCTCGGTGAAAACCGGAATGAAGGCCGACGACAAAGCGCCGCCCGCGATCAGGAAGAACAGGAGGTCGGGGATCCGGAAGGAGTTGTAGTAGGCGTCCAGCACGCCGCTGGACTGGCCGAACCGGGCGTTGATGACACTCTCGCGCACGATGCCGAGAATCCGGCTCAAAAAGAGACTCGCCATCATGATCCCGCCCGCCTTGGCGACGTTTGGGGTTTGCGCGGCCTCTGCCATCGACGGCTATTGTGACGGAAACAGCCGAGAGCACGGTCGGCCAATCGGCGCGGCGGGGCTCTCGGTCGCTGAGCAGCGAGGTCTTAAAGGTGCTTTTCGAAGAAGGCCTTGATGTCGGCCTTGCTGCCGGCGCCGACCATGCGGTCGACTTCGCGGCCGCCCTTAAAAACGAGCAGGGCGGGAATGCTCATGATCGCGTACTTCTCACCGAGGTCGCGCTCTTCGTCGACGTCGACCTTGAAGACTTTGCCGCGCTCGGCCACTTCTTCGGCGATCTCGGCGACAAACGGGGCGATGGCCACGCACGGACGGCACCAGGTCGCCCAAAAGTCGACGAGGACGGGAACTTCCGAATTGATGACTTCTTTCTCAAAGTCGGTCTTGTTGACGGCGAGGTTGGCTGCCATGGCTTTATCCGTTCCTACGTTGGGTGCAGGTGGTTCGTAGCGGCAGGTATACCTCTGTTGGGTCCCTTTCTAGGACGGACGCCTGTAACCGCAGGCAGGCCAAGGGACGTCAGAACGTACAGGAAAGCGAAGGACCTTCGCGAGGGAAACACTTTGAAGAAAACGTTGGTATTGACAGCCTTGGCCATGGCGGCGGTGGGAGTGGTCTCTTTCGCCGTCGCTCAGGACTCCAAGAACTCGCCGATGCCCCACTCCGGCCCGGCCGAGACCGGCCTGCTGGGCATCACGCTGTATGACCCGGGCATCAAGGTCATCAAGAAATTTGGCTCGCCCGACCAGATCCAGGGTCTCGCGACCTCCGGCCAAGCGGTCGGCGGTGCTCCTGGTGGCGGTGGCGCAGCTGGCCGTGGCGGCCCTGCCGGTGGCGGTGCGCCGCTTGGTGGTGGCAAGGGTGGCGGTGGTGCCGCTGGCGCTGAGGCCGACATTGACCGGCCCAGCGCACTTGGCAACTCGGTGATCGGCGATCCATTCGATTTGGGCGAGAACGTGTGGCAGAACCGTCCGCCTGGAGTCCCGCCAGGAAACAACTTTGGCCCTCCTGGCGCTGGACCCGGTGCCGGTGCTCCGCAAGGCGGTCGGCCCGGTTCCTTTGGCCCTCCAGGTGCTAGCGGCCCCGGTGGCCCTGGTGGCCCGGCCGGAAACAAGGGCGGCGGAGCCCGCGGCGGTGCGGCAGCCGGCGGCGGTGGGGCGGCTGGATTTGGTGGCGGCGGTGCAGGCACCAAGGTCATCTACACCCGCTGGGTCTACAAGCGCGACAACAGCCGCTATGCCTTCGTGCTCGATAAGTTCAACCGCGTCGTGCAGATCGAAGCGATCGGACTGACGAACAGCAAGGTCAAGACCAAGCGCGGTCTCAGCTTCGGCGCTTCGTTCGGCCAACTGATCGACAAGCACAGTGCTCCGGACGGCTATGAGATCAGTGGCGACAGCCTTGTCGTCCGCTATCTCGTCCGCGACCACGTGGCGTTCCGGCTCTCTCGCTTGGCGGCCAACAAGCCCCAAGTCGTGACCGGCATCGTCATCGCCGCAGGCAAGACCTAAGCAGTAACCAGTGGCCGACGATGTCGCCGAGGTCCGTAGACGGATCGATATCGTCGATCTCGTCGGCCAACGAGTGACCCTCAAAAAGGCAGGAAAAAATTGGAGGGGTCTCTGTCCGTTCCACAACGACAGAAACCCCTCCTTTAATGTTTCTCAGGAGCTCGGCCGCTACAATTGTTGGTCGTGCGGGGCCAAAGGAGACGTGTTCAATTGGGTCATGGAGACCCAGCAGGTTGATTTTGCCGAAGCCCTGCGCATTCTCGCCAAGCAAGCTGGTGTCACCCTCTCGGGTAGAGGAGAGGCCAAAGACAAAAGCCGCGACGAAAGGCTGGAAGCGGCCATGGCCGATGCCCAGTCCTTCTTTGTCAAGCAACTCCAGGCATCAGACGAGGCCAAGAAGTACATCGCAGACCGTGGAATCCCAACGGATGTCGTAGCCCACTGGGAACTAGGTTTCGGCCCTGGTGGCGACTTGCTGGCCCGCCAGCTGCAAAAGCAGGGACACCAGCTGGCCGAATGCAAAGAGGTCTTCTTGGTCGACAAAGACCCCAGCGGTGGCTACTATGACAGGTTCCGCCACCGGTTGATGTTCCCGATCCGTGATGAGAGAGGGCGACTTGTCGCCTTCGGCGGCCGCATCATCGGAGCAGGCGAACCCAAGTACATCAACAGCAGCGACACCCCCCTCTACAGCAAGAGCCGTGTGCTCTACGGGCTGGACAAGGCCAAACACACGTTGGCCAAGACGCGGACCGGCATCCTGGTTGAAGGGTATCTGGACGCCATCGCCTGCCATCGGGCAGGCGTGACCGGCGCCGTCGCCACTCTGGGGACGGCCATGGCCGAGGACCACGTCCGCCTGATCAAAAAGTGGTGCGACCGCGTGGTGATGCTGTACGACAGCGACAGCGCCGGACAGAAAGCGGCCGAGCGCGCCGCTGACCTCTTGCAGGCAGCCGGGATCGGCGTCCGAGTGGCCATGATGCCGCAGGGTGAAGACCCCGACACGCTCCTCAAGACCCAAGGGCCAGCGGCGGTGGAAAAGGCGGTGGACGCCGCCATGCCCGCGGTCGAGTTCCGGCTATGGCTCCTCCGTCAGCGCGTCGCCGTCCGCGAAGACGAATTTTGGACAGGCGCCTATGCCGCCCTAGCCACAGCGACCGACGAACTGGAGATCGAACGGTACGCCCATGAACTCGCGGGCGAATACCCAGGCACCAAGGACCGCCTCGCCGCCAAACAGGCGATCAAACGTCAGGTCGCCAGCCTGCGTCGAGGTGGTTCGCCGACTAGGACCCACAGGCCGGGGAAAGTAGGCGCGGCCAGGGCCAAGACCGGGCTCACTGGACCAGAAGAAGCAGTCTTCCGAGCCATGTTGAGCCCGTCGACGAAGCAAGATGCCTGGCAGGCACTCGGCGAAGCCGGCCTCTTTGTCACCGGTGCCGCAGAAGACGCTGCGGTCTCGCTGAGACAGACGCATCAAGGACAACCACCCGACGGGCCAGCGGCAGATTGGGTTCCGTCTCTTCCTGAAGGGCCAGCCCTGGACTTGATGTCCTCGTTGTTCATGGACGAGTCGGCACCAACAGGCAGCGCAGTGTTGGCCGATGCATTGGCTCGACTTCGATCCTTAAGAGAGGAACGGGCTGCCCATGAAATCGTGGCGAAGAGTGGTGACTTGGATGACGACGCCTTGCGCGACTTTCATAGCCGCATGCAACGGCTGAAGGATGCCGAAACGGAAGAAAACCAAGGCTATTGAGGGCACTTGGACCGATTCCGGTCACTAATTGGAAAACTTCTCCCACACATTCCTATTCCCGTTGTATTCTGAGTACGGGCCACTGGGCCCAGGTGTTATTGGTGTTAAAAAAAATGGGTACAGCGAGCGCGCAACGCGCCGCCGCGCCCCCTGTCCCGAGCGTCTTTGCTGACGAGCGGGAAGTCGTAGACGTGACAAGGGGCCTCGACGACACGGTGAGAATGTGGCTGCAGAGAATCGGCCAGATTCCACTTTTGACTGTAGAAAAGGAACAAGAGCTGGCCAAAGGCGTCGCCGAAGGCTCGCAAATGTGCCGCGCCATGCTGATCGAGGCGAATTTGCGCTTGGTGGTCAACATCGCCAAAAAGTTCGCCAATCGCGGCGTCTCTCTCCCCGACCTCATCCAGGAGGGCAACATCGGCCTGATGCGGGCAGTGGAGAAATTCGACCATCGACGGGGCTTCCGGTTCAGCACGTATGCGACTTGGTGGATCAGACAGTCGGTGAGCCGGGCCGTCTTCGACCAAGGCCGCACCATCCGGGTGCCGGTCCATGTGGCCGAAGGCATCAGCAAGGTGCTGCGGATCCAGTGCCAGCTGGCCCAGGAGATGGGCCGCGAGCCCAGCGAGCAAGAGATCGCCCTCAAAGCCGGCATGTCCTTGCAAAAGGTGCAGGCCCTGGTGAGCGCGATACCCGACGCTTTGTCGCTGGAGAGTCCGATCGGCGAACAGGAGGACGGCAGCCTGGCCGATGTCGTCGGTGATTTCTGCGACCAGTACGCCATTAGCTCGGACCGGCAGATCTTGGTCGAAGCGATGGCCGACCTCGAACCACGGGAGCGCGAACTACTGCTGCTGCGCTACGGCTTCCAGGATGGCGAGCCCCACACGTTAGAAGATGTCGCACGAAAGCTCAACGTGACTCGTGAGCGCGTCCGGCAGATCGAGCAGAAGGGCTTGAAAAAACTGAAGTGCCCGGTCGTGGCCGACGCCTTGCGCGAGCAGCTAGCCCTCTGAGCCGAAGGGGAAGTTGGAGTCACGCGGGCCGATCAGGAACGGCATGCACCGCTTGTCTTCGCACCACAGCGACTCGTCGAACGGTGTGCCGTCGAAGTGCCGGATGTCGGCGCCGAGTTCTCGGCAGATGATGATTCCGCCGGCCGCGTCATAAAGCTTGACGCGGCCAGCGGTCATCGCCCGGATTTGCTGACGGGCGACAAATGCGGCCTCGACGACAAAAGCGCCCAAGTGCCGCACTTTGCCGGGGAAACCAGCGCGCATCTTGCGCAAGTCGGTGTGGCCGATCAGCTGTTCGTCGCTGATCGCTCCGGGTGGAATCTGGGCCAGAGATCCGCCGTTGCAGGTCGCCCCAAGCCCGTCAGCGGCCGCCAACATAATGCCCAAGTCGGGCAAGGACAGAGTGCCGACACGCAGCCGGCCACCCTGCATGTAGCCGATCGTGACACCCCAAAGGGGCTGTCCAAAGCGGTAGTTGGATGTTCCGTCGATGGGGTCGACAAGCCAAAAGCCATCCTCCGTCGGCGGCGAGTAGCCGAACTCTTCACCCCAGAAGCCGGCACCAGGGGTCAACTGCAACAAGGCAGACCGCAGATACTCTTCGACCTCGCGGTCTCCGTTGGTGACAATACTGCCATCGGGCTTCAATTCGGGCTTCAGGTGCTTCCTAGCCTCAATGGCGATCTCGCCAGCGACACGGGTGGCGTCCACTGTCGCTTGCAAGAGCTCGTCCCAACTACCCACTGGTAGAATTATGGCCCGGACCGAGGTCCTTGGACCAGGCTTGCGCCACAGATGTGGAACTGGTATCCTCAGAAGCTCAAGTGAACCGGTCGCGGGAGTAGCTCAGTGGTAGAGCATCTCGTTGCCAACGAGAGGGTCGCGAGTTCGAATCTCGTCTCCCGCTCCAAGCACTAGCTTGGATTGCCGCTTCCGGTTCTTCCCCTCACCTGTTCCCCGGTGTCTTCGGATAAGGCACGCCTGGTTTGTAGGCCTCCCACAAGATGCGGTTGAGCTCGGCCCAGTCGGCCTTGTCCACGTCACTCCAGTCCAGCTTGGCCGAACGGAGTGCCAATGCCGTCTTCGCGGGGTTCCTTTCCATGATGTCCACTCCTGGCTCAAGCGCAGAGTAAGGCGTGAAGTCCGGATTGGTCGTGAAGACCTTGTACATCGGCCTCGCCTTGGCGTCGAATGTCGTCATGGGCGGCAGGCCCAGCATGATCTCCATCGTGCGCAACATCGAGGCGGTCGTGTAGTGTTCGCTGACCAGAGCGCCTCGCTTGACGTAGGGCGAGACCACTTGGCCGACAGTCCGGTGCGAGTCGATGTGGTCCGGGCCGGACTGCGCGTCGTCTTGGATCACAAAGATCGCCGTCTCCTTCCAGAACTTGGAATGGCTGACGCCCTCGACCAGCTTGCCGACGGCCAGGTCGTTGCAGCCGACCATAGCCCGAGGCGAGTAGGCACCGGCGCTCATGCCGTGGGTGTGGTCGTCGGGCAGGGCGATCACCATCAGGTTCTGCCAGGGCTTTCCTGTTCGCTCCGCCTCACGCATTTCCCTCAGCAAGACGTCGACTTTCTCAGTGTCCCGTCCGCCGCGGGCGAAAATGTCCTCGACTTCTTTGCTGTAACCGTACTTCTCAGGGTCAGCCTTGGCCAGCGGCTCGGAGAGCGAGTCGTGGTCTTCCTGCCGGTCGACGTATTCACCATAAACACGAGCGCGGAGGCCTTTCTTCCGGGCAAGCGACCAGATGTACTCGCCCGGCGACGACGTCAACCGCATGTCGCTGACGACCTCTCCATGGCGACCGTAGTTCAATATCCACTGCTTTTCGCAGTAGTCGTTGGCATACGCGGCGTCGGTCCACTGGTGGCCGCCTTGCGAGGTGTCACCGTCGGTGTAGAGGTTGTCCAGGAGCACAAAGGTGTCGGCTAGCTTGTGCTGGTTGGGCGTCACCTGTTGTCCAAAGATGGTCAATGACGGGTCGCGTTCGCCCCGGCTCATGTCGCCGAACACTTGGTCGAAAGTCCGGTTCTCCTTGATGACATAAATGACGTGTTTGATCTTGCGTAGCGCGCCGTCCCGGATTGCGGACGACTGGCTGTCGGAGAACTCGCTCTCGCCACGAGGCAGGTTGCGCTTCGCCAGCGTGCTCAGCTTCTGCAACTCGGCAACGCTCGGCCGTTTGACCAGAGCCAACCGCCCCGTCAACTGGTCTCCGACGTACGTGTACTTGTTCTTATCGACATCGTCTGTTCGAGTCGTCCGCATCGAGGAGGTGTCGCTGCTGTTCGGGCCATATCGGCCTTTGGCAGTGCCGACCAGGATGTCGCCACTTCGTGTCAGGGCCAAGGCCGTCGGGTACCTGTCCGTCGGAATGTGGCCGAGCACCTTGGTCGCGCCGGACTGTTTGACATCCAGGACAGCAATAGTGTTCTCTCCGGCGTTGGCCACATAGAGCCACTTGGTAGCCGAGTCCAAAACGGCGGCCACTGGTGTCGGGCCGATCGGTTGGCTTTGGTCCAGACCGACGCGGACGACTTCCGATTTGTCGCCGCCCAGGATGTGGACCGTGTCGGAGCCAGCATCAGTGACAAACCACCGGCCGTCCGGGCCAGCCACAACGGCCGTCGGATGCTGGCCGACCGCGATGCGACCCTTTTCCTTGAGCGTCTGCGAATCCAGAAGTGACACACTCTGGTCGCCCCAGTTGGTCACCGCGAGGGTCTTGCCGTCGTTGGAAAGCGCACAGGCGTAGGGCCGGTAGCCGACCCGGGCCCTGGCCAGCCGCCTACCGCTCGACGACAGAAGGAAAACCTCGTCGCTCTGCACGTTGAGGACATAAGTGCCTGCCGGACCCACCAGGATCGACGAGACAAACCGGTCCTTGGGATCGACACCATCGGCGTCGATCGCGCCGACTTTGACAAACTGACCCCCGTCAAGCCGGAACCTCTCGACCATGTCGGCCTTCTTGGGGTCGTCGGCCTTGCCGCCGCTCATCAAGACCGAGCCGTCCGCCTCGCTGGCTAGACCAATCCACCCCCTGGTCACCTTGCTGGTGGCGACGATGCTCATCGTCGCCAGTTCGACCAGGTTGAGCGAGTGGTCGTGGAAGCCACAGGTGTTGACCAGGGCGTGCTTGCCGTCTTCGGTCAGCACGATGGTCCCTGGCATGTCGCCGGGCAGGTCCACCGACCGGCCGACAGGGCTTACCACCCAGTTGTTCGGCATCAAATACTGCGTCTTGTCGGCGTTCCAACCAGGTCGGCGATTGGACTTGAAAATGACCTGGGAGGTGACGACACCGACGGTGAGGATGGTCGCCAAAGAAACGGCGATGGTCGTGCGCTTAACGAGAGGAGTCATAACCAAAAGCAGTTTGGGGAGCCAATTGACATTGGCTCCCCAGTTTCGCGATCACTTGTTCGCGTCGTAGTTTGGATCCTTCTGGGAAGGAACCATGTGGTAGGTCGGAGGCGGTGCCGCCTTGGAGTCGTCCACCTTTTTGTCCGGCCCTTCGCAGCCACCCAACATGTAGGCGGCTGCGATCAGGGCGAGTGCGACGACGATTCTCTTCACGGTTGGTAGTCCGGTCGGAAGATCGGCACGTGGCACTGCGAGTCGATATAGACGTTGCCCTGGCTGGGGAAACCGTCCTGGAGATAGGTGCCCAGCGGGAAGAACGGGTCGTTCTTCGGGTCGCCAGTGCCAGTGGCCTTTGACTTCGCGTGGCCGTCTGCATAGACCCAGTTCTGCGTCTTTCCAAAGGAGAACACAGTGCCGTAGTCGATGTTGCCGAAGCCCGACTGGGTGCCGTTGGCGAAGCCCGGCGTGTTGTGGTTGTCCTGGTTGTTGCAGGAGCTAGCACTGCCGAGGATCGGTCCGCCACCACTGAAGGAGCAACCGGCGTTCGGGTCGGGGCAGATCAAGAACGGGTTCGTGTAAGTGTAGCCATTATAGACCTGCTTGCCGAATCCGGGCCAGAAGGCGGGCGTCGTCGCGATCGACGTGATACCGGTCTGGCTGAACTGCGTCAGCAGGCCGTTCATGCTGTATGTATTCAAAGCAGGAGTCTTGCGTTGGTTCGCCGGGCTGTAGTCCCAATCGCCGCCGCCAGGGACGCCTGCCGTCGATGCACCAGGCATGACCCACATCGGATAGCTTTTGACATACGGGTCAAGCTCGTTGATCGGAGTCTGATAACCAGACCGGACGCGCTTGTGGCAACCGCCGGTTGAATCTTGCGTGTACTTCGCCAGGTTCCAATCGGCAGGAGCATAGACGCGGGAGTTGAAGTTCCAGAGTCCACTACAATCACGACCAGCCTGCAGGGGGAACAGGTCGTCGTTGTCGGACATATAGATCATGACTGAAGTGCCGATCTGTTTCAGGTTCGAAAGGTCGGCCGTCTTCTTTGCCGCGACCTTAGCCTGGGCGAAGACGGGGAACAGGATAGCGGCGAGAATCGCAATGATGGCGATGACCACCAATAGTTCAATAAGTGTGAATGCTTTGCGCATGACAACCCTCTGACGGACAAGACTCTTCCATCCGTCTAGCTATCATAGGCCCGAATTGTTAAGGAATGTTGTGAGATTTTTTTGAAAATCGTGGTTTTTTTGGTTCAACTGTGTGGAGAAAAGATGGCATCCGCCGCCATGACCGACTGCGTCTCGCCTTCGACGGCGCAGATCAGGTGGCCATCTGAGCCGACACCGAGAGCGACAGCCTTTTCCCCAGTGGCCAATTCGTACGATTTGCCGGGAGTGTCGTCGAAGATCTGCCATATAGGCTGGAGCACGTACCAGTCAGTCGGTTCGGGCATCGAACGGACTGCCGCCACCAGTTTGTGCATCGCCTCTGTCGGGTCGACATCGTGGCCGCGCTCCAGTTTTAGGCTCGTGGCAATGCCATCCAGCGGTTCAGGGAACGCCAGCTGGTTCAAGTTGACTCCGACGCCGACTACCGGGACTCTCACTCCGTCCTTGTCTGTCAGGAGTTCTGTCAGCACCCCTCCGACCTTTTTGCGCTTGATCGTCAGATCATTCGGCCAACGAATTTGTGTGTGAAAGGCTCCAGCGACAGCTAGTGCGACCATCATCCCGGCCAACCACGGCTCGCTCAGTGTGGAGTAGTCGCGTAGGACGAAACTCAGCGTCAAAGAATCACCGGGCGAAGAAACCCACTCGCGCTGGAACCTGCCTCGGCCCGCTTTCTGGTCCAAAGCCCAAACGACGCCGATCTCCGTGTCACCTTCTTGGAGCAGCCGTTGCGCCACGTCTTGGGTCGATTCGACAGCCTGCAGCTCCAGAATGCCCGCCGCCAGCTTCATGCGCTCCAGACTCCAAACTCCATGTGGACCGACAGCGCCGGTGCGGAATGTGTCAGTGCGCCGACAGACACAAAATCGACCCCAGTTTCGGCGACAGAACGTACGGTTTCCAAAGTGATTCCACCGCTCGCTTCAAACAACGTCTTGCCTTTGTGTCGGCTGACCGCGGTCTTCATGTCCGCCAGACCCATGTTGTCGAGCATGACAATATCCGCACCGGCTGCCACAGCTTCATCGACCTGGTTGAGGTCAGCGCACTCGACCTCTATTTTCATACCGGGACTCAGGTGCTCGCGGACTGCTCTGACAGCTTCATAAATAGAACCAGCCGCCTGCAAATGGTTGTCTTTCAGCATCGCCATGTCGAAAAGCCCGGTCCGGTGGTTGGTGCCGCCGCCGCAGCGGACTGCATATTTTTCCATAAGCCGCAGACCAGGCGAGGTCTTGCGGGTGTCGAGGATCCGGCAGCCCGTTCCAGCGACCGCTTCGACAAACCGAGAAGCGAGCGAGGCGACGCCGCTGAGGTGCATCAGGTAGTTCAGCGCCGTGCGCTCACGGGCCAGCAGATGTCGCGCGTCGCCGTGGCCGTGCAGCAGGAGACTGCGATGTCGCACCACCTCTCCATCCGTGCAGTCGATTTCGACCACATCCCCCACACGCGCCAAGACCGCTGCAGCGATGCCTACACCGCACACCACCCCAGCTTGCTGCGCTTCGATGTACCAATCCACTCGTGTCTCAGCTGGGATGGACGGGGCAGAAACGTCTCCCGGGCCCAAGTCCTCGGCCAGCGCAAGGGCGACATGGTCTTGCCAGCCCTCTGGCTGGGGCAACAGCCAACCCGAGTTCATTCCGCGGTCACTTCCACCGTGCACCTGGCCGACAACTCCTCCACCAAAGTGGAATACGGCACTTCCATCCCATTGCGCACCCACCCCACGGGCACCCTGATCTGGCCGGCGGTCAAGTGGGCCACCGGCTTGATGGCCACCTTGGAGCTGTCGGCGACCACCAGAAACCTGTCGTTGTTCTTGGCGATGATCTTTTGGACTTGGGCGTAGTCGATTTTGATCCGGCGGACCAGGTCGATCACCTCAAAACCCGATTCGTGGAGGACATATTCCGTCTGTCCGGCCTGGGCCTGGACGAGGTCGCCGGCTGCGCTCTTGGTGAGGTCGAACGCCGCACTGGCCGCCAGCCTGAGCCCCTGGACGACGCCCTGCTCGCTGGTCTTCTTGGCCAACTGCCCGCCCTTGTGAAAGCCGCTCCGGCGGCTGCTCCGGCTCTCCATGCCAAACCAATGGAGGACGTCGACGGGGCGATAGGTGATCGTGGGCATTGCCGTTCTTGATTATGGGGTACGGGCAAGGAGTCGATTGGATTCGGACTGTGTATCAATTCAAGTCTGTTGGGACATGGCATTCGGTAATGTTCTAGGTTCTAGCGACCGCCCCCTCCAACCGAGACCGCAAGAACGCCGCCCGGTGGCGGTCGGCGGTGGCCGTGTCGGTGGTGCCGTGGACTTCCATAGTGGTCACCCACTCGTCCACCTGCCGAGGCGAAAACTCGAACCGTGGCAACCCTGCCGAGGCCGCCCACCGCACCCAGCCCAGGACGCGCAGGGCGTCCGCTAGACCGATCGTAGGTGCCGTCACGGCGGCGTTCACTGCCTGCAAAGTCGTGTCCGACAGCGACAATCGGCTGACCTCCCGACGGGCCATCCTCTCTTCATTGAGCAAGTATTCACAAGCGCCGGTGAACTCTGGCGATGCGCCCGTCGTTGCGCTGACCTGGAAGAACGCACCGACCGCCCGACTGGATTCACCGTAGAGGCCACGGACGACGATTCCCCAGACCGTGAGCGCCCGCACGACGGCGCCGAGCCGCTTGGTATGCGCCAGCCCGATCAAGTGGAACAACGCCGACCGGCGCGTACCGCCGCCGAGATTGGATGGGCTCGCGGTGAGGAAACCATAAGACGGGGCTTCCATAAAGGGAAGGGTATGGCTCAAGTGTCGCAACACCAAGGCCGCTGACTGCTCCGCTTGCGGTGCTGACCAGCCCGCCGTCAACGCCTGGATTCGCAAGTGGTCTTCTTCGTTCACCATCACCGAGACAGTCCGGCGGTCGTCCAACAAGATCGTCCGCCCGGCGGCCCGGTGGTTGAAATCGTGCGAAATCAAGCGGCTGCCCAGCAAATAGTCGCGTTCGGCCTCGCTGAGTTTGCCCAGCGCCTCCAGAGGCAGGTCGCACGATGCAGTCCCGGACCGAACCAGCGACTCGACCAACCGAAGCTGCTCGTTGGAGCAGGCATGGGGAAACGGCAGCCCACGCAGGTTGCGCGCGTGGCGGACGCGTGTGCTCAGAACAACGTCGCCGTGCGGCGCGTCGGCGTGGAGCCAGGCGGGCGGAGGCATGCTCCGCAGCACCATCTTCTTCCAAGACTCGCTGCCTGGCTCGTTGTGCATCGAAGCGTCATGCCAGGTCGCAGGCGCGATAGGCGGCGATCACCTTCTGTTCGCCTTCCTTGCCGCCCACCGAGTTGCCGTGTTCCATGCCCAAGATGCCGTCATAGCCCTTGCTGGCGATGTGGGCGAACACGTTCTTCCAATTCACTTCACCCGTCCCCGGCTCGTTGCGGCCCGGGTTGTCGCCAATCTGGAAGTAGCTGATTTCCGAGTAAGCCATGTCGATGTTCGGGATCAGGTTGCCCTCCTCGATCTGCATGTGATAGAGGTCCATCAGTACTTTGCAGCTGGGCGAGCCCACCGACTTGCAGATCATGTAGGCCTGCGGCGTCGTGTGCAAGAACAGGCCAGGATGGTCACGACGGTGGTTGAGGGCTTCGAGCACCATCACCAGCCCAGACGGTTCGCAAACCTCAGACATGGCCTTAAGGCAATCAATCACATTGGCGGTCTGGTAGTCGTGGTTTAGGCGCAGGTCATAGAGGCCCGGAACGACAGTGCACCATTTGGCGTTGACGCGCTTGGCCGTCTCCACCGCCTGCTTCATGACGCCTAGCAATTGCTTGCGCGTCTCGGCGCCGCCGGTGGCGTACATGGGCTTTTCCCATTCGGCATGGGCGACAAAGACACCGAACGCGATGCCTAGGTCGTGCATCGCCTTACCGATCCTTTCTTGCTCGGCGACCGACCGTCCCATCATGCCGTTGTCCTCCCAGGCATGGAAGCCTTGGTCGGCGGCGAACTTCAATTGGTCGACCGGGTCGTCGCCGGCGGAGTTGCGGAACATCCCAAAGTGGGGGGCGAACTTGAGCTTGAACTTCTTGGCGGGCATCGTGGTGGGTGTCTCCCAAGCGAACACGGAACGCGAAGCCAGGCCGGCCGCGACGAGCGGCGCGGCCTGGACGATTTGTCGGCGAGTGGGCCGGAGGCTCATTCGACTTTGTACGATCCCGGCAAGGCGACCGCTGGAACGGGCAGATGGCCAAAGGACCAGTCTTCAGGCATAGTCCGCTTGGTGGCCATGGCTTGCTCCCAAGTGATCTCCTGGCCGCTGTAGGCAGCCAATCGGCCAAGGATGGCGGTCATCGTCGATTCGGCGACCTGTCGGCCCTCGTTCAACGGCTTGCCCGCGACGATCGAGTTGTACAGGTCCAAGTGCTCCAGCATATAGGGGTTCGGCCTCTTGCGGCTGGACTCCCACTTGAACGGGTTCGAGCCCATGATCTGGATGGGGACGTTGCCAAAGTCCTCGCTGGTCGCAACACCTTTGGTGCCGTTGATCCGCTCGCTCACGTTGCTCGGCGTGCCGTCCTGCTGGCGGCAGTAGCTGTGCATTCGCGAACCGTCGGCAAATGTGTACTCGACTGCAAAGTGGTCGTAGATATGGCCGTAAGCAGGATCGACGCGGGTCTGCCGTCCACCGAGCGCGGTGGCCTTGACCGGGTGTGACCCCTTGGCCCACAGGCAAACGTCAATGTTGTGAATGTGCTGCTCCACGATGTGGTCGCCACTGAGCCAGGTGAAGTAGAGCCAGTTGCGCAGCTGCCACTCCATGTCCGACCAGTTCGGCTGGCGGGGGTTCATCCATAGGCCGCCCTGGTTCCAGTAGCAACTCATCTCCACGATGTCGCCGATCTGACCGTCGTGGACACGCTTGATGACCTCGTTGTAGGCCAGGTCGTGGCGCCGCTGGGTGCCCGCAACAATGCCAAGCCCCTTGGCCTTGGCTTTCTCCGAGGCCTCGATGACCTTCTGGATGCCATAGCCGTCGACAGCCACCGGCTTCTCCATGAAGATGTGCTTGCCTGCGTCAACGGCGGCCTCGAGGTGCCAGGGCCGGAATCCAGGAGGCGTCGCCAGAATGACGAGGTCGACGTCCGTCTTCAACAGCTTCTTGTAAGCGTCGAAGCCGGTGAACTTCATGTCGTCAGCGACCTTGATACGGTCTTTGAGGGCCTTCTTCAGGTTGTCGTGCGAACCGGCCAGCCGGTCGGGGAAGACGTCGGCCATCGCGTGCAAGACGGCAGTGGGGTTCGCCGCCAAGTGGTCGGCGACGGCGCCGCTGCCGCGTCCACCACAACCAATCACGCCGATCTTCATCACGGGAGCCGATTCCGCAAAAACCATGCGGGGCACAGCAAGGGCCGCGCCGGTGGCGGCGGCGGTCTTCAACACATCTCTGCGGGTCACATTATCAGCCATTGTCTCTTCCTGTCTGTTTGACACTATCCACTATTTCGAAGGCGCTTCTTCGCACACGAGCCGGATGCCCGGAAAGTCGGCGTCGCTCAGCCACCACTTGCTCTTGGGCAGCTGCGGGTCGCGATCCTGCCAGTCCAGGCTGTATTCCTGTCTGCTGGTGAAGTTAACCTCGTCGGCGCCGCTACGGAAGCATCCGCCGCAAACAAACCGCCGGTCGTCGCCCGTGTCGGCCCATTCGGCCGCGTTGCCCAGGGTGTCGTAGATGCCCCAGGCGTTCGGCTTCTTCTTGGCCACCGGATGGGTCTTGTCGTTGGCGTTGTCGACAAACCAGGCGACATCAGCCAGTGGCGGCACCTTGTCCGACCCCGCCTGCGCCAAATAAATCCACTCAGCCTCGGTCGGCATCCGGTAGTGCTTGCCGGTTTTCTTGCTCAGCCACTCACAGAAACGGTTGGTGGAGTCGAAAGTGATGCCGATGGCGGCATAGCCGGTGTGGCCATAGCCACGGTCTGGCGGCAGGTAGGGCTTGCTCGGCCGCGACTTGGCCTCCGTGCCGTCGACCTGCTGTTGGGGAGTCAGGTCGAGCC
Organism: Armatimonadota bacterium; assembly: GCA_018268335.1. Lineage (GTDB taxonomy): Bacteria > Armatimonadota > Fimbriimonadia > Fimbriimonadales > Fimbriimonadaceae > JAHBTB01. Next base: position 11,563 of record JAFDWT010000063.1, on the reverse strand, counting down.
GGTAAGCGAAGATGTCATAAACGTCCCAAGTGACCTCAGTCTCGCTGACCCAGAGGGCCTTGACGTCCACTTTTTTGCCGCCGACGGTGACGCTGCCGCCAGGGGTCTTGACCATGTTGAAGGCACCCATGGTGCCAGGTATCTTCTGTTGGACCACCTCGATTCGCGACGCTGGAGCAGTTGGTGGGTTGGTGACGAGGAGGAGACCGAAGAGTATGTTCATCTTGCCGACTGCCTTATTGTGGCCTGTATTGGTCTCCGGCGGCTGGGGGACTGAGCACCACTTCGCGCAAGTCCACATGGGCTTGCGCGTGGATGTCACGGTCTACACCGAGAGCACCCAAGCGGCCGAAGACGCGGCACGGGCAGCATTCCGACGCTTCGCCGAGCTAGACGCTACGTTTTCGGATTACCGGAAAGACAGCGAAGCCTCACTCTTGATGGCTCAAGCAGGGAAAGGGCCACAACTTGCTTCGCCAGACATGGTCCGGGTCTTGCGGATGGCCGAGAGAGTCAGCCGAGCGTCCGACGGAGCCTTCGATGTCACCGTCGGGCCACTGACCCAGCTGTGGCGACAAAGTCGCAAGACACTGAAACTACCGGCCCCCGAGGTCTTGGCGGCTGCACAGGCCTTGGTCGGATACCAGCACGTCCATGTAACCGACACAACGGTCGCCCTTGACCTCCCTGGCATGAAGCTGGATTTCGGGGGCATCGCCAAAGGCTACGCCTGCCAGGAGGCCATGCGGGCGATGCGGCGGGAGGGGGTCTATCAAGCCTTGGTGGTCGCAGGCGGCGACATGGCCATCGGTGAGCCACCTCCTGGTCGGAAAGGATGGCGAGTGGAGATTGTAGGGCGGCCAGGCTACATCGAGCTAGCTGAATGCGCCGTCTCAACATCTGGCTCGACCGAGCAGTATGTCGAAATCGGCGGCGTCCGCTATTCCCACATCGTCGACCCGCGCACTGGCCTCGGCGTCCGGCACCGGACGCAGGCCACGATCATCGCCTCGAGCGGCCTGACTACCGATCCCTTGTCCAAAGTCGTCTGCCTATTGGGCAAAACAAAGGGTGCTGCCATCGCCCGCAGGTTCGGTGCCCAAGCGTCAGCAATCGAGCGTCGCGACAGCGACTAGCTGGTCAACAGGGCCCGCTGCCGTCCATGCAGGCCACTCCCCGGCACCTTTGCCATGCGCGGGGGCATAATGGGAAGTCATGAAGGCACAGATATTCGCCGTGATCGGCTGTCTGACCGCCGTCTCACTTTTCGGCTGCGCCGAAAAGCCCGAGCCGCAGGCCACGACCGAGCCGCCCAAAAAAGCTGAGACCACCAAGGCGCCCGACACCGCCAAGCCCACCGAAGAGACCGGCAAGCTGGCGACCGAACCCAAAGACGGCGAAGACGTCGCTGTGATCGACACCGACAAAGGCAAGATCGTCTTCATGTTCTATCCGCAGAAGGCGCCTAAGCACGTCGAAAACTTCAAGTCGCTGGCCAATGAGAAGTTCTATGACGGCACGCGGTTCCACCGCTGCATCGAAGGCTTTATGATCCAGGGCGGCGACCCCAACAGCGCCGACCTCGGCAAAGCAGCGACCTGGGGCACGGGCGGCAAGTTTGAGAATGGCAAGGAGCGCAACGTGCCCGCCGAATTCACGGACATCCACCACTCCCGCGGCGTCGTCAGCATGGCGCGGTCGCAAGACCCGAACTCGGCCAGCAGCCAGTTCTTCATCGTCCAAGCCAACTCGCCCAACCTCGACGGCCAATACACCGCGTTCGGCTATGTCGTCTCGGGCATGGACGCGGTCGATGCCATCGTCAAGACCGGCGACGCCGGCGACAACGGCAAGGTGAAGCCGGCCGACGCCGTTGTGGTCAAGTCCATCAGGATCGAAAAATGGCCTATCAAGTGATTCTCCTCCTCATCGCAGCCCTCGTCGGCGCCGCCTTTGTCGGCGAATCCGGCAGTGAGCCCAAAGACACTGACGAAGTGGCCGTCATCGAGACGGGTAAAGGCCGAATTGTCGTGGAGTTCTATCCCGACAAAGCGCCGAAGCACGTGGAGAACTTCAAAGCCCTGGTCAAAGAGGGCTTCTACAACGGCACGCGGTTCCACCGGTGCATCGCGGGCTTCATGGTCCAAGGTGGCGACCCGAACACCAAGGACTTGTCGAAGTCGTCAATGTGGGGCACTGGCGGCAAAGTCAACGACGACGGCACCCGGCACTCTGTCAAAGCCGAGTTCAACGACACCAAGCACGTGCGAGGGATCCTCAGCATGGCGCGGAGCCAGGACCCGAACTCGGCTAGCAGCCAGTTCTTCCTGATGGTGGCGACCAGCCCTCATCTGGACGGCCAGTACTCGGCGTTCGGCAAGGTGGTCGTCGGGCTTGACGTCCTTGATGAGATCGTCAAGACTGGTGACCGGAACAACAACGGCAAGGTCGAACCCGGCGACGCCATTGAACTCAAGTCGGCCAAGTTGACCACGTGGGCTGAAGCCAAAAAGGGCTGAATCCCGTAACCGCTGAGAACATGGCCAAGGTCTGCCCGCGCTGCGCGAAAGAAAACGCAGACGACAGCGCGTTCTGCGCAAAGTGCGGGCTCGACTTTTCTAAGGTCGTCGAAACCGGCCCGACGACCTCGACCCAGTTCTGCTACAAACATCCCCGCGAGGCGACCAACCTCGCCTGCGGAAGGTGCGGCAAGCCGGTCTGTACTAGGTGCGTCGTGCTCGGCCCCGCCGGGCCGAGGTGCCGCGAATGCGCCAAGTCCAACGTGGCTGTCCGGCCAGCGGCTGTTCTTTATTCGATAACGAGCAGCCTGAGGGGGCTCTTTCGGGCGGGCCCGTATACGGTCTACATCTGGATCGTCATCGCTGGCATGGCGTTCGGTGCCATTCGCGGATGCATGGCCATGCTCAGCCGGCCAGAAGTGCCGGTCGAGAGGCATGTCTCGCCCCGTGGCGAGACCTCAGAAGAGTAAGCGCGTTTCAGACCGCTTCGCCGAGATAGGCCTCAATGACTTTGGGGTTCGAGCGGATCGCTTCCGGCGGGCCTTGGGCGATCTCCTCGCCGTGGTCGAGGACCACGATTCTCTCGCATAGCCCCATAACGAACCGCATGTCGTGCTCGATGAGCAGGACGGTCTTCTCAAATTCGTCCCGGATCCGCCGCACGACGCGGGCCAAGTCGTCTTTCTCCTGTGGGTTCATACCGGCCGCAGGCTCGTCAAGCAAGAGCAAGGAAGGTTGCGTGGCCATCGCCCGGGCGATCTCGAGGCGGCGCTGCTTGCCATAGGGCAGGTCGGCGCTGCGGACGTGGGCGACGTCGTCCAGATCGACGACCTGCAATAAGGCAAAGGCTTCGGCGCGCAGCGCTTCTGTCTCAGCGATAGCCGACGGCAAGTAGGCCAGCGCAGAGCCCAGACCCGTCTTATGCCGCAAATAGGCACCAACGACGACGTTCTCCAACACGCTGAGGGCAGGGAAGAGACGGATGTTTTGGAACGTCCGGCAGATGCCCAGGCTGGCGATCTTGTTGGAGGGCGTCCCACTGATCTCCTTGCCGTTGAAAACAATGGAGCCACTGGTCGGCTTATAGACGCCGGTGATCAAGTTGAAGCACGTCGTCTTGCCCGCGCCGTTCGGACCGATCAGGCCGAACAAGTCGCCCTTCTGCAGATTAAAGCTGACCTTGTTCACAGCGGTCAGACCGCCGAACTTGATCGTGGCATCGGTGAGCTGCAGGATCGTGCTCACGCCGCAGCCTCCTTCGGCCGCTTGAAGAAGCGGGCCACAGAGAACTCGTGGTGCGCGAACATGCCCTGCGGCCTGAGCAACATCAAGACGATCAGCGTGACGGCGAAGATGGCCCACCGCAGGTCAGCATAGGGCCAGGACTTGTCACGGAGGGCTGGCACCAAGTTCAGCAGCATGCCAAGGAAGAACTGTGCGACCAAGGCGGCGGCAAACGTGCCGACGATCCGTTGGGTTTTGGCCTTTTTCTCGCCGTGGAAGTGGTGGATCAGGTGCCGCACGTAGGCGACCGCCGCGACCAGCATGATCGCGAAGCCTAAGACTGAACCAGCAGAAACCAAGATGGGGTTGTGGTGCGAGTCCTCGATCTGGCGGAGCCACTCGGGGATACCGAATAGCAACAACGCGCCGACAGTCGATCCCGTGATGGAGCCCGTGCCGCCCAGGACGACCATGGTCAGCACCATGAACGAGACTTCCATCTTGAACATCGGTGGACTGACAAAGCCTTCAAAGTGCCCCAGTAGGGCACCGGCCGCACCGGCAAACGCCGCGCCGATCACGAACGCCGTCACCTTCACCTTGGTCACATCGACGCCCATAGCCGAACTGGCCACTTCGTCTTCACGGACGGCCAAGAAGGGCAGGCCGTGCGCCGTTTTCAGCAAGTTTCTGCAAACGGCTATGCACAAAATTGCGAGCAGCCACACGAACCACATCGAGTTGATGCGCGGCTCGATCTTCATGCCGTAGGCACCGCCTAGGGCGGGCTGGTTCTGGCACACGATGCGGATGATCTCGCCAAATCCCAACGTGACGATTGCGAGATAGTCGCCTTTCAGACGCAACGAAGGCAGGCCCACGACAAAGCCCGCCACAGCCGCTCCAGCGGCCCCTGCCAACACCATCATGACCAGCCAGAGTCCCTGGACAGTCCACGTCGCATTGACGCCGATATGCGAGAGCTGTTGCACCAAGCTGTTGCTAGCAAAGCCTTTGTAACCCGTGGCAGCAAAGAAGCCGGTGATATAAGCGCCGACCTGATAGAAGGCAGCGTGCCCAATGCTGAACTGGCCAGTGATGCCGTTGATCAGGTTAAGGCTGACCGCCAAGGTGACGTATAGCCCAGCCAACACGCACATGCGGTAGACGTAGTCGAAGTTCTTGCCGCTGGTGACGACCGACTCGAACCCCACGCACAGAAGGATCGCCAAGATGACCCAGCCAAAGCGCTTGAGATAAAACACTTAGACTTTCTCCACCTTGCTGGACCCCATGATGCCGCCTGGCTTGAGCAGCAGGACGGCGATCAAGATGACGAAAGCGACGGCGTCCTTGTACTGGCTGTAGCCGGCCCAGACGACCAGGTTTTCGGCGACACCCATCAAGAGGCCGCCCAGCACCGCGCCGGGAATATTGCCAATGCCGCCGAGCACGGCGGCGACAAACGCCTTGACGCCAGGCAGCGACCCATAAAACGTGTTCAGCGCTGGGCTGTCGCCCAGAGTGGCATACATCATCGCGCCCGCACCCGCCAAGGCCGAGCCGATCATGAAGGTCAGTGTGACGATCTGGTTGACGTTCACGCCCATCAAAGACGCTGAGTCAAAGTCGTGCGAGACCGCCCGCATGGCGCGTCCTATGGGGGTCTTGAGCACCAAGTGGCGCAACAAGAGCATCAAGACAATGGTCGACCCCAGCATGATCAACTGGCCGTACCGCAGGTTGATCTTGACCGAACTGTTGTTGATCTTGGCCTCCAAGTCGTGGACCTGGCGCTCGCTGGTCTCGACTGTGGTGATCAGCGCGGCTTGTGCTGGAGGCAAATTGGTGTCGAACCGGTTGATGTGCTGCCGGTCGATCTCAGCCTGGGACTCTTTAGCTTCCGTCCTGGCTTTGGCAAGGGCAGCAACCAACGACGCGTCGGCGGACTTGAGCGGGATTTCCCAGGATCCGCTGTAAGGGTTCACCTTGTCGCTGATGCTTGGTGGCGGCGAGGTCGGCAGGAATAGCTGACCGCCGTATTGCAGCAACAGCGAGACACCGATGGCTGTGATCAAGGAAGCAATGCGGGAGCTACCTCGCATCGGACGATAGGCAAAGAGCTCGATAACGACGCCGACCAGGGCGCAGACTGTCATGGAGACCAAGATCATGATCACCAGGTTCATCGGGTTCGACTGGTGCGAGCCCGACTTCATGGCCTCGGGCGAGAAGCCAAGCGCCCAGGAGACAAATAGAGAGGTGTACGCGCCCAGCATGAACACCTCGCCATGGGCGAAGTTGATCAGGCGCAGGACGCCGTACACCATCGTGTAGCCGAGGGCCAAAAGGGCGTAAATGCCCCCGAGGAGAACCCCGTTCACCAGTTGTTGCGGCAGGCCTGCGGGGTCGAGACCTGCCAGCAATGTCAAAGCTGAACCCATGTGCTGTCGATTACTCAGCCGGGAAGGTCTTGGCGAATGTGAAGCCGTCCTTCGTCACGCGGACGACGGTGGCGTCTTTCTTGGGGTTGCCGCCTTGGCCCTTCAGCGTGATCTTGCCGGTCACGCCAGGGAAGTTCTCGGTGTTCTCCAGCTCGGCAATGATGTTCTTGGCTGTCAAGTCCTTGCAACGCTTCATGGCGGCAAAGGTCATGTTGGCGGCGTCATAGGCCAGCGCGCCCATCGTAGTGCCCGGGGCGGCGCCGTTGTTCTTGTCCTTCCACTTCGTTATGAATCCTTGTACTTCGGGTCGAGGATCCGCGTTGTTGTAGTGGTTGCAGAAATGGCCGTCGACGATCGCTTCGCCACCGCCGGTGATCAGCGAGGGGCTGTCCCATCCGTCGCCGCCGAAGAGCTTGGCGTCCTTCATGCCAGCGCCGCGGATCGCCTTGGAGATTGCGCCGACTTCCGTGAAGTAGCCGCTGAGGAAGATGCCCTCTGGGTTCTTACCCTTCATGTTCTCCACCTGGCCGCTGAACTGCGCCTGGCCCTTCTCATAGAACTGCTCGTCGACGATCTCGCCGCCGAGCTTGGTGAAGGCTTCGCGGAACGTCTTGCTTAGACCCTGTGAATACGGCAGCTTGTTGTCAGTCATGATCGCCACCTTGTGGAGCTTGAGCCCCTCAAAGGCGAACTTGGCCATCGTCGAGCCTTGGAAGTCATCGTTGTAGCAGACGCGGAAGAAGTTGTTTCCTTTTGCAGCCAGATCGGTGCGCGTCGAGCCGATGGTGACGACAGGAATGCCCTTGGCGAACGCGACTTCCTCTATCAGAGCCGTCGTGCCGCTAGCGACTTCGCCGAGAATGGCGACCACGCCGTCGCTGACCAGCTTCTCAGCCGCCGACTTGCCGCCCTCGGGGGTGCTGGCGCTGTCGCCGACCAGAATCTGGACTTTCTTGCCGTTGATACCGCCGGCTGCGTTGATTTCGTCCTGGGCGATCATCGCGCCCTTTTCGCTGTCGATGCCCCAGGGCCGGTCGTCGCCGTTCTTAGCAGCGACCAGACCGATCTTGATCGTGTCGCCCTCGGCCTTCACGCCGGTGTCGGTCGCTTCCGGCCGTGCGCCGGCCGTGGTGGCCGTCGGCTTCTCAGTCTTGGTGTCCGTCGGCTTGGGGGCTTCAGGCGTTCCCGGGTTGCAACCGGACAAGAGTCCCATGGAACCGACGCCGATGGCGGCCAGTCCTGCGATCAAAAAGCTGTTCCGAATCATAGCGCGTGTCCTTGTACAGGCTGGCTCGTAGCCTGGCCCTTCGCGTAACGTCCGATTATAGCCAGAACTTTTATGCGGTCGTGGGGTGGCGTGGGCGATGTTGTCCCCAGTTGCCGTATAACAGACAAGGAAAGCATGACGACCGCCTTACTGCTCGGGTTAGCGAGCCTTCTCCGGCCCGAAATCATCGAAGTCCCCTTCCGGATCGGGGACCACGCGATCATTCTCGACGCCGAGGTCAACGGCAAGAGCATCTCGTGCATGTTTGACACTGGGTTTTCCGGGATGTTCGTGCTCAGCGACGAGGTCAACGTCGGCAAGCCGACCGGCGAGACAACGATCAAGGACTTCGTCGGCGTCGCCAAGATGAAGACCATTGCCATCCAGTCGCTCAAGCTGGCTGGCCATGCAATGGAGAAGACAGACAAGGAGATCATCCAGGAACCGGGCGGGTCGGATTACTCCTTCAGCTACGGCACCCACGTGGACGGGATCATGGGTCTGGCGGTGGTTTCCTCATACGTCGTGGAGATCAACTTCCAGCGCAAAGTGATGCTCCTGCACCCACGCAGCACCGACATCACCCAGCGCACGCCGGACAACAAGACCACGTTCATGGCCAAGATGCTGCCCATTGGCAACAAGTCGATCGAACTGCTCGTCAAGACCGACTCGGGCGAGAGCATGACCCTGGCCCTGGACACCGGCAACGGATTCTATGCGACGACCCACAAGGACGTCTTGGAGCGGGTCGGCATCTGGAAGGAAGGCCGCGCAGTCCAGTTCATGAAGCAGTCCTTCGTAGCGACCGGTGCGGTGGACTCTTGGTACTGTCGGCTCAAGGGACTCAAAGTCTTCGGCGTGCCCGTCGCTGAGAGTGTCTGGAGCATCATCGACTTGCCGTCCAGTTCGGCTTCGGGCGACGGGACGGTTGGCTTTGGGTTCCTTAAGAACTTCAACATCACCGTCGATATGGAACGGCGGCGTGTCTGGCTAGAGAACTTCAGCGGCAAAGTCACTGAAGAGCAACCTGCCCACACGGGGCTGACCGCCATCTACGACCCTCGCGCCAAGCGGGTCCGCGTCGCCCGAGTGACCCCCGACAGCCCCGCCGACAAGGCCGGCATCAAGCGCGGCGACTTCCTGATCGCCATCGGCGACACCAACATGGCTTCGCAGAGTTACCGGGCCATCGACGCCTTAATGGAAGGTGCGCCCGGGTCGGAAGTGCGAATCCAGACGTCGCGCAACAACTCGCTGAAGACTTCAGTGCTGAAACGGGTCGTGATGGTCAACGACCCCTAACGAGGCCCGCGAACTGCCCGACCACGTCGTCCAGCATCGCTTCGGTCAGTCGACCGGTGAAGGTGTTCTGCTGGCTGGGATGGTAAGAGGCAAACACCGTCGCGCCCTCTGGCGTAGTCGAACAGGCGCCATGGGTGAACTTTGGTGCCTTGAACCCTAACGCTCTGTGCAGTTCAGTCCACGCGATGCCGCCCAAACAAAGATATGCCTTCCATGGACGGTCGCCGACGATCTGTTGCAAGTAGGTTCGGCAGTTGGCAATCTCGACCGGCGTCGGCTTGTTGTCGGGCGGTGCGCAGTGGCAGGTGGCGGTGATGAGGACGCCAGTCAGACAAAGACCGTCGCTAGCCAGCGTCGATGTCGGTTGGTTAGCCATTCCTGCCCTGAAGAAGGCCCGGTACAGCCAATCCCCGCTCCGGTCGCCGGTGAACATCCGGCCCGTCCGGTTGGCACCGTGTGCGGCCGGCGCCAGGCCGACGACCAGTCCGGTCGCCTCCGGGTCGCCAAAGTCTGGCACCGGCTTGCCCCAATAGACGTCGTCGGCAAACGACTTGCGCTTCTCGACCGCGACCTGACGGCACCAGGCGCGGAGTCGAGGACACCGCTCGCACGCTACAATGGTCTCGTCGCGCCGCGTCATCGGCGGCGGTGTACCCGATGCCCCTTTACGAATACGAACTTCTGGAGACCGAGGCAGCCTGCCCCATGTGCCCGGGCCGTTTCGAAGCCTTGCAGGACTTGGGCGACGAGCCCTTGTCCCATTGCCCAGACTGCGGCTACCGCGTACGGCGGGTCGTCAGCAAGGTCACGATCAAAACACGTAGCGCAATGACAGCGGCGAAGGCGGCCAAGAAGGGCCTGACGACTTGGAAGAAGACAGGTGAAGGCCGATGGGAGAAGATCGACGGTCCCGGCGTCGACGCCATTGTCGGCTCGCCCGAGGACGTTGCCGCAGTGAAAGAAGAGAAGCGTCAAACTCGCGACATCACCTAGCCGGGAACAGGTACTGCAGGATCGAAGGGAACCGGCCCGCCCACGCCACTTCGTTGTGCTGTGCGTCGACGTCCTCGTAGTACGTGAAGTCACGCGGCTGTTTCCAGCCCTTGGCGAGCATGATGTCGCGCAACTTCCGGGTGTCCAGGTTGGCGTTGCCCTCCCGGGTGCCGATGTCCAGCCACATGCGTTGCCAAGGTTTCTTAGTCAGCGCCTCGGCCCGTTTGACCATCACCTTGCCGTCCCACCACAGGCTCGGGGAAACCACGGCGAGCTTGCCAAAAACGTCAGGCCGGGCCATGCCCATGTGGAAGGTGACGACCCCACCGAACGAAGAACCGCAAAGCCCTGTGTCGCCGGGGCCAGTCTTAGTCCGATACGTCTTGTTGACAAACGGCATGACCTCGTCGACCACGAACTTGGTATAGAGGTCGGCTTTGCCACCGGCTTCTTCCTTGCCCATCTTGGCTCGGGTGGGCAGGTATTCGTCGCCCCGCGCCACGCCGCCGTTGTCGATGCCGACGATGATGAGAGGCTCCACCAGCCCAGCCTCTACTGTCGCCTTGAGGGTCTCGTCGGCGCGCCACTCCTGGTTGGGGATGAAAGCAGTGAAGCCGTCAAACACGTTCTGCCCGTCGTGCATGTAGAGTACGGGAAAGCGTCGACCAGACTCCCTGGCGTAGCCTGGCGGCAAGCAAACCCAAACCGTGCGCTTGTTGCCCAGTACCTGGCTGGCAAACGACTCGTGGCGGACGACCTCCAAAGCCAACGAATGGCGGCGCTCCACCGGCTTCTGGTCTTGGCCCAAAATACCCGTGGCGATTGCGGCGACGACGACGCCCAGCATGGCCGTAAGACTACCGGAATGCTGAAGATTCCCTGTGTTTGGTACGGACCGCTGAACAACTGGGGCAAACTAGCGTCCATTGACTCGTTGTCATGAGGGTTGCTGCCACGGTGGATGCGCATGATGAAGATTTGAACGGCAAGGCTTCGCTGGGTCTCGAGTCCATCGACCTGGGCGAAGTCAAGCCGCAGTCGGCAGCGCTCGAAGCTATTCCTAGCGAATACGTGCTGCGATACCAAGTTCTGCCCGTCTACTTTGAGGGCGGCACGCTGGTCGTCGCCGTCGGTGGCGTCGAGCACCTGGACAAAGTCGACGAACTGAGCGTCCTGGTCGGCAAGAGCCTGAAGCCAGTCCTCGCCGATCCTGGCCAGATCCGCGACAAGATCGAAGAGCGGTTCCTGGAAGGGATGATGGAGGGCATCTCCCAGGACGACGACGGTCCCACCGCCAACGTCGACATCGACGACACCACCGACCTGGCCGACCTGCAGCGCATGGCGGGCGAGGCGGCGGTCGTCCAGATGGTGAACCTGATGTTCGCCCAAGCCGTGCGCGACCGGGTCAGCGACATCCATATCGAGCCGTATGAGCGCGAAGTCAAAGTCCGTTTCCGCGTCGACGGCATCCTGCACGAAGTCGCCTCGCCGCCCAAGCGGATGCAGGCCGCCATCGCGAGCCGCATCAAGATCCTTGCCGAGCTCAACATTGCCGAGCGCCGCCTGCCTCAGGACGGCCGCATCAAGCTCAACATAGCCGGACGTCAGGTCGACGTCCGCGTCTCCATCGTCCCGACCGTCCAAGGCGAGCGCGTGGTCATGCGCATCCTCGACAAGGGCACCTCGACCCTCACGATGGAGCAGTTGGGCATGCGGCCCGACCAGTTGACGTTGTTCCGCAAGCTGATCAACATCCCTTACGGCATGATCCTGGTCACCGGCCCGACCGGTTCTGGTAAGTCCACGAC